>JARIHL010000046.1 GCA_029288315.1 Candidatus Saccharimonadota bacterium
GCCTATATGGGCGCTTTTGCTGATCATCTTTTCGAAGGTAAAAACTCGGTACTTATTTCAGTGAGAGGAAGTGTAAAAGCAGTACATGGCGCCATACAATTGCCCGGTAGCAATCATATTTTTCAAGCAACGCCTGAGATTGAGTTAGTTGGTACTCGCCAAACCGAACATCTTACTGCTGCTCGCGGTATCCAAACGTTTGTGGTTTGTATGCAGCCAGGCGGTGATTTGCATGAAGATTTTCAACGTATTATTCACTATACTGGCCAAAAGCCATCGCATATCAAACTTATAGATTCTGGTGGCGACCTCCTAACAACCTCTACTCTTACGCAAGCCAGGCCAAGTCGGGATCATAGAGCTCTTGAGGCTGCGCGACGCTTGCAAGAAAGTTTATCAAACCTTATGAGTCACACTCTTGTATTTGTGCCCGGGGTTGATGCGCCTCCTTATATGGATGAAATAGTGCAAGACACTGCCCCCTATCTATATGACCTTGTTCCGCAGGCTCCACTTTTCCAGCAACGGGCTACAGAAGATGGTTTGCCAAGTGACGATGCAAAATATTTTTCTCGGATGATCAGTGCATTGTACTATGCCACCCACCCAAAAACACTTCGCGAGCAAGCATATAGTGTGCAGCCCTTGTTGATTCCAGTTAACAGGCTTATAGATCGTAAACGGGCTTGGCCTGCTTTTATGGCCGTTCATCCGCAAATGAGCAAGCTACTCATTTTTGATACAGAAAAGCTCAGCAAACGGTTGGGCATTCATGTTCTATAGCTTCATCGCCGCTTAATAGGAACAACATGTTATTCTAATAATGGGGATCTTCTAGAGAAGGAGCTTGCCGTGTGGGGTTACTGGCAAATATTTTTTCTCTGTGCAGGTTTGAGTGTGCTGGCTGCTTATCTGCATTATAAAGGTAAAGACAGAGGGATACTTCGAGCTCGTCTACTCCCGCTCATGGTCGATGTGGCATTAATACCGCTTTTCGTTACCCTCTTTTTATCAAAAGCACACGGGTTTGGCCAATGGGTACTGGGTATTTTACTCTTGTTGGCATCATTGGTCTTAGTTGGAGCAGCCGGTTTTGCCCGTAATTTCCAGGATGTAAACCGACGATTTAATAATTCTATGACCGACGTAGAGTTTATGGAACTGCTTTACTTCACTCGGCGAAGCCCGCTCACAACGACTTTCACTATTACCGTGTTGCCCGATGGAAGAGTTGACTTTCAGCCAAACTTCCTGGAGCAGTCGATCAGTAGCCGGCAACTGACCATATCAAACGCTTGTGCTCATTGTGCCATTCGGCAAGCTATGGAGCATCTTGTAACTGAGGGTATCGTGGCCTGGCGTAATTACTATGATCAGCTGGTAAGGAGTGGTCGGCAGGTGCAACTTACATTCAGTAGGGCTGGTAACCAACTGCAACCACCAGTTGCACAAACAAGACCATATACAACTTGGCCCAATCATCAGGCGTTCTGCACCGAGCATTATCCCTAAAAAATATCATAAGGCATGAGGACTCTACGGTCGCTTGCATAGTGGCCGTAGAGTCCTCAGTATAGTACGAATAGTAAATATAGATCCAATAATAGACGTTGCGTCAGGGGCCAGTAACTGGCCCCTGACGCTTTGAGCAAGTCAGTAGTGCGCTAGTTTGTGCTCAATTTTCGACAACCCGTCTTTGCAGAGACATCCAGGGCGAATAACCATCCTTTACTTATCGCCTGCAAATCGATAAAAGCTGACCATGAGCAGCACAGCCCCCACTGCGAGCGGAAGATGAAAAATATATTCAATCCAGATAAGCCCCCATATATTGTGAAGCGGTAGGATTGCGTGTAGTTTGTCGTGGATGACCCATGAGATCGCTCCATAGATTAAGGCAAAGTATGTTGCCCAGAAAAGGCGTGGGTGAAGCTGTCTTGCGGTGCGAAATAGCATCGGCGCTAAGTATGCAAAAGCTAAGCCCACACCACAAATCAAAGCTTCAATGACTCCCAGCGCAATAAAAAAAACTGATTGAATATTGCTCAAGTGAATGGTAGCTGCTGGCCACAATGGCTGTGAGCTCAATACAGCAACCACCCCAAGGATGGCTATTGCGCTCGCTACCCGCAATTGCTTACGCGGGACAATCTGTTTCAAGGCTGTCATTACACTCATGATGTCTTCCTGTGTGCGATAAGACGGATGTCGTCTTATCTAAGTTTATATTATCATAACTATGACATGGTAACTATTTTATGGTACGACTCAAGGTTAGAGATTATTAATACCAGCAGTATAGTCTTTAAAAGACACGCACTCAAGAGCGATTATCATTTCAACTAAATTGACAGAATTTAATTTATATGTTAATAAGTACTTTTACAAGGAGCTGTCATGTTTAGGTAAGAGAGTCGCTATCTGTGTCAGCAAGCTACTCGGGGGCGTTCTTTTTGAAAAGATATAATCCAGTTGTCAGTTTGAAACGCTTTTTATCTCCTACGAATGTATTTGCATACGGGTGTAATTATAATTTCTTGTTTTTTGCCAACGCTGGAAAATAGAACTGTATTCTCTGATCTCGCCCTTTACTCGTGCAATACGCATGAGAGCTGGGTTGTATGGGGCTAATGATTGATAAAAATCTGTTTCTTCATCACTAATGAGTTTGCGCCCTGGGAAGGTCGCGTAAAAGTTCTGGCGGCCATAGTGTAGGAAATAGTTTGATTGACCATGAGGTGCGAAGTACGTATCAGCCTCCATGCCCATATGACGGACAATGGCTTTGACATCACCGAGAGTTAACGAGGCTTCCGCTATACAAAGAGCATAGAGTGCACGCCTGGTGTCTTCAAAGACAGTGGTCGAAGTGCCTTTACTTGTCGGCACATCGCGGGCTATAACCCGTTTCAAAGAAATAGTAAAAGCAAATTCTTTCTTGCAAAGTTGTTCAATTGCCATATTTTCAACTACTTCGTCAAGCATAATATTATATACATTAACAGGAATATATATTTGTGTCAACTTTCTCAATCTGCACCACCCATACTTCCTCTGTCAAACCGTGCTACTAATCAAACAGATCAGTAGCACCGCCGAAAAGGCGGCGTTTGACAGAGGAAGTATGGGTGGTGCAGATTCTCAATCTAAGGCTATCACCATCCTTCTCCCAAACCGTGCTCCCTGCCCAAAAGGGTGGCAAGCACCACCGGAAAGGCTGTGTTTGGAGAAAGGAGTGGTGATAGCCTTAGATCTAAGTAAAAACTTCATCTACATTATCGAATTTCTCACCAACCACTGAACTATTGAAAAATAACTTCGCAACTGCATTAATTTATGCGATATATTTGCAAAAATTTTGTTGCTTCGGCAATCTATTATTGTGTCAACTTTTTTTGAAAATTCAGATGCAGCCAATGATCACGGGCATCACCACCATCATCTTGAACAAGAACCAATTATCTCAAAGCACTGGAAATGGGCAGCAGCACTGGGCAATGTTGCGATTGGCGTTTTTGAAGGGTTTGGAGGTGGCGTCTCAGGAGTACTACATTCAGCCGGCGCTGGTTCAACTGCGCTTGCTGCTGACGCACTCCATAATATTGGTGATGGTGCCGGGTATTTTATACAGGCCGAAACGGTGCTAAGGCGCACCACATTATCCAAGGAAGCTGTGCTGAAACGCCGAAAGTTGTGCCATACGATTATCTGTTTGGGTTCGTTGGCGGTAGCTGGAAAAGCTGGTATGGATATTGCGCTCGACCATGAATTATCGCCAGACCTACTAACTGTCTATGCGGCGAGTGCCTCGTTGGCGCTTAACTCACTCCTGATGGCCAACCTTTACCGTGGTATTCGGCATCGAAATAAGCTGGCTCGTCGTACGGGTATTTTAGAAGCCGAGAATGATCTTATTAAGCACATGGCTTGGGTTGACATGCCTTCAGCTGTACTAGCATTGGGCGGAGCAGTCGGGCAGCGTTACGGAATCGATATTGATGCCGTGCTGGCTGCCGCAAGTGGAACATTAGGTGCGTGGGTTTTCCGGCCTACAAAGGCTAATATAGCTCATGACCATACACTAGAAAATTGTCATGCTCATCAAGAACAGCCACCAGGTGTACGATGGCATGAAAAAATAAGCGCGCAATTATGGGCTTCAGGTATCTGCATAAAACATAGGTTAGCTCACTGGAAAGAGAAATTAGCTGCCCGGTCTGAGATTACTGGCTTTCAGAGAAAGAGCTGGTTGCGCAAAGTAGGCTTAGGCGTTTTGGCTGTCGGTACTGCTGTTGGCGCCGCGGCATTGTATCGAATGAGCGACGGGTCACTAGCTCCGGAGCAAACCATAACCCCTCGTTTGCCGGCAATCCCTGGCCAGCCACTAGCTCCTCACTTAGAGATGGCGCCAAATGCTTCAGGTTATTCTGGGGCCGCAATGATTGTTGAACAGAATGAGGGTTGGGGCCAAACATTTGATGAACTTACTATCCCAATAGATCAGCATACTCAACTTTTAGCTCATGTAGGCCCAGAGTTGCAGCACATACAGTATGCGAATGGTATCCCTGTAGCTTATTTTGATACTGACGTTCATGAGTGGCGTATCAATGCCTCGCCTGACGGTAGATTGCCTATAGAAGCCCTGACGGCAATTGTTTCTCAAGCAATAAATGAATGATGATCACCTAATAGAAATTCAAAGTAAACCTAGGAGAGCCGCGCGACAGAACCTTCTTATGGGGTTTTCGGGATCACGTATTATTTTTATTTGCCATGGAGGCCAATAACTCAACAAATGCTTCTCGTGCTGGTGTAGCTTCATGCCACAACCCCGGGCCGCGGCAGTTAAAGTCACCAACTAAAAATTGACCTTCCGTTTTTCCTGGCGGACAAGCATAAAGCCAGTCAACTGCTCCGTATAAATAAGGTACGCCAGTTGTTTGCGCCAGAGCCTCGGCAGCTTCAATACTTTTTTGATAAATATATGAGTCTGGCGGAAAACTGTCTGGATGCAAGGCGATCAGTTGGTCAAACGGCAATTTGTTTGCACCTTGAGCACCGACCTTCAGCATTGGATAGGCTTTGATGGTGCGCTGACCCTGGCTGTCAGTTGCCACCATAACATGCATGCGCAAATCACGGGGGCGATTGGCGGTGCTATTACAGGCTTTTAATCGTTTTGCT
Source organism: Candidatus Saccharimonadota bacterium (assembly GCA_029288315.1). Taxonomy (GTDB): domain Bacteria; phylum Patescibacteriota; class Saccharimonadia; order Saccharimonadales; family EFPC-124; genus JARIHL01. The sequence goes on from JARIHL010000046.1 coordinate 5,188, forward strand.
TGTTGATTATTGAGCGGGATCAAGTTTTTGATTGGTTGTGTGACATCGAAAAAAGGCTGTATAAGTCCATTGGGTAACAGTTTGCCCGCTTTCAAGGCTTTTTTCAAATCATGTGGCGAATCAAAAGTAGCAATGCCAATGCTTTGTGAGCCTCCAAGCGGTTTATAAATTATTGGCTGCTGGCCATATTTGGCTGCTAACTGATCAATCTCGTGCACCCTGAAGGTATCAATAGCGACGCCGCAATTTTCTAAAAGCTTGTGCATGTAATCTTTACGATTGCCAAATGTTTGTACTGATTTGTGATTAATCAGGCGCTCCGCTGGCAAACCAATTCCGTGAGCGACTCTTTCAACTGAACCATCATCGTGGATGACTTCATGTTGAAAATTTGCCACCCAATGATCAATAACGACTGGGTATTTAGAAATGTCACCGGCTTTAAAGTTGGCTTCCAATAAAGTGCCTTCAGCATCATAAATAGGGTTTTGAGCAATTCTACTCGTTGGCAATTCGTCTTTTTTGCTCGGCACCTGAGTGACGCAGCCAATATGAAATTCTAAACCACGCTCGTGCAACATTGCCTGCAACCTATCTGGCCGCGTAAACATATCCTCTTGCCAGGGGTGCAGAGCAAAATTACCATACAGCATAAGAATAGCATTATGCATAATTTAATTTTAACAAACTACGACTGTCTTGCTGGAATAGGATTATTAAGAACAAAGGGCTGTCAGTTGACAGCCCTTCAGGATAGCAAATTACCAGCTAATGAAACCCCAAATTGAGGCGCTTAAGCTAAGCACAGCATTAAGAACAAGGCCGAGGCCAACGGTGATAACATCCATACATATCTCCTTATTTTTGTAAATTTTCTAAATTTAATATATCTTTTGCAACGCGTCGCAGCGCCAACTATAACAGGCGGTATTGTAAGCTTCTGTTAAAAATCTTATAGTAATTAAATAATTATTAAATTACATTAGTTTGGGCATCTCATAGTGCCCCTCAATTGCACTTTGACAATGAGGAGACTCATAGTGCGCAAGATAAGTAGTTTGCTTGCATTCACCCTCTTGCTTGGTGTATTGGGGGTGATTGCTCCACCGGTAGCTACAGCGCATCCACAGGACGACAACACGTGCGCCGAGGCTCCATACGTTGCACCGCAAGGCGACCTTGAGCCTTTTCTGGCCATGCCCTTTGCGCGGCAGATCAGCAAGCATAATGGTCTGACGGTCAGCCAAGGCTGGATCGTCTCTGAAGACGAAGAGGCTCACGTGAGTCCTGGCGAGCCCGAGGCAGTGCATGGAGCACTGGATTTCGAGTTCAGCACCCATCCAAATAAAGGGTTTGGCGTACCGATTTTTGCGCCTGCCAGCGGCTGTATATATTCGTCTTACCAAAGCTTCTTCCTGACGTACGTCGATGACCAAGGCGTCAGTCATCAAATTGGCGGTGGGGCTGGCCTCTTCTTGGAGCTCATCCTTGATAATGGCTACGTTGTCCAATTGGTACACGCAGAGAAAGTCGCTTCAGGTATTCCTCACATCCCTGCCGTTCAAGAAGAAGACGAGAATGGCAACAAGATTGAGGGCGTGTGGGCACCGACAGGTATCTTCAAGCCGACGGCTGAATTGAAGAAGCTTGGCGTGCGGGTACAGAAGGGGCAATTCATCGCTCTCATGGGCGATACTGGTATTCAACTCGATTATCACGAGAGCTACGACCCAGCAACGGGCACCGTGGCACCCCGTAATCGGCAGCAGTATCCAAACTGGGAGAATGGGTATGCCCAGCTTCACCTAGCGGTCTACGCGGGTCGCAATCAAGATGGAGTGCGGCAAGGAATCGTGGATCCGTTGGGCATCTATGGGAAGATCACGCATGATCACGACCCGTACAATCGTGGTGGAGCTGGGCAATTCCATTTTGGGGAGGATACTGTGTTCTTGACCCGCCACGGCACGATCATGTACGCACGGCCGTAGCTTAGCCTTGGTCTAGCACCGGCTGGCAGTTTTTTGCCAGCCGGTGCTAGACCTCAGTATCATTACCTATGGCCTTCATGTCTTAAGCTCACATATCCCTCCTCCTAAGTCTGAGATGAGCTTAAGACATGAAGGCTCATACGTTAAATATGCTATGATGCCTAGGAAGGGTCATAATTATCTTAATGCAGTCACTTTTAGATTATCTTGCTCACTTGCCAGTTGAATTATTTGTACTCTGTGGCGCATTTATTGAAGAACTTATTTCACCTGTTCCCTCCTTTTTAATTTTTGTACCAGCTGGCGCGAGTGCGGAGGCACAGGGCGATTCCGTTTGGTATCTGTTGGTGCTAGCCCTCATTGCTGCTGTAGCCCGCGTGCCTGCAGCTGTGATTTTGTATTGGCTGTCGGTTTGGGCGGGTAGTTTCATTTTTTCAAAAAAGGCATGGTTTTTTGGAGTGAGCAGGCGCGATGTTGAACAGTTTCGCAAGCGACTCGGCCATAAGAAAAGCTGGTGGACTCTTTTTGCCATGTGGTCAATCTGTCTCTTATACACATCTGACGCTGCCGACGAATAGCC
>JARIHL010000055.1 GCA_029288315.1 Candidatus Saccharimonadota bacterium
TGCCACGAGGTCATCAATGCGCATCACTCGGTTTTCGGTTGTATTGGCTACGTCCATACCGAGACGCTGGTTGATCTTATAGCGGCCAACCCGGCTGAAGTCAAAGCGCTTGAAGTCAAAAAACATGCGCTGAATCAGCTCGCGCGCATTATCAACCGTAGCCAAATCACCGGGGCGAAGGCGGCGATAAACTTCAATAAGTGCCTCATTAGTGCCCTTTGCCGGATCTTTATCAAGGGTGGCGTCAATATACTTGAGGTTGCCGGTGTCAATATCGGCAAACAACTCTTTAATAGCCGCATTAGTCGGAAACGTTAAAGCGCGCAGCAATGTGGTTACTGGAATCTTACGACGACGATCAATTTTTACATAAATTGCGCCGTTGGCTGCCGTCTCAAATTCAAGCCAAGCGCCACGGCCTGGAATAAGCTTTGCGCCATAATGATTGCGCCCGCCACCACTATCTGCAGTAAAAAAAATACCAGCTGATCGAATAAGCTGGCTGACTACAACGCGTTCTGCGCCATTAATAACAAAGGTTGCTCGGTCGGTCATCCACGGATAATCGCCAAGGTAGATTTCTTGCTCTTTGACTTCGCCCGTCACTTTGTTGGTTAGCTCAACCGTGGCCTTGAGTGGTGCTTCAAAACTAACGTTATTTTCGCGCGCGTCTTGCTCGCTCAGTTTTGGGTCGTCAAATCGATAATCTTTAAACCGAAGCTCTAGTTTTTGCCCGGTATAATCTTCAATTGGATTGATCTCAGCAAAAATCTCCCCCAAACCTGTTTGCACAAAATCACGGAATGAATGGAGTTGATGCTCGATCAAGTTGGGTAGCTTTAATGCCGTATCATCAGACGTAAAAAGTTTACGCTGAAAAGTGGCTTTCATAGGTTTGCCCATGTACCGCTTGTCTCCTCGCACATTGTTACTTAGTAGTGATGCTTTTGGCCCGAAGCTCACTAGAGGGGTTCATCTGGCAACCTGCCACGCGTCACCAAGACATAGAGAACCAACTTATACTGCTTCTTAGTTTATATTGTGAGTAATCCTGGATAATATGTCAAGAATTATTTTCTAACCCTCCCACCCTGCCTAGCTTCTAGAGTAGAGGCTCGACCTCCCCGGAGGAACGAAGTGAGCCAGCATGTCAAAGGATACATGCGACAATGGCCCGCCTGCGAAACAGCAGGCGGGCCAGATTAACCTCATGCCTTGTCCTTCTTCTTTTTATTCTTCCCCCTCTTTTTAAGAGGCGGTAATGGAAGTGGCGGAACCTGTGGCGGAAATGGTGCGGACATTGCCGCTCCTTTCATCAATGGATGAGGTAACTACTATAATACATTTTTTGCTAATAATACCAAGGCTTTAGTATGAGATACGCGTTAGACATTCAATAATAGAAGTGATGGGATGGTCATCACTTGGGAAGAACCAAGGTGATGACCCATCCGCATCGTGCCGTCATTTAGGGCAGACTAGCGACTATCGCTATGGCCACCCAGATGATTATGCAGCAGTAGAGAGCTAACGGATTACTAAGCCAGTTGTAGGCGTGATAGTTATAGTACCACACCGCTGCTCCGCCGACTGTGGCCAGAATAGCGCCTATGCCAGTGCAAACCATGAAAATTCGCGTCTTCGGGCTGCGCCACCAACGTCCCCAGTAGGCATCAAGTGTGACATGAATCAGCCACACTGATAACAACGGGAGGGCTAGCGCGGCAAAGAATAGAAGAGCCTCAGTTACGCTCATGAGCCTACCTCTCTCGTTTCCAGATATGATCTGCTCTGCACAACTCACCTCTACAAGCCGTTGATTGATAACTATACCATTTTATCGTATGATTGTATAGACATTCATCAATAAAAATATTATAGTAAGCCTGTCTGCTCTATTGCGCCTTTGTTGAGGTGGAGCAACTGGACCTTAACAACTAGGCAAACACTAAGGAGCAACGTGGCGCTGCAAACGCAGTGTCACCGTGACTCAACGAGCAATCACCTGAGGAGTGATTTAGGTGTGATTCTCACCCATGGATCTACTGAGTACCAAGTGGGCAAGCTTGTGGCACAGGCTGAGACATATCGGCTTTACCTCTGTGAAGATGGAGAGTCGAACCAGTTCTTACTACAGGTTGCTGCCAAAGCTGAACACAATGCTCGGCTCGAACGCGCGGCTTTCATTCTGAGCGAGCTTAAGCAAACCTCCGACTTCTTGGAAGCGGAATATGCTAAAACCTCTGACAGACGACCACTGTATTACCATCGGCTGTTTCCGATGCTGGTGGACGGTTTCGTTTTTGAAGCGCAGGGCAGGCGCCGAGTTAACATCTTGGCGTTCAAGGATGTCGGCACGATCACTGAGATGGTGCCGCTTTCCAACCTGCGTGAAAAAGATGGCCTGCGGATTGATCTGGAGACCAGTGCCTGGATCATGGGACGGCTTCTGAAGCTGTTAGCTCTGAGCCACGGCCAAAAGATTGCCGTTACGCTGCTTTCAGGCAACAACATTCTGATCAATCCAAAGCGCCACTTTGCGGTGGTGTTCGACTGGTCGTCGGCATCCATCCACCCACAAGAGATCCCTTTCGAAAGTCGCAAGAATGACATCGCAACCGCTGCGCAAGCAGTATTTGCAGCTATCGGCGGTGACCCTCGGACACAGGAGTATGCCTATACCACTGCAGAAAACCTCCGTTACATACAATTCCTCGGACGCCTGGCGAATCGAGGAGAAGGTAATGCCGAGAGGGCTCATACCAATTTCTACACGTTGGTTTACAACCTTTTCGGTCGTGGCTTCAAACCGTTCAACACACTGCCACTCTAGGCAGCCAGCACAAAGGAGAGTCAGGATGGGACACAGCAAACTTTCCAGTCAGGAAGTCCAAGCTTTTTACGCAAGAACAACTCGCGGCGGCACCGTCAGTGCCACATACGGAGCTGAAGAACGAATCCGGCAGGGGCGTGGGCTCGATCCCTTGGTTGATCCCAAGGGTCTGGCTCATCTTGGCCCGGTCCGCATGTCGCTGCCGCGCTTCGAACAGCAGAGCGATGGTCTATGGGTCTTGACCCGCGGCCTGCCAATGGCCGAAGAAACACTACTTGACACAACAGCCTCGATGGGTGACAACGTCGACCTGGCCTTCAAGGCTCTGCCGAATGCCTACGAGATGCTGACCTCGGGCAACCCCGCGATTCTGCGCCGGTACGACCCACAGATCGCAACGGCCATCTTCAATGATGTTGAGGATGGCCCAGATGTTCCTGTCTTGGCGCGCAGTCAGTTTGAAATGGCACAGAAGATCGCTCAGCAGATGACCTTGCTGGTACCCGGCCGACGTGGCTGTGGCAACGGTAAGGAAAACTCAGAGTTTGGACTCTTCGCTGGTGCTTATCTCACCGCCGCCGCCATCAACAAATGGGGGCTCAAAGGTTACCACTTCACTGTTTCTGACGAACCGACCGTTCCAACCATCGATCTTCGGTGGCTCAGAACAATCTTCGGAGAAGACGTGCTCGAGCACGTTAACAACAATGGTTTCGAGTTTCACGCCGGAAGCCTGCCCAATACTGCTCAAGTGGTTCGGGATCTACAGGCGAGAGCACACGCCTTTTTCCTGCAAGTTCCTGGTCACCATTTGCACCAGTACGTGACTGATCAGTGGACCGACCTCTACGGGGAGGACCACTTCATCATGTTGCCAGGCGGGACCAAAAACTTGCACTATGTGAAGGTGGTACTCATCGGGCTCACCGAAGGTGTGCTCAGCCTGGATTCTGCTGGCGAGTTTCTGCGTGAGCACGGCCTTGACGCTTACGCCGCGAGCGAGATCGTCAGGGCAGTGCAACACATCCCGCTGGGCGCACAGACCCTGGCACCTAACTTCAACAGCATTCCCTTGGCTGGCGCGGTCTTCCGTAGTAAGACTGACCTCTGGCCAATTGACCCTGATGAGATTTCTGGCCAAGCTGCACCGTTGCCGCCGAGCGACGGACCAAACTGGCTGTAACAGTTAGCCAATTAGGTACCGAGAAAGGTGACGACGTATGACACACAAAATCTACGCCGTCACCGATCTCGGCCCTGGTGATGGCGGCAAAGGTGGTGTGGTGCACAAAATCAGTACTATGATGCGTGCCCACACCATCATCAAGCGGGGCGGTGCACAAGGTTCTCACGGTGTCTGCACCTCCAGAGGCGAGCAGTTTGCTTTTAGTCAATGGGGGTGCGGAACGTTCGAGGGAACGCCAACGCATCTGTCTGAGCAAATGGTCATCTCTCCAGAAGGCCTGCTCACCGAAGCCACCGTACTGCGCTACGAACACGGCATTTACGACCCGTTTGCTCTGCTCACAGTAGACGAACGGGCGCTGTGCGCTACACCGTTCCATGGGGTTGCGTCTTGCCTGAAAGAATTGGCGAGACGCGATAATCCTCGGGGGACGGTTGGCACTGGTGTGGGCGTGGCATATCGTAGCTACCAACAGTTGCCGGAACTTGCGATTGTAGCGGGGGATCTAAAACGACCCGGCCTTCGCGACCGTCTGGCAGCTATCCGGCAGCATCTGCAAGACCAACTTCAGCCGATTATTGAGGGTGAATTTTTGCCCCATGATTCGGCTGAACTCGAACAGCAGCTCTGGCTACTCCGCGACGACAGGTTTTTAAACTATGTCACCGCGCGGTTTGCCGCAGCTGCCAAGCAAGTAAAGGTCGTCAGTCGTGATTACTTGAGGGAGGTCATACTCACTCAAAAAGGAGCGGCAATCGTCGAAACCTCTCACGGCGTTCTAACCGATCGCCACATGGGGTTTCATCCGCATACCAGCGCCATCCGAACATTGCCGAGTTTTACGACTCGTATGCTCGAAGAAGCTGGTTTTGACGGCCAGATCGTACACCTCGGTGTGACCCGGGCCTACGCTGTCAGACATGGCGCTGGTCCGATGCCAACCGCTGATCCCGCAATGACGGATTATTTGCTCCCTGGCAGTGCCAAAGCAGCAAACCGTTATCAAGGCGAGATCAGGGTTGGTCCTCTCGACCTCGTATTGCTCCGGTATGCGATCGAAGCGTGCGGCGGCCCCGCTGTATTTGATGGGCTGGCCATCACCTGGTTCGATCAAATTCAAGCAAACAAGGTTTGGAAGGTTTGCAACCGTTATAATGGTGCTCGTGATCCGGCTTTTTTCACCGCAAGTGGAGAGATCCGGCTCAAGCACGGCACCAGTGGCGAGTATTTCGAGCACCAAGCTGCTCTCGGGCACAAGCTGTTCGAATGTATCCCACAGATCACACGTCTGCCGATTGATGCGGATGCAGATCAGGAGACGCTCTATGACACCTGCGCTGCAACCATGCAAGCATCGCTCGGCATACCGGTCCGGATGGTTTCATTCGGGCCAACAGAGCTAGATAAGCTCTGTAAGTAATCCAAAACACAACAAACAGGAAGTGAGACAGTCATGTCTGATGACACGCCAGTCATCACCGCTGGTGAACACGAGGATCCATCGTCGGATGCTGTCACCACCAAACTTCGTGAATACGGAGCCAGCGAAGAGGCCATTGGCAGCATCAAAAACGACCTTGGTGTGACCACCTTGGAAGACCTTGCGCTGTTGACCGAGGCCGACCTCGTTGGTGCTGGCCTGAAGCTTGTGCCCGCGCGCAGACTGCTTCAGTCGCTCAACCCGGCCACGGTCTCGGCTGATACGGCAGCTGTAAGCACAGTCCAGATCGACAGCGTTTTGCCAGCTGTCATGGATGACGGTTCCTGGCTGGAAGCTCTCAGGTCGGGCGGTGTGTTGAAGGTTGGTCAGCCGACCGTAATGGCCGCCATCCGAGCAGCGCTCGCTACTCGCGTGGGTCTTTACGAGGTTCCCGGTCTACTCTTGGCGGCGATGGAAGCATTCGCCGAAAAGAGTGAAGAGCAGGTCGACCCCGTATTCTACGAGATGCGAGCGTTGCTGACGCGGCGGAGTTATGCCGATGTTTTCTCGGCCATCAAGGGTCTCGACGGTAACTTCGTCACCGAAGCCCGCAAGAAGCAACTCTTCAGGCGGATCGACGACCATCTATGGCCGGCTATCCTGGCTTTCTACAACCAGCTCAAGAATTGGCAAGAAGCGTGGTTGCAGGGAGCAAATCCCGCCATGATGTTGGCGGCGTTCGCCTCGTTTGGTGGTGGAACCGGGTTGCCTCCCGGTGTCATGCAGCCACCGGACACAGGAGCGCTTCGTGATCAGGCTGCCGCCGTAGCAGACGCCGTGAACCGCGTTTTTGCGGCCTTCGGCGTTCAGATCGCAGCGGCGCTCGCATCTGAGGCCACTCAGATCAGAACTACCCTGGAGGATCCACGTCTTCCGGGTTTGATCGGTGTCGCCAACCGCGATCAGATGCTCCGGCATCTTGGTGTCGCAATCAGCCCTGCTTACACCAGGCTGGAAACCAACCTCACGCGTTTTGTCTTGGCCATTCTGCAAGCGCAGGAGCAGCCAGCCGACACTGAGGTTCGCTACTATGGAACGCTATTCATGCTCGCATCCCAGATCACCTGGCCCGAGCTGAGCGGCAAACAAGCCACGTCCCTGTACAAGGACGTGACGGCTATCGGAGGAGCCAAAGCCGCCATCACTGGCGGACCTCGCCAAATTCCTCTGGATACCGGCTACTCTGCGGGTACCAAACCGGTTTACGACGACCCGCTCGGGCCGCGCTACCGTTAACTCGCACCCGGTCCCAGCGTGACTGCAGTTTAGTCGCGCATGGCCACCAGGGTTCCACGCCTGAGACAATGTCTCAGGCGTGGAACCCTTTTTCATATCTCAATTTACCTTATTATTTTTGGCAAAAAAACCTTACTAACAAATAATTTCGTTGCCAGCTGCCGATAACCCGAATCCCAAAATAGGCTTTTACCATCTATAGCTTGGTTAGCGGTTGGAAGTGAATAGCGTGGGTAATGTCGTTGATAGCCCTTATGCATCAGCCGGTATTGCAGAAGATCTTGTTCTATTCTTTCTAGGTATAATTGACGCGCCGTTCGGCCACCTATAGTTTGGTTCGATTCGTAAAAATAGACCGGCAACAGTCTGGTCTGAAGCTCGGCGATAGCTTGCTTGTCGCCAATCCAAACATCACCAAACAGAATATGCGCCCAAAATCTATCTGCGGTGCGTTTATTTTGATCGGCAAAATCATGTATGTATAGGCCACCGTCACCATACTCATCCAGCCAAAATTTCTTCGGATCATAGCGCGTATCTCCAACGGCAAAGGTGGTGGTCAGCAGCTCGTGCACTCGCGCTCGCGCAGAGTGCGGCGTGTCAGGTTTTATAAACACACTCACCCCAATATCCGAATCGGCCTCACTGTAGCCCTTTAGCCGCGAACCTCCGACCGTCGCCACAGGATATATCAGATCCCGTAACTCAGGATGAGCCGCAATGGCTTCGGTAATTTGCCTTAAATTTTCAATATCATTAGGAAATAATGCCAGATTTTCTGAAAATTGACCACCCAAATTAGGCAGGTTAATATCACGATGAATGAGTTGCTCCTGATCAACTACACCGAGTCTATGAAGCCGGCGATATGCCCGGGTGAGCTGTTTTTTTACGCCAGCATCTTCATGTTCCCATAGCGCTGCGAACACCTCACTATACTGCTGACTCAATGCTTCAGCCTTGGCTTTATCGGTCATAGCCGCTGATTCTATCGCAATGTAAACCCCCTCTATAAATGCAGCGCGCGTTACTGCCTCGGTCTCTTCCGAAAGAATACTGGCAATTACCTCCTCGGGCAAATCATTCTCAGTAACTGCTTCGGTAAACGGTTTGGCAGTAGCCATGATAGCTTGGTGATGGCGTTCTTTTTCTAACTTCACCCTTACGGCTTCGGTGATAAGTTCGGGAGGTAAATCAGTCTGAACGGTGGGTACATCTGCGGTATTGCCATGAAAAGCTTCAAGCACATCAGCGAGGCTTTGCCGTAGGACGGCATCCTCAGTCGTGTGGAACAGCTCAAGTGCTTCAGTTTCAGTGAATAAACCACGCTCAATAAGCTGCGGTATAAGATGCGCAGCTTTAACAACTCGTGGTAATCCGTCAGCCTCTTGTGTAATAATACCGTCCGCAAAGTTCGCGCGTACATCATGCAGGCTCAGCAAACCGCCCCAGGAGTTAAGGTAGGTGCGCTTGAATTGCTCTATAGCTTCTTGCAATTGGCTATCTTTGGGATTCCATGATGCGTCAGGCAGAAATTCAAATGGTAAATATAAGCTTAGGCGTGCATAATCTGGGTCTTCTAACAGAGCGGTGAGCGAATTGTAAAGCTCACTCACTTGGTATTCGCTTACAAAACCAGCTTCTACGGCACTCTCTAGCGACAGCGTTGGGTGAGGTAAATTATCAAGCACTGCATCGAGGTCTGTCGTGTATTTGGCGTGTTGTTCAATCTGCCGAGCAAAGGCATGAGCCTCGCTTATTTCTGGCCATAATTCAACGACCCGTTGAGGGTCTTGTAATGCTTCAACAAGCGGTGCTTCGACCACGACATTGCGGGGATTGTCAAATTCGTAGGAAGGATGATGAGAATCCATAATAGTATATTATAAAATATTTTGATTGTGTAATCAATATTATTCTATTGACTGAAAAGCTTATATATGTAAAAATATATAAGTTTACACCCTGTGAGTGTGAAGCTCTCAAGACCCGCTTTGATTACTGGCCACCTTCCAACGACTCGGAATAGAGAGGTGCAAAATGCGAACAGAAGATCAACTAATTACTGATTTTGCGTTCATTGGCATCAGCTTGCTATTTTTAGGGTTTAAACTGGGAGATCTATTTCCGACACTCATCATAGGTGACGTGGTTGCCGGTATTGGCTCCTCCATAATCGGAATAAACGTCGCCTATACTGCGCTCGGTTTGATCCTTTGCACCAGACAACTCTACAAAGAATGGCATGATGTATAACAAGTCTGGCTGGAAGCGGTCTGGGAGATGGATAAGTTCTGTGCTCTAAGCCAGCACAGAACTTATCCGCTTTTTGTTTTTAGGCGTGTACAATAACATCATCAATAACACCATATTGTTTGGCTGTTTCAGCTGGCATCCAGAGGTCACGTTCAACATCTTTTTCAATTTTCTCAATCTTTTGCCCAGTATTCTTGGCGAGCATCTCGTTCAATTGTTTCTTAACGCGAATTGTCTCTTCCAAATCAATCTGCATATCAGTTACCGTCCCACGCGTACCGCTTGAAGGCTGATGGATAAGAATTTTACTATGAGGCAACGCGAGACGCTTCCCTTTTGCTCCTGAACTCAGCAAAAAAGCTCCCATGCTCGCCGCGAGACCCACACAAATGGTTTGCACGGCTGGTTTTATAAATTGCATAGTGTCATAAACAGCTAGTCCGTCATACACACTGCCACCTGGACTATTAATATAAAATTGAATATCTTTTTTTGGATCTTCATAAGCAAGATGTAGGAGCTGGGCGATAATAAGGTTGGCCGTTTGGTGATCTACCTCACCGTTTAAAAAAACAATCCGCTCTTTTAGAAGGCGTGAGTAAATATCATAGGCACGTTCGCCCATGCCTGTCTGCTCGATAACCGTTGGTACAAGGTAATTTTGTGGTTTATTCATAAGATTAGTATAAAAAATTAGCACTCTAAGTGCAAGAGTGCTAATAGAAATGCTTGATTTTAGGTTGGAGGCGGCGTTTGTAGAGGAAGTGCGGATGGTACAGTATTACCTAAGTTTGGCTTGCACTAAAAAATCGAAAACTGGGGCTCAGAAGATCATACATCCATTACTGCTGATTCAACGTCAGGAGGCGGTCAACTGTTTTTTCTGTTACTAAGCGATTCGCTAAATCCCGCCGTGTTTCTGGAGTGTCAAGTTGCGAACGCATTGAGGCATCATTGCCATATTGCTGTAAGAGTTGGCTTAATCGGGTTTCAAGCTCTTCCATCGACACTTCAATATTTTCAAGTTTACTGAGTTCGGCTAACGCTAAGCCCACCTGTACACGCCTTATGGCCTGCGGGCGTAACGCTTTGGCTAGCCATTCCTCTTTTGTTGATTTTTGATCAGTAAGATATTGCTCAAGTGTTATGCCACGATAGAGTAAATTCTGCGTAAAATCACGCTCTAAACTGGTGATTTGATCAGCAATTAAAACTTCAGGTGTCGGAACCTTGCTTTCTTTCACCAGCTGCTCAAGCAGTACATCTTTTAAGGTGTCTAATGCCTCACGCTTTTTTTGCTCTGTTAATTCACGCTTTACATCAGCTTTCAGCTCGTTGACTGTTTTAAACGGCCCGCACTTCGCAGCAAATGTATCATCAAGTTCTGGCAACACCACTTCTTTCACTTGTTTGACGGTCACTGCAAAATTTACTTTTGCGCCAGCTAATGGTTGGTGATGGTAATCCTTCGGAAACAATAAAGGTAAATCAAATACATCACCATTCTTTTTACCTGCGAGCCCTTCTTCAAAGCCTGGAATAAATGTACTGGTACCCAGCACCAGCGGATAGTCTTTACCACTAGCACCTGCCACGTCTTTGCCATCTTGCGTTCCATGAAAGTCAATAGTCACCTCATCACCAGATTGAGCGCCCCGTTTTACTGCCTTTTTTTCAGCCATGCCTTGGCGCATGCGCTCTATAACTTCGCCAATTTCGGCAGCAGTTACTTTTACCGCAGCTTTCTTAGCATTCAGTTTTTTATAGTCGCCAAGAGTAATCTTCGGGAGCACTTCTACGGTTGCAGAAAATTCTAGTTGTTGGTTGGGTACATATTTAGTAACCTCCACTTTTGGCCGTTCGAGCGGTTGCAGCTTTTCTATCTCAAGCACTTCTAATGCGAACTGATTGACAGCATCTTCCGTAAGTTCCATACCAAGCAAATATGAGTCAATATTTTTTTCAGCCACACTGGTTGGTACTTTACCCTGACGGAAACCTGCCACTTTTATTTTTTTTGCCAGGCGTTTTAGTGTTTTTTGTTTAACATGAGCGAGATCGCTTCCATCGAGTTCGACGGTTAAGGCAACTTGTGTATCTGAATTATTTTTACGTGTATGCTTCATATCTGCCCCAGTATACGCGGAAGAGTAAACTTTTGATAGCATATGCGGTTTACAAATTTTACTCTAGCCAATCACCATGCCGGTAGTCTTTGACGGTAATGACAAGCTCTTCAAAGACTAATCTTTGCTCTTCTTCTTTGGTTATGTCTTTGAGCGTATAAAGCTCTTCCTCAAGTTCTTTTTCACCAACAAATAATAGGAAGGGAATGTGTTTTTTAACTGCCGTCTTAATTTGTTTATCAAGTTTGCGGCCAGTAATATCTACTTCAATATTCACACCTTCTGAGCGTAATTTTTGGGCTAATTTTTGAGCACCCTTTAAGGCTTCACCAAGCACAATTAAATACACCTCGGTCGTTGAGCCAAGTATTGGCAGTAGATTATGAGAACGCAAAAAATCTTCAGTAGTTGTCGCGCCAGGGGCCATGCCGACGGTTGCTACTGGTTCTACTCCAAACAAACCAACCAACCCGTCATATCGGCCACCACCAAACATAGCTCTGCGATTGTCTGGGTGATTATCAAAAACCTCAAACACAATACCGGTATAATAATCAAAGCCACGCATTAAGGCGATGTCGAATACGGCATTTACAACACCATATTCACGCAAGATAGTAAATAATCTTTGTACTTCTCTAACCGCATTTGATTCAAGCAGCAAGCTTGGTAACTCACCCATTGTTTTGGCACTTAGAAGTAGGGCAATTTTTTTTAATCCAGCCTTAGCTTTGCTCTCATCAAAAATCTCGGCTGCTTGATCACGAAATTCTTCATGGGTAATTTTGTCTTTTTTGTCGAATAGTTTGATCATGAGCTGTGATTGAATGACGTCTAGCTCAAGGTACTCAGCCATTACGAAATTAATTAGTTGACGGCTATTGACTTTAATGGTGTACATTTTATTAGTGGCACCAAAAGCTTTCATTGTGGCGTCTGCCATAGCAATAATCTCGGCATCGGCGTGCAAACTAGGTACACCAAAAATATCAGCATTGAGTTGCCAGAACTGCCTTTCACGGCCTCGCTGAGGGCGCTCGTAGCGCATAAACGGTGCGATTGAATACCACCGAACTGGATAAGCCAGTTCCTGCCGCCGCGCAGCTACCATGCGGCTTACGCTTGGCGTCATTTCTGGGCGTATAACCATGTTTCGGCCACCACGATCAGTGAACTGATAGGTCTCGTCATTTACAAGATCCTGGCCGCTTTTTGCAGCGTACAATTCGAATGGTTCAAGTAGCGGCGCGTCATATTCTTCATAGCCAAATTGTTCGGCTACCCGGCGCCAGATAGTAAAGATATAATTTTGCACCCGCTTGTCTTCAGGATAAAGATCGCGCGTGCCACGATAAGGTTGCGATGATAGATATGCCATAACTTTCCTTCAAGGAATTATAACAGATTAGTATGTAAATACGAGTTTAGTCATATCGATGGCTCCAAACGTTCAGTAACCACATGGCGATAAGCAACATAATAATCAACAGCAAACACGCTGGATAAAAACGCTTACTCCATCCCTCAACGGGCTGTCTGCGCCTATAGAGCACCGTGTGGTTACCAAAAATATACAGCGTGTGAAGCAGTGCAATAACAGTTACAGCAAAAACGGTGAGCCCAAACCCGCCAATAATCATAGTAAGCAGCGGACGAAAAGTTGCTTCCTCTAAACCAATACTTGGCATATTCATAAGCACAGTATACCCCTCTTCACGGCAGCAAAAAAAGTGTGCCCAAACTTTAGGTAACATGCTAATGTATACATAGATGAAAGGTGTCATGTGCCAGTAACGTTCAGGCGACTTATTTTTGCGATGCTTGCCTTGCTTGTAATAGGTGGTGCTACTATTTTAGTGTATAATTTATTCTTTTCTCAATCTAACCCGACGACGCGCATAACGACTTCCGCCGAAAGCACTGCAGACGCATTCATCACTGAATTACGCACTAAAAATGTTGACGCTGCGTATGCACGCTTTTCTGACAGACTAAAAGCAAACTATAGTGACACGTATTGGAAGACTGGCTTTTTCCCTCGCTTCGCAGATTATAGAGGCGATGTGAAGCTCACTACCAATGAACAGCTGCGCCCTGCTACTCCCTCTGAACCTTTTCCGTATGACGATACCAGTGAGCCCCGGAGGCTGGCTTACGATTTTCAATTTGAAGGTCTAACCTATCGCCTCCAGATGGTTATAGTTAAAAAAAATAGTCAATGGCTCATTAATGAGCTGGAAGGCGCTTACTTACCACAGACATGAAACAAGGCAGACGATTTTTCATCGGTTTGGTTACACTGCTCAGTTTAATGGTGGCGTCAGTAATAATCGCTCCGATTGGAGTATGGGCAGCAGGAGAAACATTTACCTGGAAGGATAATCGCACAATCACCGTCAGTGGTGGTGGCTTGGATGGCACAAGTCAACTCACTATGCAAGAAAACCCCCCCCTCACCGGCAGCCAGACGGCTATTTTTCATGGTAATTTGCTGGTTAAACGAAATGGCCAGCCCGCCTGTGAAGTATTTGTGACCCTTTATCTTTTTCGCGAAAATGGTGATAGCGGTGGCCGGTTATGGAATCCGCCACCGTGGGACGGGCCTGTCATTGGTCCGAGCGGTGGCCCTCCACGCTGCTTTGATGAAGCACAAAATGCGCCTTACCATAATCAATGGATTACCATCGGTGGTACTCGGCCAAATGCAGATGGCGCACCGGAACGCGAAGAGGAAAAATTAGTACGCGTTACACTTTTTTCGTCCGAACCGCTAACACGCTCTCCACCAAATGCAACGATTACAATCAAAAAAGCCGGTGCAAACGTCGCTCAACAAACTGTACCCCGAGAAGACGATAGTGGCGCCGCCAATTATCCACCTGAGCAAACACCGGTTATTTATGGCGCTGATTTTAAACTTGAACCTGGCGACTATCAAGTTTGCGCAACCTATGTACTAACTGAATGCCAGAATTTTAAAAAAGAAAAGTATAAACCGCTCTTTTTGCAATATGGCAAACGGTTTGAAATGCCACATGAACGAAAAATTATTGTGCACGTCGTAATACCTTATGAGCGTCCCTGTGGCTCTACCTTTACCAGCAGCCCAATAACCGTTACGGCTACAGGCCCGTCTGGCAACACACTGACGCAAGATACACCACCAGGGCAAGTCTCGCCGGCAGCCAATGAGCAAGGTGCTATATGTACTGTTAATGGTACGCTCACCCTCACGACTGAATTTATCGATGGAGTTGAGCCAGGCACATGGCGGCTTTGTGTTCTCTCAGCCAATAAATGTGTTGATGGCATTAAGAAGCCAGGTGAACCACTTGAAGTGACCATCAGAACTATTCCTGAAGTTACGGCACCTGAAAACGACCCGGTCTGCTCGACTGGTGTAGGCCTTGCCGGTGTAACTGCCTGGATCTTATGCCCGCTCACCGAGTTTATTATTCGCTCGACTGAATTTATAGAACGCAACCTGATCGTTCCTTTTATGACGGTCTCACCACTGCAAACAGGAAGCCCCGCACACCAATTATGGGAAAGTATGCGCAATATAGCGAACATACTGTTTATTATTGCCTTCTTTATTATTATTTTTTCACAAGCCACTTCATTTGGCATTAGTAACTATGGTATTAAACGTCTGCTACCCAAGCTAGGTTTTGTCGTCGTGGGCACGAACCTTTCGTTCTATATTGTGGCGTTTATTATTGATGCATTTAATGTGTTTGGAGGCGGCATTAGCGAACTTGTTATGACGACGATTAACAATGCTGGCGGTAATCCTACAGGCACATCAAATGCTGGTAACTTTTTTGTCCTCACCACTATTGCCGGCACTGGGCTCGCTATTGGAGCAGCCATCACCAGCGCTGGTGCTGTACTTGCTTGGCTCTTCAGTTTTATTGGAATTGCATTTCTTATTTTGCTTGTTGCGGTAGTGGTTTTGGTACTTCGGCAAATTATTATACTACTACTGGTACTAGTATCGCCATTTGCTTTTGTAGCTTGGCTGCTTCCAAATACTGAAAAATATTTTTCTAAATGGTGGCAACTACTTCTTCAATTACTTCTTATGTACCCTATCATTGTACTGCTTTTTGCTGCCGGTAAAATTGTTCAAGCTCTTATTAGCGCTGGTCAGTACGATTTATCATCAGGTGGTGATGTGTCGCAAGGCACCGCTGATACTATTAAGGTTTTCATGGGCTTTTTTGCCGCTGCTGCACCACTTATATTCTTACCACTTGTTTTCTCGGCTTCGGGGAATGTGATGAGCCGTGTATTTGGTGCTATACAAAATCGCGGCCGTGAATGGGGTAAGGCTGGTATGAAAAAAGCTAGTGAACAGCTGCAGCCATGGATGAAAGAAAAGCAACTGCAAATGGCACGTAGTAGCAATCCAGCCCTGCGAGCACTCGGCGGTGGGCGGCTACAACGCCGCGAATACAAACGTCAACGCCGTCAATCAGAATATGAACGCGCAAAGGCTGAATATTTATCAAATCAAGTTCTGGCCAATAGACGTTTTGCCAAACAGGCTGCTGGCATCGGTGGCGAAGAAGGGATGGGCCGGGCGAACGTTTATGCAGAGAGTGTTCTTTCTAAGCTTATTGCCGATGAGTTGCGCATGGCCCTAGAACAACTGCGCCGTGGCGTTATGTCGTTTGACGGTGCCAAAAAAATTGATGCAGCTGGTAACCGAAGTGCCAAAACTGATACTGACGATGCGCTTATACACCTTGCCAAAGGTGGCAGCCTAGAAACAGATGATGGTAAGGTAATTGATGGTGAATCGATGCTTTACCGCGAAGCAGCCGTGCAACGTCTGGCGGACGACGGACGTTCCGACCAAATTCGTGAACTTCAGGCCCATTTTGACACCTATACCGATCCAGAGCAAAAGCGCATAACACAAGCCATGACAACACGCGCCATCAAAGATAACGCCAAATCCTTGCTTGGTAAAGCACCTGACCTTGTTAAAGGACCGGGCAGCGCCTTCGGAGACGCCACTGCTAACACCATGGTTGATTTCAATGCCGGCACAATGACTGCAATGGCGCAATATATGAGTAATCAATACGCAAAATCTATAGACCCCAGTCTCTCGGCCGCAGAACAAACTAAAGCACTTGGCGCTTACGACAGTACTCGGGCAGCCTTCGAAGAATCTCTGCGCGGTATTTCAAAAGGACCCATATTGCAAGCTAAATTTTCTGGTGAAGCTGGACGGCAGATTATTGACATCGGCAACGGAGCAATTGGTACTATTCACCCGATCGTTGCCAATGAAGTGAAAGATATTATTGAGCATCGCGGCTTTACTATTGACCCCATCACCGGAAAAGTGAAGTAGAGTGGCGCGTTTTAATTTTGTTATAATCAAAAGTATCATGCGATATAATCGGCTTTATCTTTGTGATTGAATTGATAGGTATTTTAGGCGCAATCTGTGTTCTGCTTGGATTTTATGAAGTTTCAGCGGGCAGATGGGATGGTAAATCGTATCAATTTGAAATAGTCAACCTGCTTGGAGGTGTATCCTTGGCCATCTATGCCATACATAAACAGGCCTACGCAAACATTGTGCTTAATACAATTTTCGCCACTATTGCGTTATACGCTATTATCCACAGTATGCAACGTTATGCGCATCGAAAACAAAAAAGACTTAAAAAACCTCTGTAGAATGCTCTTTATGATAAATGTACGAGTGAAGCTTCTGTTCATGGCTTCGTACAGTACTTAACGAATACTAGCTTTTGCTATTTTTTATAGTAATTTACTTACACCAAACGCATCTTACTATATACTGCCTTTGCACCGACTATGAAAGGGGCACTTATGCCACTGCCACATCACGGAGGAGGCAGGAGCAAAGAAGGCGGACGTTTCTATACGGCCAAGGGTCCTAATAAGAGCAGAACACTTGGTGGCCAACGCAAAACTCCCAAGACGCGAGAAGTGAAGCAAAAGATGTGTGGTCAGTGTTTTCAATACACAAATGCACATCTTAAAAAGTGTACTATCTGCCAAGCTACTCTGTGAAACGAAGGGAGAATCCAGTGCTATCAGCCTGGATTCTCCCTTCAAGACATTCTAAAAAAAGAGAAATTTTAATTTATTCACTAATAGACACGACACTACTGTTAGGCAATTTCTTGAGATCTTCAGCTCGAACGCGCATACTACAAGTGAAACTGCCAGAACCACTCGTTAAATAATTCTTTTCGAATAATTTTTCATCGAGATAAGTGACTATCTCTGTATTTAACACTTTAGCAGCTCCAAGTGGCACGCTGGTAATTTGCTTGAACTCCTCGGGGCTAGCGATACGAAGTTTGTTACCAACGAGAGCTTTTAATTTTTTTGAGTCAAACCGGGTATCGCAACGCCGAATAACTGCTATAAACCTATCGCCAGTTTTCATAATCATAGTAGATAACCCGTCCGCCAGTGTTAAACCTAAATGTTCTTGTACTTCGGATGGAATTTTAAGATCAGGGTGTTGAACGATTTCGTTTTCTATCCCTAGATTGTTTAAAGTTTTACTGTATTGTTTAACTGCATCACTGACCATAAATGTATAATATCATTGTCGCCTTTAACTAGATGAGCTGTAACGCAAGATGGGCTTTAGAAGGCCGCTGATTCTGCTCATGAAGGAGTGACGAAGCATGAGGCTGCGCTGTGCAAGTTTCAATGTTCTGGCAGATGCATATCTTAGTTATGGCGACTACAGCCATGTAGCGCCAGACCTGCTCGTACCTGGGGCTCGTGTCCCGCACATCATGCGGCTTATAGCCGATTTGCAGGCCGACGTTATCAGTTTACAAGAGGTGGAGCCCCCACTTGTTGCCGCGCTTGCAACAAGTGGAAGTTGGCAATTATTCTGGTCACAGAAGAAGAACGAAAAGCCTGATGGTTGCTTGACGCTCGTGCGGCAGAACATCGTCGTAACTGACTTCATGACCTATGCTTACAGCGATGGGTCAGATCATGTCATGCAGTTCATGATCATCGGAGGCATAGCATTCGCTAACACCCATATAGAATGGGCGCCCGTCGACGATCCGCATCACTCCGGAATTGCTCAGACAAAAGAGCTGCTCAGATGGCTTAGCATAGAACCGCCAACAGTTATTCTTGCTGACTGCAATGACCGTCCGCAGGGGCCAGTCCGCGCACTTGTCGACGCAGCAGGATTCATGAATGTCTGTGGTTACGAGCCAACAGCCCTTATCGGGCAAGAGCGAGCTGCTCTCGATCTGATTGCCGTCCGAGGCACTCGGGCCGAACACATTCATACCGCCTTCCGACCGGAAGGCATACCGAGTGCTGACTGTCCGTCGGACCATATCCCCGTAATGGCATGGGTTGAAACGGATTAGGTTTGCCATATAACAGAGGGTTAGACATCGACGATCTAATCCTCTGTGACCGTTTTTTATAACAATGTTTAGTAAAAGGACATGCAAACCTATACAAATTCATGCAAACAAACCTACTCCACGAAGTGAGACAGGCGATAGCTCCGTAGCCTGACCCAGCTTAACTTAACGCTTGACACCAATCAAAAGCCCCGCACCCGAATATTGCGGGCCAGAAACCACACGCATTCTCCTGAAGAGTTTACATACATCAATTTTGACATTTTTTAGATGATCTTCCGTATAATCAAGCATGTCTTGTGCCTCGATCCAGAAAGAGCTAAACATATTTCCGGGACTATCATAGCCTGAGAACCAACCATGCCGCACCATATAACTAAACCGCCTGTACGCATAGCATCAAAGAAACATGTGACAGCAAGTTCGAAGTCATTTTTGATTTTGCGTAAATGCGACCTGTCGTGGAATCAAATTGAACTGAGTATTTTCCTTATGTATGAGAAACTGGCTGAACTTGATAGAATAGACCCGAAGTTATGAAATACGAAGTCGTCATCAAAACCAATCTTAGAGATCGTCCGAAAGACCACGAATTATCGGCGGCGCTTATTTTGGCTGATTATTTTAAGTCAGACATCACTTTCCTGCGCCCAGAGATAGACAAAACTCCAGATATTGATGTGAATGGCACAAGGTGGGAGATGAAGAGTCCCAAGGGTGATGGCAAGAAAACTATTGAGAATAATCTTCGAACGGCGCGTAAACAATCTCTCAATATAGTGATAGATCTACGGAGAATCAAAATGTACCAGAACAAAGCCGTTAGTCGCATTCACTTTTTCTTGTCTCGACCTCATGGATTCAAAAAGATACTGATAATAACCAAAAGCAAGAAAGTTATTGAAATCTTGTAATTACTACGCTATAATTTGAAGTACAAAAGACGTGTACGGCACTGAATTGAGCCAAGTACGTCTTTTCTGTTATCTCTCGCTAGAATGACACATTGAAGAATATTGGATAATGATTCGAATGAGCGATCCGTTTCGTGGTAACGTTTTCAATACTACATTTCCGAAGGAAAATGTAGTCGTTTTGCCAATGAATGCCAGGCGCAAAACGGAATGTTTTTGTTTTTGAAGCCCGCTTTTGAACCCACGACGCTCCATTGTTTTCGCCAATCCTCATCTACCGACAGGATAGTTGAAATCCCCAAGAATAATCGTAGATTCTGTGGTTGGAAGTACCTCTAGTACAAAGTACAAAACTAACTGTTTAAGTTTGCGAGCATTGTGCAGATCAGCGTTAAGGTGAGCGTTAACCAGTATGAAATCGTGGTCTTGGTCGAAAGCTTGTGGGCAAAGCCGATTTATCAATTTGGGTTTTTCTATCCTAGAAATCTTAAGCTCATTATGAGTAAAAACCATGTTTCGCTCGTCTTTACCGCCTAGTGAAACTGCTTCAACACCCAAGAGCTTAAGTTTAGATCTTTGAATGTCGTGAGTTCGCCATAGATTACGCCTTGCCGAATGAAACCAGGGATAAATTGAAAATCATATCCCGATTATCCAGATATACTTTCAGGTCTGAAAGCTTGTGTTCCGGAAACTCTTGGAAGCAGTAGAAATCTAGAACCCATTTCAAAACCCCCTCCCCAGCGCTAAGCTAGGAATATGGGAAAACAAACAAAAATACACAGAGCACTGACAGATGAACAATGGACGGTGTTGCAGCCGCTGCTGCCAATGCAGGACAAATCCAAAGGCGGCCGGCCCCGAGCAGACGACCGCAGAGTGCTGGACGGTATCCTATTCACCTTGAAGAGCGGCTGTCGTTGGGATGACATTCCGGCCGAGCATTTCGCTCCAGGCATAACCTGCTGGCGCAGATTACGCCAATGGGAGGAAGACGGCACCTGGGAGCGTATCTGGATGGCCCTGCTGGCTACGCTTGACCGTGAGGACAAGCTGGACTGGGCGGCGGCTTTCCTGGACGGTTCCTTTGCCCCGGCTAAAAAGGGGGCATGAACATTGGCAAAACCAAAAAGGGCAAAGGCACCAAATGGATGCTGGCGGTAGACCGACACAGCACGCCGCTGGCTCTAACGGTACGTAGCGCCCAGCAGTCCGAGATGAAGCTGGCGCTGGAGGTTGTTGACCGCATCCCAAAGAAACCGAAACGACTGGTAGCCGACCGGGGCTACGACTGGAAGCAATTGAGGCAGGATTTGCGAGCCAGAAACATTACACCGTACATACCAAGGCGCCAAGGCTGGAAGTCCAAAAAGAAGTATCCCATGAGCAACCGGTTGAAATACTGGTACCGGCAGCGTTGGGTGGCCGAACGACCCTTTGCCTGGTTACAGAATTACCGCAAGATTACCGTACGTTGGGAGCGCTCACTGACCACCTATACCGGACTGATGCATGTGGCCATTGTCATGATTGTTTTGGGGAGGGTTTTGAAATGAGTTCTAGTAGATCGTTTTCAGTATAAAGCCATGTCAATAACGGCTCAAGGTTTATACCCAAAAATACGTTATAGGTAAGGCCTGAGAGCATGCTCGAAGCATAACATCAATACTATATTCAACCAATGAAGACTTGAACCCATATAACAGATACGAAAATAAAAGTAAACAAAAAATGTTCCAAATTTGGAACATTTTTATATCTGTAATTCTATCATGGTGCAGTATAAAGGACGATTATAGAACTTTAGCTGAACTCGAAGGTGTTAATGTTGTAAATCTTTACGATGGCATTAACGATGAGGACGAAGATCGTGAATGATCTGCTTTCCTCTCGGCTATATGATAACACCAATTTCTATAAAGTGTTCAAGAAAGACCTAAAACGCGCTCAGCTTAGCGTGGTCATTGAAAGCCCCTTTATTACTGCAAGGCGTATGGAAGAGCTGTCGCCAATACTGCGCAGCCTGCGGCAGAGAGGCGTACGCATTACTATCAATACACGTAATCCAAAAGAGCATGATGCAGAGTATGAATATCAGGCGAGACTAGCAGTCTACGAAATGCAGGAATTGGGCATAACCGTGCTTTACACAGTCAAGCACCATCGCAAGCTGGCAATCATCGACGGGGGAATACTTTACGAAGGGTCGTTGAACATTTTGTCGCAAATTGACAGTTGTGAGGTGATGCGGCGTACGGTATCTCAACAGTTAGCGAATGAGATGGTGCGATTTATTGGGGCTGGGCGTCGGATTTGATGACATCCGTCAGCTTCTTGAGCATATCAGGGTCTTCGTCCAGCTTGACAAGCACGAATTGCTCGGCCGCTTCGTGTTCTTCGAGTGCCTTTAGCTCTTCTGGCCACAGGTCGTCGTCGAACCAGAGGAAATCATCATCGAAATTGATAGCGTCTGTTTTGAGTTCGTGCCACTTTGTCGGCTTGATTTTATCAAGAAGCTGCACGGTTTCAGGATTAAGATATGGGGCAAGTACTTCTTTGGCGCGATTTTTCGCCGTTCCAGTTATGAGTTGTGAGCCAGTATGTTGAGTCGGGATATTTTTCCAGGATAGTCTGCAAGAATTCGTCGGCGTAATTCGCGGCGTGGTTTTCATTGGCGAGTAGCACTCCGTCGATATCCAGATATATGTTCATGGTGCTATTATAACCGTTGTTCCGAATAGTTTACCTTTTTTTGCCGATTCACTCCGCAGAACAGCTACCTGGCGAGAGGTTGCGCAATGTGCCCTGTATGTTGTAATATAGCCCCGATGACAGGTGAGTTTACCCCGCCCCGTCCCGACGGGGAAATAGAACGATTGCAAAGCGTTGGCTTTGAACGCTTAGGCTCTAGCAACTTTGTAGCTGGTGGTAGTCTTCTTGTTGAACGTAGCGAAGATGTGCAACGCTTATACTCTCCCTACAGCAGGGTCGATAGCGAGCGAGTTGAAGCCATCCGCCTTTATAGCACTGATGATTCAGGAGTGCGCGTACAAGTTATGCAACAGTCTACTCCCGAAAGAATCGCTAGGGGCTGGGGCGAAAAGGAATACCTTGACCTCACGCCAGACGGCTATGGAGGGCCAGTTCGGGATGACGACACAACCACACCCGCACGCCTAGCAGAATTGTCCCAATTGGATATTGCAAAACAACTGGAACAATCCGGCTTTGTTGCGGAGAGCACTACAGACGACACAAGTATCCTACGATTCGCTCAGCCCGACGGCGGAGAGGTTGTTGCAGTTGTAGCAGAAAACAAACTGCTGGGACTCTTTACCCCTACTGATAGGGCAGGCCGCTCAGGTGGCATTATTGACCACAGTAAAGTAGAAATTATTGGCGTAGCCGAGATACCTGGGGATTTCGATGATGACCCTGTTAGTAACGGCATTCGCGTGAGCAATGGCTGGGCAGAATTTACCATTGACCCGAGCTTTCCACAATGGCCTAGCCAACCACGCATCATCCGTGAACCATCACTCGAAGAAATACACCTCGTACATACACTGCCAAACAAGCTAGCCAACGAGCGGAGAGAACAAAGCGGCTTCATCCAAGGTGACGCAAACACCACCGAGACAATTCGAGGACTTGACTCAATTAACGGCGTACCTGTACGTCAGCTAAATGTAGATATGCAGCCAGGCAGGTCGTCAGGAGCAGGATTCTTGGGCGAAGGTGAAAATGTTATTGATGTTATGGCTCGTGATAATGACGTAGTGCAGGCGCATGGGTTAACTCATAATGATCTTGCATTGCCGCTTCGTTACATTGATCGACTATATCAGTTAGGGATGTTGCGAGACACAAGCATGGGTAGCCCACGGGGCGTAAATGAGATTACTATTGGCGGTCATCCCTACAAGATTGACGCTATCGCTTGGCACGGCTATCAGGATTCGCCATTTCGAGACGGTACAAGAACAGACCATGACTTCAAAGTGCTGAACATGGCAACTGGTGAGTCATTCTCATATTCTGGGCTGATCCCTGAAATGGTTGCTCGCTATGGCTTCTATGAAGGCCTTGGTACGGGCTACCGAGTTGCGCCTGAGACGATTATCAATACATTTTCGCATCTTCGCCCCACACAAGAGCAAGGCGCAGATGCCGATCCCGTTATTGCCCTGACTTCCGGGCAGACAGCTAACGCAACACTCACAACTCTTGACCAGGTAGTTTGTTTTAGACGATTGCATGAAGCGGGCGTCGCTGCAATAACAGAGGCGGATGTGGCAATTCAATTTGCATCAGCAAATGACGTCCTCGGTTTTCTAAACAGCGAATCTAATTTGCCCCTATTGTCTCGCCTTGATGTCGCAGCTCTTGCAGGCTTAGAACCGACCTCGTTAGTCCTTAGCGGTTATTCTGACACGCGGAACATTCAAAAGGTGCTGGGACAACTCGATGAAGCAACACAGCGCGCGGTCATTAGTTTAATTACTAAAATCGATACCTCGGAGCAAGACTCATGGACGCGAAGTTATGGACTTAAGGAACTCATTAGTGCGAGCGTCAAAGAAGTAGATGGAGTACATGTGGAGCAACCTCTTGCCGGTCTTATTGATAAGCTAGAGCATACCCCCGCACAGTTCCTTAAAGCATTTTATGAGGCCGCTGGTGGACGATACTCAGAATGGTCTTCACATAAGATTGGTGAACCTCGCGGAACACGCCACACCAAAGTCGAATTAGATGAAGAGCGTACCCGCGCCCTAATGGCCGTACATGGTGCTAGAGTAATGCCGTTTGTTACTGCTTTTAGTGAGGCAATGGGCATTGATGGTAACCTGCCTGAAGCAGAACAGGCTATCGCCTTTTTCAAGAAGTATCACACGATTGAAAAGGCTCAAAAGGTTGCTGGCCACTTTCTTGTAAAGAATAATCGTCCTGATCTACAACTTACTGACTGGGTTCGCATTAACGAGATAGTAGACAGCTTGGGCGGAGAAACGCAGCCCGAAGAAGTCGACGAACAAGACCGGCAATATTTGAGTAGCCGTAATATGTCGCTTGCCGATCTACTGGATGCTCGTAAGCTGTACCCCGCCGGAGATCCGGAGACGGTTGTGCTTCAGCTTTACAATGGGGCGCTAGAACGCGCACGCGGCAACCAAGGATAGGTTCGGTAGACTATACAGCCCGACGAGGCTTTATTTTAACGACGTTTTACCCTTTAGCCCTTCTGATTGGTCGCCGGAAGGCTTCTTGGGAGTCGACCGCCTACCTTTTGTGTCGCTGGACGGTTTCTGCTGATCTTGGGCCGATAGCTCTGTTACAGCTTCCTTTGTGTACAGTCGCCGTGACGATTCGATAACCTGTTTTGCAACAGCTTCGCTGCCCTTATCCTCGACCACAACCGTTACACCCGACATCGGTTCTTGCGCATTTATAGCCGCAATGCGGACATAGTAAGAGTACGCCGGCAAGTTGGCTATTTCGCCTTGCTCGATGAAAGGGCTGAATAGCGGCAGTACTAACCGTTCATCGGCCGGACTACCTGAGCGAAAACATACGATCGTACCAACATTGGCAAGAATGATGTCAACGAGTCGTTATAACCCTAACCAAACCAACCAAAAAGACCCCGATAACAGGGGTCTTGATGGCGACTGGGACATCCCAGAAGCTATTCGTCTTTTATGGTGCGCGAGAGAGGACTTGAACCTCCACGCCCGAAGGCACATGCTCCTAAGGCATGCGTGTCTACCATTCCACCACTCGCGCATGAATTAAACTTAATAATGTGCGTACACTTTTATACTAAAAATAGCCTTTATAAGGCCACCGCACGGTAGTACGCCAGCGCCGCGTCTCCGTAGTAAGATTTGTCCACCACAACAACTCCATTAACGGTCGGCGCTGACTCCCTACCTGGGTATGATAGTACCATAAGCCCGTTGTCTTTTAAATGACGAATTAAGGTTGAGACTGTGGATAACTGCATATTGTCATAGGGTACATCACAGATAAGTATATCGAATTGTTTATTTTGATTTCTATTACTCCAGGCACTGCAGCTGGCTTTGACGAGTTTTATGCTTGAGTGCAAATTCAATGCTTCAATATTGCGCGCTATCACCCGCTGAGCTCGTGGATCGCGCTCAGTAATAAGCACCGACGCAGCACCGCGGCTAACTGCTTCGTATGCATAAGCGCCAGAGCCGCCAAAGGCATCGAAGATAGTTTTTCCAGTGAGATCACCTAATTTATTGAATAGCCCGCCACGCACCCGCTCGCCAGTAGGGTGTGTGCGTGGTCCCAGGCCGCCGACGTCAAACCAGCGCCCGCCTAGTGTGCCAGCAATAATTCGCATGCGCATTATTTTTTAACCCTGTACACTTCGTGAGCGGTAGTATACCAAGCGAGAATCACTAGTTTAAGAATGAGTGGCGCTAGTTCTTCACGAGTTTGCCGTGCTAATTTGCGAGTCCAGCCCTTTTTATGAAAACGTTCATACATATTAAGGCTCTGGATATATTGCGCGGTTTCTTTAAAGAGTGGCACAACACCCTCGCTGCGTACTCGAACAAGTTCGTTACTGTTCGGGTAACCATTTCGCAGGCGAAGCGGTGCAATAGTTGTTGCTACTCCCCATTCGAAAAGCCCGTGAGTAGTCATAATTCCTTTTGCGCCCCAAAATTGCCAGTTTTTTAAAAACATTTGGCGCCGCGTGTCACCACTGGAGCGAATAATGAGTTTATCTTTCAGCGAAGTTCGCGTCTCAAGGCTTTCGCCACGTAATTCTTCAAGCTTAGCTTCAAGCGGATAATGA
>JARIHL010000075.1 GCA_029288315.1 Candidatus Saccharimonadota bacterium
ATCTTTAGGTAGTAGGGTCGCTGTTTTTCTATAATATTCAAGGGCAAGTGGCTTATCATTCAAGAGCATGGCAACTTCAGCAATCAGTAAAGTTATCTTGTCGTCTTGCTTAATGGCTTCAGCTTTTCTATAAGATTCTAGGGCTTTTGAGTAATCTTTTTGATTCTGATAATTAATACCTTGTTGAATATATAACTCATATTTGGCCGCATCTTGTGGGTTTTTTTGAAGCGCATCTTCAAGCTTTTTATTTGCTTCTTCATTCTTCCCTTGAAGAGAAAGTGATTGAGAATCATTGACTGCTCGTGGTAGACCCTGTCCGGGTACAAAAATTTCGTCACCCTGGCCGTTAGTACTTTGCTGTAAAAAGCGTGCCAATACTCCAGCCAAAACTGCTAACACTAAAACTCCCACGATTATAGCAATCGCTAGGATTTTTTTATGGGAAATGGGCTTTTTGTGCTTCTTTGACCGTTTTGGCATAGATATCATCTAAATTATATACTCCTTAAGCATAAACAAATTAGCTTCTCGAAGCAATAGAGAGTAGTTGGAGAAATTTACTGGTTAAAAAAATCGTACACACGACGCGAAAGGTCAGCAAATTGTGGATCCGATCCTCCCCGGCTCATAATACCCAGTATATAGGTCGACTTGGGTCCATAAACAATAGCCACATCATGCACCCAACCGTTATATAAACCAACTTTATCGGCCACTGCGATACCACGAGGTACTCCACTTGGGATGCCAGCTCGCCAAATCTGACGTTTTAATAAACCGAGCAGGTATTCTGTATGCCCTTTATCCACCAATGTTCCAGCATTGAGTCTCAATAAGAAGTTAGTTTCATCACGCACTGTCGAATATTTATCACCACCCCCTTGGTTATTTAAATAGGTGGCCATAAAGCCCGCCTGGTGTAGCATAGTATCTACTGTGTCCCACCCAACAAGGTTTTGTAAAGAAATAGCACAAGGGTTAGTAGAATTAACAATCATTTCACGCATACAAGCATCGACTGTCCAGCCCATATCAGTTTGCTGATTACCCATAATAGATCCTTGCTGAATTTTGTTGAGCACTGTGTAAGCTAAGAACATTTTGAATGTACTGGCTGTCACAAAACGCTTATCAGGTTGCCAATCGGCGTAGCGCTGAGTGCCAGTTATTTCGCGCACAACGATGCCATATTCGCCATAGTTCGTTGCCTCCCAATCGCGAATAAGCGCTTGTAAACCGCTGTTAGCTTGAGAATAGGTACGTACATAGATAATCTTTGGTGGCGTGGTCACAAGTTGGAGTTTTAACTCACCAGACTGTTCGGCATTTCTCAGTCGTTGCTCAATCGCCTGCAGGGCGGGCTCTATCGCTACGGTACGGCCAGCTGACGCAGGAGTGCGAGCTATTTCTTGGTCATCAAGTAATGTGACGGTGCTTGTGCCTGACTCAATGCCACTCTCTCGATCGAGATGTTCAAGATATGCCTTAATGGCATCTTTGTTTACTAGTATTGTTAGCTTTTTAGATCTCTCATCCTCCGCAAAGGTTATCCACTGCCCAATGGTTTTTCGATCTGGTTGATAGTTTTTATCCGCCACTACAAGCTGTAACGACTTCGTAAGTATCTGTTCAGCCTCGATAGCTATAGCTTGTAATGCTTCTTTTGAGCGACTATAAGGAACTGTTTTAGCCACAAGTTCTAATTCACTTTGAGCTATCATTGGGGCAGCTTGCACTTGCCGCTTTACTTCGGCCAACTCATATTGGTAGCCATTTTTTGCATCGCTTACTATAATCTGGCCATCTTTAATAGAAACAGCCGCATCGCTTGCAGCCTGCTTATCCTCGGCAATCAACTTCTCTGCAAATGCCTGCAATCGCTCGTCGTTGGTTAAGGCAATGAGCGGTAATTCTCGAGATTGATGAATACGCATAATACTGGAAAAAGGAATGAAACGTTCCCATAGAGGATAACTCGTCACTGCTTCAACTGAAGCCTCACGGTCAATATTTAGGCCAATCTCTTGCCACTTCGCTTTCCACTGTCGGCTCGGCGTTTTAATAGTCACTTCACCATAGTGCGCATATTCATCTAATTGAGCAAGTATGGCGTCTTTGTGCTTAGCTGAAACGTCTAAAGCGCCGATGCGCATTAAGGGTAATGTTCGATCAGCAGGATAGAGTAGTTGCCCCACAACACTAAGCAGTGCCACTGCTAACACAATCACCAATAGAGCATCGATCAGCCGCCGATGCTGTTCAATCCATTGCAACCATAGTTTCTGGTGATGCCGCACTCGGTGCACTCGAAACGTAGTACTTTTTGTTGTCATACTGTTTGTCTTTGGCTATATGTTTATTATATCAAGTCGTTTGACATAATGATTACTGACTAGCCTGTTTTGATAATTTTTTTAACCTGGGGTGGCACGCGGCGGGACAGTACCCAAAAATGTTTTTTATGTAATCATAAAAAAATTTTAGGGGCGGACCGCGTGACAGGACCCCTTCTATCGAAAATTAATCAAAACGAGCTAGTCAGTAATCACCCCACCACTTTGATGCTGCCATAAGCGGTAGTAAGAGCCTTGGCTACGCAACAATTCGTCATGAGTACCACTTTCAATAATGTTTCCTTCATGCATCACCACAATCCTGTCCATATTTCGAAGCGTTGATAACCGGTGGGCAATGGCAATAACTGTCTTATCTTGCCACAAATCTTCGAGCGCTCTTTGCACCAACACCTCTGATTCACTGTCAAGCGCACTCGTAGCTTCATCGAGAACCAAAATCGGCTTGTCATCCAAAAAAGCACGGGCAATAGCAATACGCTGTCGTTGCCCCATTGACAGTTTAATCCCTCGCTCCCCTACCTCTGTTTTATAGTCATGTGGCGCTAAAGTAATAAATTCGTGAGCATGAGCACGCTTTGCCGCTCGTATAACCTCATCTTTAGAAGGTGCTACAGTACTACCATAGGCGATGTTATCTCTAATCGACCGATGAAACAATGCAGTATCCTGCGGTACATATGAAACAAGCTTTACTAACTCTTCATTATTGCAAGGCTCACCGTCGATAATCATACTCGCGCTTGGCACTCGATAGTACCCAAGCAGTAGCTTAATAAGTGTGGTTTTACCGCTGCCGCTTTTACCCACAATGCCAACCTTTTCATTCTTCTGAATAGTAAGGTTGATTCCACTTAGCACATCATGATCTCGCTTATCGGGGTAAGCAAAAGTGAGTTCTCGTAGTTCTAGCTCTTTTGCAAAACGAGGCGCTGGTGCTGACAGCCATGCTATAGTTTTAGCTTGCTCATCCTCAAAGCTTGTCACTACATTTCGTTTGCCGAATAGATATTGATATGCTTCTTCAATACGTGCAAGTTTCAAAATAAATTGGGACGTCGACCAAATCACTCCCCAAATATAGTCAGAAAAAATCACAATCACTGATAAGAAAGTAGTTATTTGCACTAAATCAATACTCCCAACAAGATAAAGGTGGATATTAATGAGAATAGTAGCCGGCCAAATAATGTAACGCACGACAAAGCTCATCGCACCCCAAAAGATAATTGCCCAAAAAAATGAGCGCTTTGCAGCTTTAATAACTACCTGACGTTTATCTTGAATTTGGTCAAACTCAGTGAGCTCCTTTTTAAAGGCTTTAACGCTCACGAAATTAGCTATTACATCAATTACATAGCCATCCATGCTGGAGCTCACATCCGTTTCTTGCTGCTCGGTCTCCATGCTGCGCCGAACAGTCAAGCGGCCCACAATAAACATAATGAGCACCGATGCAACAAACACAATTCCAGTATAGGCATTAACGGTAAACATAATAATTGCGATGGCTGGCAATTTTATCAATTGATCTGCATAGGTATAGCAGACCTGATCTACAAACTCCCGGAATTCCCGCCCAATAGTTCCGACATGGCTGCCAATCTTACCAGTAAACTTACCAACAAAATAGGGATACTTTTTGGTGATTACACTGTGAAATATAATATCTTCGTATTCATATGTTTTGGGGACTAAAAACTTAAGATACAAAAATTCGGCAGTTCGCCAACATAAGTCATGACCAACGCTACAAGCAATCAATATGAAAGCAAATAAATAGGCCGTGTCAGATGGCACTGGTTGTTGAGCTAAAGCACCAACTAATTGACCAATAAAAATTGGAATGATCACGAGGATAGTATCGGCGATCGCAAATATCCCAAACACCAGTAAAAAACGCCATTTAAATGTGGCGATGTAACTTATGTATGATTGTAGTGAATAATACTGCTTACGGCTCATGGGCTAAGATTATATGGAAACAGAGGTGAATAAGCAAACAGCGATGCATAAGCTAGAGTAATGATTACCCTAAATTCTACGTACTACAAGCTCTCCCCTATAGAGAGGGTCGAGATTTAGACTTCTTGATACTCAATTTAGCTCCAACGATTAATCCAGTTAGTAGGTAAATACTCTCGATAAAATTTCTCTAATACAAAGTAATATGCCTCACCAAATTTTTGAGGATCGTCCGACAATGCCCGCTTTAATGCTGCGTCAGTAAACTTTTCGATTGCTACCGCCTCTTCATTTAGTATCACTTCGTCTTCTGTCATTATTTCATACACGATAAATAAATGATTTTCGTCTCTACCAATGATTTGCCGATGCAGTATTGCTTGGCCAATTTCTGTATAAGCAACATTACGCGCACCAATTTCTTCCTCAACTTCTCGAAGAAGGGCATCAATCTCCTTCTCGCCAGCCTTAACATGCCCACCCACAGGAGCAACTAATTGGCCGGCATCCTGCCGATCAGCAGCTTGGCGCACCAATGCCCAATCATTACCATACTTTAAGTAACCTATAACCGTTTTATGCAACCACCCATGTTGGTGCGCTTCAGTTTTTGTGGCTTGATGCAAAACATTCCCGGCCTCATCAACGATGTCTACCACTTCTTCATTCATGAAATAATTGTAGCATCTCTGTTACTGAGTTCATTATGAATTACTTACCCTGCGCCCTACCAATTTCAAGCCAGCTTGGTCTGCAATAAGCTGGACAATCCTTTCTAAGTTCATATTTGCTTTAATGATAATTTCGCCTTTCATATGCGATCTATCATCATCTTTATACCATTGCTTTAGTTTTTCTTCACCAAACTCCAATGCTTTTGTGCGCATAGAATGCCTCTTTACAGTCTCTTGAAATGGAATATCAAACCAATAGATGTATGTATTCTTAGAATTGATCGCCAGAATAGCAGCGAGCAATTCACGGTATTTTTGATGCGAATGTTGCAAAGGAAGGATCCCTTCAAAAATGACGTCCTTATTATGTTTTAAAGCAAATTCAATAGTATGCAAGATCAGCTTATCATTAAGAATATCGGGTGTTTCTCGCTCTTTTAATATGTGACGGCGAAAATGGTCATGCTCAATTAGCAGAGGCCTGGGTTCCAGCCGAGCTTGTAGGTCCTGAGCAACACTACTCTTCCCAGACCCAGCATTCCCTCTTAAGATAATGATCTTTGACATAGTATTATTATATTACCTCTGTTAAAATATGCCAGTATGAGTTCATTGCAAATCGGTATCGTCGGCCTACCCAATGTTGGCAAATCTACCCTTTTTAATGCTTTGACAGACAATACTATTCTGGCCGCGAATTATCCGTTTGCCACCATTGAACCTAATACAGGAATTGTGCCGGTTCCTGATGAGCGTTTGGTTACACTGCAAAAACTATATAGTGCCGCCAAAGTGATCCCGGCGACAGTTACTTTTGTCGATATTGCTGGTCTGGTTGCTGGTGCCAGCAAGGGAGAAGGTCTCGGCAATAAATTTTTGGCAAATATTCGCCAATGCGATGCAATTGTACATGTCGTGCGGGCATTTGCCGATGATAATGTGTTGCATGTCGCCAATCGTGTCCACCCTAAAGACGACATCGAGATTATTAATACCGAACTAGCTTTGGCAGATTTACAAACGATTGAACATCGTTTAACCCGCCTTGTCAAAGAAATAAAGTCTAATTCTAAGCTGAAGAATGTGCACGATTATCTACTTCGGCTCAAAGAACATCTTGAGCGCGGAATACCTCTTAATGCCCTGCCTAATTTAGATGAAACAACAATTCATGATCTTAATCTGCTGAGCGCGAAACCAGTAATTTATGTTTTTAATGTTGATGAAGCAACGCTGACAGCCAATAGCAAAAAACAGGAACTCAATCAATTAGTGGCGCCTGCTCAAGCTCTTTTCATCTGCGCTAAGCTCGAAGAAGAATTGCACGATTTGCCAGCCGAGGAGGCTCGTGAATTATTGGCAACCTACAGCCAGGCTGAGCCAGGCCTCAGCCAACTTATTAAAGCCGCTTACCGCATACTCAAACTTCAAAGTTATTTAACAGCCGGGCCCAAAGAAGTACGCGCTTGGACGATTAAGCAAGGAAGTACTGCTCCCCAAGCAGCGGGGGTTATTCATACTGACTTTGAACGAGGTTTTATTGCCGCTCAAATTGTTAATTATGACGACCTTATAGCAGCCGGTTCTGAAGCCGCTGCCAAAGCTGCGGGCCATATACGTACTGAAGGTAAAGAGTATGTTATGCAACCAGATGATGTGGTTGAATTCCGTTTTAATGTTTAAAGATACACATACATGGCTATCATAGAAGCTGGCACCTATACGCTCATTCATTACGGATATGACGACGATCATATGCCGCAGCTTACTCTTCTAGCGCCTGATGCAAAACAATTTTGTATTTTGCGTCCGTGCAATCAAACAGTCACGATCCAAATTGATACTGCTCAACGTTTTTGTACGGGTTGGCATGATCTCGCAACTACAATCAGTTATCAATGCCCTGACAGTGCCTTACTGCCTAAACAGTACGAGCAATGCCACCGCTGCCGAGCAAAGACTGGTTTTAACCCGGCATTTTATAACGCTCATTCCATATCAAAACAGCAAGCAGCACGTAATCAATTGCCACACAGCCTTTACTTAGCTCATTTTGGCCCAGGAGTTATTAAAGTTGGCATCACCTGGGCTGAACGAGGCATCAAACGCTTGCTTGAACAAGGAGCTCGTTGTGCACTCATTGTCAAGACATTTCCGACTGCAAGCGTTGCCAGGCATTACGAGGCTAAAGCTTCAAAATTGCCTGGCATCGCAGAGACAATTCAACATCGAGCAAAGCATAAGCTACTGATCCAGCCGTATAATGCCGTCCTCGGAACACAAGAATTACTCAGCGCCGAGCAACAGCTTATTGAAGCAATTGGCGTAGATACTGAGGGCAATCAGCCAGAATATCTCGATAGATACTACATTGGTAGCAATCTGCTCAAAGTGAACAAACTTATTAACCTTTGCCAAGAGGAGACAAGTGCTTCAGGCATAGTAATCGGCATGCTAGGCGGTTTACTTATTTTCGAACAAGCTAGCATGCAGTTCGCATTTCCACTGAATAACTGGCGCGGCTATCGAATACAGCTTAGCTATGAGGAACAACTCAACGAGTATACGCCGCAACAAATAAGTTTATTTTAAACCTTTCTTAAGTAAATAGAACCGCTCCTGGTTGCCTTTTGCGCCATGTACATCACTATCAGCTTTGCCATGTATAGTGAAGAGAATTTTTACCCACAGTTCAAAATCATGCACGATATGGCGTCGTAGTGTATCATTTTTGATGACACCTTTATGCTTACTACTGTCTCCAGCTTCAAATTGAGGCTTGAGCATCGCAACCACCGTTGTTTGTGGACCACTAAGCTTCGCGATGTGGGGTAAGATTTCACGCAAACTAATGAAGCTAACATCTATAAGCACTATATCTGGCCGCATACTTAGCTCTATACGACGAATATCAGTTTTTTCATGTAACTCAATTCGCGGATCGTCCTTTAGGCTAGAATGGAGCTGATCAGTGCCTACATCAACCGCAATCACTTTTTTGGCACCGTGTTGCAATGCGTAATCAGTAAAACCCCCGGTGGAGGAGCCAACATCAAGCACGATAGCTTGATCAAAATTTAGGTTCAATAATTTAGCAACAGATGCCAGTTTGAGACCTGCACGTGAAACATAGTGTTCACGAGCTTTAAGTAGCACATTAGCGGTATTGTTTGTAAAGTGTCCTGGCTTTGTAATAACCCGCCCATCCACTTGCACCTGGCCGAGCCGAATCCAGCTTTCAGCTTGGCTGCGTGTAGCTACCAACCGCCGTTCAAGCATGAGTTGATCAAGACGTATCTTCATTGTTTGCAACTTTATTTTTGCCGCTCCAAATAACCACCAGTGCGCGTATCAACCTTAATGATATCGCCAATTTTGATAAAGGCCGGCACTTTAAGTAGGTGGCCAGTTTCAAGTGTTGCATCCTTTAAAACGCTACTTGTGGTATCACCCTTCACTACATTTTCAGTGTAAACTACTTTCAGATAAAGATTGTTTGGCAATTCAACATTGATTATCTTGCCGTTAAATGATTGGAGTGTCACCTCGCTCCCCTCTTTTAAAAAGACTTTTACTCCTTCGACGAGCGATGTCGGTAGTTCAAATTGCTCAAATGTAATGCCATCCATAAAATAATAGCCTGCACCGTCTTTATAAAGATACTGAACAGTATGATTTTCTACTTGAGCTGGCTCAATTCGTTCAGATCCCTTATAGGTTTTGGGGATAACCACACCATCAATCAGCCCTTTAAGCCGGACGTTCACAATTGAACCTCCCCTGCCCATTACTTTTTGAGAGTAGTCAACTACCCGGTAGGGCTTGCCATCAAGCTGAATAAGAGTGCCCTTTTTTAAATCAGTTATCGAGTACATATGTAAAAGATAGCATATTCATCAGAGAGGCCAAAGGTTTTGCCAGTCATGAACTATAAAGGTGCAGAGGCTCGACCTTTCCGGGAGAACACAGCGAGCTTTTGGGAGCGGAGTGTCCCTCTGTAGCTTTATAATTCATGACTGGTTAAATACATGATGACTACCATGAAGCCAGTGGCGTACGTTTCCATGTGTTAGGAGAGACGCAAACATACATATAATTTGCATCCCATGCTATCTGCCCAGTGTCACCCGCCGCTGAAGCAGAGACAGGTGTTTTGGCGGTTGCAATTCGAAATCGGTCAGTATTGGCCACGATCATACCATCGGCATTCACCATAAAACGTTCTGTGCCATTTGACCAAAACTTAATGCCTCCAGTCGTAGAGACTACCTGAACCTCTGCATTTGCCAAATTAGAATATAAACGCAGAATATTAAAAGCGTTATCAATACCCGCGTTTTGGCCAGGAATTGCTTGGCCCCCACGCACTTGTTGCACACCAGCTGGTGAGGAGAGTAATGTGCCTGGATGACGCACTTGCACAGTGCCAGTAATGCCAGAGTTTGGAATGATATTGTTAGTTATAACATTAGGGCCATCACTATTCGTCGCCTCCCCAATAGCATAACGGGCTTTCACGGCACCATCGATCCGAATCATATTGCCGGCAATAAGATTGTTTTGCGAAGCACGACCATCTGCACTGCCCTCGAGCATAATTTCATCATAGGCATTATTGGCCGCTTGGGAATTATTATGAAATTGATTATCAACAATCTGATTATCTCGGCTTTTATAAGCGTAAACACCAAAATAGCCATTGCCTTCAATTGCATTACCAACCATGATAGTGCCATCTTGGTGATAAAGGCTAATACCATAGTGAGCATTATTGCGAACGGAATTATGAGCAATAATATTGCCAGAGGCCAATGATTCCGAACCGGGCGCTGCGGCAACTCCAATCGCAATGCCATATTGCCCGTTCGCATCAAAACTATTGCCAATGATACTATTACCTTTAGAACCGCTTCCGCCTATCTCTCCAGGTGATACAAAAATACCATGCCGGTCATTACCATAACCACGGTTACCCTTCCATACACAGCCTCGAGCTTGTTCGCATTCAAAACCATGGTAAAAATTATTAGTAGCTATGCAGTCACTAATCGTTACACCATCGCAGTCATATACATGGTTGCCAACACCAGTAAAGTTGTTAGTCCATACATTGGTCACCCGGCAATTATCTGAACCGGAAACAAAAAGGCCATAATTCGTACCACTTGATTGTTGAGAACGATTACCATCAAGCATAAGATGAGCCACTATTACATCTGTCTTGCTCTCAACCTTAACCATATTACCCGTGGTGTTTGCGCCGTTTGGCACGATAAGTACCGAGCTTCGTCCGGCTCCCATTAGATACGTTTTGTTTTTTAGATGTAAACCAACACCTGGATCAACGGCAAATTTTCCATGTGGCACAAATACAATACCGCCTCCTGCCGCTTCTGCTCCGTCAATTGCTGCCTGTATGGCTGCCCGATCATCTGTCGTTCCATCACCTGCAGCTCCATATTCTTTGATATTGAAGACCTTCATGATGAGGCTATCTTTTAATGTGCCGTCATCATTATGCGCCACTTTTAGATAGTCATTAAGAATATCGCCCCACTTATCCTGATCTTGTCCCGTAATTGGAAGCCGTGACACAGTAGTAACCCCCTACAACAATGTGTTGCATTACTTAACGTGGCTACTATACACGCATCTTGGTTTTGATTGCAATAACCAACGATTACTAGTTATTAGTAATAAATGGCAGCAAAGCTAAATGACGCGCACGCTTGATGGCAGTCGCAAGCTGACGCTGCTGCTTGGCGCTGAGGCCGGTTTTAACAGCTGGCTCTATCTGACCATAAATATTGATATAGCGCTGCAAGGCTTTAACATCTTTATAATCAAAATAGGTTACTTCATTCTTAAATCGTTTTGTCTTTAACATGGAGCTCCTTTGAATTAGAATGGAATTTCACTTAAATCTATCGGTTTGTCATCGATATCTTCGATAACGACATCATCTTTTTTGCCGCGTTTGCTCGCTGAACCACTTGGAGTATCACCAGTCATGCCCGCACCGCCTCCTGGGCTGTCAAGAAACGTTACGTCATTTGCGACAACTTCAACTTTGCTGCGCTTTTGACCGTCTTGCTCCCAGCTACGCTGACTCAATCGCCCCATAATGAGGCATTTACGGCCTTTGGCAAGGTATTGGTTAACCAACTCGCCCAGCTTACCCCAAGCATTAATATCGAAATAGTCAACTGCTTCTTGCATCTGACCGTCCTGGCCCTGCCAGCTGCGATTAACGGCGATTGAAAAGCTACAAACACTTTGACCAGATGGTGTGGTACGAAGTTCTGGATCTCTCGTTAGATTACCGAGTAAGATCACTTGATTGATACTTTTAGACATACTTACTCCTCACTACTTGTTTCTTCACGCTTTTTTTCTGCTTCGGCAGCAGCAATAGCTCGCGGGTCAACCGCAGTCAAGAGATAGCGCAAGACTTCATCGGTAATATTGAGCGTGCTCTGAATTTTCTTTACCGCCTCTGCCGGAATAGCGACTTCAAAATAAACGTAGAGAGCAAACTCTTCGTTTCTAATACGATAGGCAAGCTTACGCTTACCCCAATTGTCTTCTTTAGTGATTTCTCCGCCATTATCTTTAATGATGGTACGGACTTTGGCCAGTGGCCTCTCTAGATCAATTTCAAGATCTGGATGTAGCAGTACGACTAATTCGTATGCTCGCATAGATTCCTCCTTTGGAAACCCGGTGAACGGGATGCTTGAGTCATAGTATTACTCAAGCTGAGTTAGTTTTAACAGATATAACTGTACTATAAAAAGGTATTAATCGCAATCTCTTAACCCTATACCATCCCCAGTTCCCTTCTCAAACCGTGTTACCTGACCAAAAGGTCAGGTAACACCACCGGGAAGGCTGCGTTTGGGAAGGGAAAGTGAGGATGGTGCAGCTTTTAACGTGATCCCTGACCCATTAGCCTGAGGCAGGATCCTCTTCTATGGGGTAGGGATTCAGCTGTAATAAGAGTATCCAGTAGTCGGTGCTCTAGCCCCTTAAAAATCAGGGCTAGAGCGTCACAGCCTCTCAAGGATGGTGATCACTTCTTGCGGCTTCTCTTCGTTTTTCTGTTGGGTGGCTTCTCTTCCTTTAAGGGTGTACTCATCTTTTTCCAGAGCGCTTTCACTTTGGCCACCTCACTGTTTGGAACCATCTCAGTGGTCGTGCAGGCATAGGAGCACTTCATGCAGGCATAGTTTACCTTCACTGTGGATGTAGTTTTACCTTGCTCGAGAATCTCCGCAATTCCTCTGTGCACCGGCTTATCACAACAACGCTTCAGCGGTTTTTTTGACATGACAACCTTCCAGATTGAAAAAACGATGCTTGACAGTACACAGGAGTTTTTACCATAAATCAATAGATACCTCTCAAAGTTGCAGACCCTTAGAAGGAGCGTAGAGATAACTAATCAGTGCCAAATACATCGTCAGGGCTACTGATGAGCACATCTCTGGGACGCGCGCCATCAGCCGGGCCAATAATTCCCTGCTCTTCCATTGTTTCAACCAGCCGGGCAGCTCGGGCATAGCCTACTCGTAGGCGCCGTTGCAATAAACTGGCGCTGGCTTTACCGCTTTCAACAACCACTCGCACAGCATCTTTATACATATCATCATCGCCGCCACCATCAAAATCCATCACAATACTACCCTTACCGTTTAACTGTACGGGTTGAGCAATAATCTCATCATCATATTCTGGTGGGCGTTGCATACGGATGTGATCGGTAATCTTCACCACTTCTTCATCACTAACAAAAGCACCTTGTATGCGGCGTGGCTTATTGAGGTCTGGTGTTAACAACAGCATATCACCCTGACCAAGCAGTTTTTCAGCACCAATTTGGTCCAGAATCGTACGGCTGTCAACCTGGCTGGCAACCGTAAAGGCGATACGCGCTGGCACATTGGCTTTAATTAAACCCGTAATTACATCAACACTTGGCCGCTGGGTGGCAAGCGCTAAATGAATACCTACCGCTCGGGCTTTTTGTGCTAAACGAACCACCAATGCTTCGACATCGCGGGCGGCGAGCATCATAAGGTCTGCCAACTCATCGATCACGATGACGATATAAGGCATACTTTCTTCTTTCTTCATCTCGTTGTAGCTCTTGATGTTGCGGACTTTTTCTTCAGCAAGCAAACTATAGCGTCGTTCCATTTCATTGACTGCCCATTTCAACGCACTAATGCATTTTTCAGGCTCGGTAATAACTGGGGTCAACAAATGAGGAATGTCATTATAAGGCGTCAGCTCAACTTGTTTAGGATCAACTAAAATGAGCTTGAGATCGCTCGGGCTGTTTCGATAGAGCAAACTGCAAAGCAGTGTATTAATCATAACTGACTTACCAGAACCAGTTGCACCGGCAATTAACAGGTGGGGCATTCTATCAAGCTGACCGACTACCGCTTCGCCAGCAATGTCCCGGCCAATCGCAAAGCTTAAGGGCGCATTCGACTGCTGCCACTGTTTCGCATTCAGCACACCATGCAGCCGCACGTCAGCTGCTCTGCGGTTTGGCACCTCAATACCTACCGCCCGTTGTCCAGGAATTGGTGCCTCAATCCGGATAGCTGAGGCTGCCAAATTTAATGCAATGTTTGTCTCAAGCGCAGTAATACGCGTCAGCTTGACTCCCGCAGGCGGTTTAAGGGTATATTGCGTTACCTTTGGTCCAATATTTGCCCCTTCCATATCCACATCAATATTAAATTCCCCAAGAGTATCTTTAATCACCTGAGCATTGTGTTTTACGTCACCGGCATCAGCTGGTTGTTGCTTTTTTTCGAGCAAATCAAGGCTTGGCACCTGCCAATTGGGATCATTCGCAATCGTCAAAGCACTTTGTTGCTCTTCGGCCGGATTACGCTCGACACTGTTCTTTAGGCTGCTCAAACGCGGTGCTCGACTCGTATCTGAATACATAGTTGGTACACCTTCATTGAGCTTTAGTTCACCAATCGGCGTGCTCTTCTTGATATCAACTGCCGCAACACGGTCGGCTATTTCGCGGTTACGACTGTCGTCAAATTGTTCACGGCTTACGAGGCTGGCAAACCAACGAAAAACACTGAGGGGTGAGAGGCGTAAAATAAATAAGCTCGTAATAAAGGCGAGCACGATCAACACTAATCCAGAGGTACGGGTATCAAGCAGTGCTAGTGAAGTGCTCGCTACAAGCAGGCCCATTACGCCGCCACCAATACCTTGTGTTGCGACGTCATACTGAGTCGGTTCAGCTATAAATAGGTGCAAAAATCCAGCTACAAACGTTAAGAAAAGTACAGTCGCAATGGGTACGACCGGCGATAACCGGTTGCCCTCCGCGCGAAATACCTCAATAGTGAGATATATAAAGACGATTGGTACCAAATATACCGCCCAGCCAATCAACCAACGCCCGGCAATGAGGAACCACTCCAAAACAGGCCCGCCTGTGCTAAACATCGCAATAGTCAGCAACAGGGCAATAACTGCCATAATAATGGCACCCGCCTGATACCAAAAGCCTTCCGGTAACACATGTTGCGGCGCAGTATTCTTTTTAGTGATACGCTTTTTTCTTTTGGCCATAACTTTTTTATTATAGATTGCTCGTCTTTCAGCGTCGAGTAAGCTTCGTGACTATACTGTAGCACTTTTTACTACGCAGTGCAAGTTATACCACCTCTCTGTTCTGTGCTTCCAGGGAAACAGTCCGCTCGCAAATAGCTCGCTGCCTTCCTCCCGGGAAGGTCGAGTCCCTGGAAGCACAGAACAGAGAGGTGGTATAACTAGACCACTCTCCTCCTACTCCAGATCGTATCACTGATCAAGCAGATCAGGTGACACTGCCGGAAAGGCGGTGTCTGGAAGGAGGAGGAGAGTGGTCTAGCTTGTTATCCAAGCGTTTGGTCTTCTCGAGAGAATGAACGAGAATGCTAGCGACTAATCCTCATCCATCCACTATCAATAACTACTTCAGAATGGGCGCGGACGCTTCTCATATAATTAAAGGTAGCACCCAGTTCGTTCGTCTCCAGATCAAAACGTGTATAGTGATCGAATTGAGCATTATCTACTGCTAGCGCTGGCCAACCATCTTTTAGGCCACGCTTTAGATTAACATCATCCATATTACCAAGCTCTGGCAGGCTGCGAGCAGCAATCACCACCTCGCCCGAGGTGATGACAGGGAAAGGTTGGTCAGGTGCAAGTATGCCCATAATCGGCAACAGCCCTCGCAGTGCTGTTGCTTTTTCGCGGAGTGTCTCACCGTTAGGGGGTCTCCAGCCCAGAGGTGATTGGATTTTTTTGGCTATCTCTTCAGGGTACAGCTCTTCAAAACGTACTTTAGCCATACGAGCAATATCACCGCGATCACGTTCTCGAAGTGCAGGCTCAATCACGATATTCTCGATAGTAGGCAAGGCTATTTGAGCGGTCTCAGTAGCCCTCGCAAAATCAGAGCTCATACCAACAGTAAAGCCATCAGGAAAAAGACGCAGAAGGTGTTGGCCTAAGCAACGAGCCTGTCTTTGCCCTACTTCAGTAAGGCCAATGGCATCGTCTTCTTCATTGGGCAGCTTAATCACTTCTCTCGCCGCTTCACCAGTGGCAGTTATAGCAATATTGGTAGGGTATTGCCCATGCCGAGCAATAATTATGTCACTCGGCAGGGGTGCGTCAACACTTTCTAACTTTTTCATGTCGTGTTTTACCTATCTATCAGTGCGCGGATATTG
This sequence comes from Candidatus Saccharimonadota bacterium, assembly GCA_029288315.1. Taxonomy (GTDB): domain Bacteria; phylum Patescibacteriota; class Saccharimonadia; order Saccharimonadales; family EFPC-124; genus JARIHL01. Next base: position 15,763 of record JARIHL010000075.1, read on the forward strand.
GTATTCTCTCGTTGGTTGAGAGATGGGTTGTTTTCTGGGTATGCTAGAAGCTGTATCTCTTGGCCCAGCTTGACCCATGGGTGCAGTTGCAATTTCATTGATTACCGGGATTATGATCGGTGTGCGGCGCGTTTGATCATAAAGAATATGCGTAATATCATCTTTTAGTTCTCGCTTTAAGTCGTCAAGATCAATCTTAGATCCTTGATAGGCACGGGCAATCTTTTGCTTAAGATATTGCCGGATAGTACCCATCAGCTCCTCACTATCACGAAGATAGATAAAACCACGGCTAATAATATCGGGGCTGGTGAGTAGCCGGCCGGTTTTTTTGCTGACCGTCAATACTACCACAAACATGCCCTCGTTACTCATGTGAATGCGGTCTTTGAGCACAATCTCAGACACTTCCTCGCCAGAGTCATCGTACATGATACCGCCCACGGGTACACGACCGGTTCTTTTAGCCTCGCCATCATGCGAAAGTTCCAATATATCACCGCTGTCGCACACAAAAATATTCTGACGAGGAATATTGCCTTCTTTCTCAGCCAGCTCAGCATTATGTACTAACATATGAAATTCACCGTGGATCGGAAGATAGTACTTTGGTTTGACACTATTAATAAGCCTGACGTGGTCATCATAATATGCATGGCCCGATAGATGCAGGGGACCAACATTGTCTAAATGCGCTTTCCGAGGCTGAATCACATCAGAGCCCTCGCGCATAAGATTGTCTACAGTGCGAACAATATATTTTTCATTACCAGGAATTTGGCTGGCGCTGAGCACTATGATATCGGTATGCTTGACCTTAATATGTTTATGGGCACCACTAGCCATACGATTAAGTACTGCATTAAACTCTCCCTGTGAGCCAGTACAAACAATCACCACTTTGCTATCAGGCATCTTGACGATGTCTTCCATACGCACAATGACGTCTTTTGGCACTTTAATTACCTGCGAGCGCAAAGCTACCTCCATATTCTGCAACATGCTGTATCCAGCAAACGCCACTTTGCGGCCATGTATCCGGGCCTGTTCAAGGATCATTTGGATGCGATGTATCTGTGAGCTAAATGTAGAAAGCATAATCCGGCTGCTTGCGTGTTTCTGCAAGATGTCGCCGATGCTGCTTGCGATTTCGAACTCACCATGCGCATGAGTGCCTTGATCTTCACAGTTGGTGCTTTCGTTCATCAGCAGCAGCACCTTTTCTTCGCGAGCAATTTGCTCGAGGCGTTCTAGGTCAAACTTGCGTCCATCAACCGGGTTTTCTTCAAACCGCCAGTCGCCAGTATTAATTAACACTCCGACTGGTGTGCGTATTACCACGGCAGTCGAGTCAGGTATAGAGTGATTCACACGCACGAGCTCGATACTAAAACTATCACCAGCCTGCACACGCTCATGAATGTCGGGATTGAGTACGTTAAATTGCGGGTTATAGCCGCTGGTTGCTTCTTCCATCGCCTTTTCAAGCATGCCGATGGTAAATTTCGAGCCATAGACCGGTGCTGGAATTTTGTGCACTAGATGTTTAAAGGCACCAATGTGATCAAGGTGGCCGTGAGTAAACACCAGGCCGCGAATTTTTGACTTGCGCTCCTCCAGATACGTAATATCAGGTACGATATAATTAATACCAGGATAATCATTGCCCGGAAAAAGCAAGCCCATGTCAATTACAATGATGTCGTTATCATATTCGATAGCCATCATGTTTTTTCCAATACCCATCTCACCAAGGCCACCCAATGGGATAATTTTCAATACTGGAGCGGCTGAGCGCGAAGCCGGCCGTCTTTGTTGATTTAAGGTGAATTGTCGTCCATCGAGCCCATTATAAATCGACTTATTAACTGGTATATCAATGACGTGCTGGCTGGCAACTTGGGTTACCATCTCCGTATTGCGTCGAGTAGCCCGCTGCACTTCGCCTCGTCTTGTTTGTGTTTTAGCTAAAATGCTGTTTTGTTCACGATTTTGCTGCGATTGCCCTTCTGCTGGCTGGCGGATTTGATTATTATTTGGCTTGGATTGAGGCTTTTGGCCTCGATTATTGGTATTCATAATCAGTAAAATTATTTCCTTTCTTTATTGATGAGTTCTAGAATTTTTGGGAGCGTCTTAAAATCTTCTAATAACGTGTCGCGCATGGAATTGTTATAAAGCGCGGCCGCAGGATGAAAGAGTGGTAAGATTACCATACCGCCTCGTCGTTTGGGTTGGCCATGCACATTACTGATTTTTAGGCCAGGCAAAAAATTCTCCATACTGTGGCGCCCTAGAGTCACGATTAATTTCGGCTCAATAACTTTAATCTGCCTCAGAAGATAAGGCCAAAAAGCTGTCTTTTCTTGGGGAAGCGGGTCACGATTATTTGGTGGACGATATTTAACAATATTGCTAATATATACATCTTCTCGTTTTAGCCCAATTATATGCAACATTTCATCGAGAAATTTCCCTGCAGCTCCAACAAATGGTTTTCCTTGCATATCTTCATGTTTGCCTGGAGCTTCGCCAATAAAAAGAATATCAGCGTCTGGATTTCCATCGCCCATAACAAGGTTCGTGGCCTGCTTGGCCAAATCTGGACAGACATTATGCGCAATAATGTCTGCTCTGATTTGATCAAGAAGTTGCTGTTTGACCATGCGCCTCCCTTAAGATCTGGCTCAGCATCTTTTTGCAGAAACGATGCATTTGAGGATCAAATTGTTCAAGAGGGCTGTGTAATATATCAGCTATACCCCACCATTGTACCCCAGCGAATTTGTTTTTCTCTAGCGTTAATGAAGTTTTTTCGTCGATTTGCACAATAAACCACAGTGAAACATCGGTATGAATAATGTCTTGGTCAACTACTTGAGTAATAGTGACAAAATGCGGTTTCGGCTCACCAAAGAATACCGCCTCTATACCCAGCTCTTCCCTGCACTCCCGCTTAACAGTTTCGAGAGGATTCTCATCTGGGTCAACATGCCCACCAGGTGGCAACCACGCCTGTGCAAGCAGATGATTTTGCAAAAGCAGGCGTTTCGTTTTAGGATCAAATACGGCAAAATATGCTACAAGATGCTTTGGTGGCAAGTCTGGTTTTTTAACACGGAATAAATCTGTCCCGCTTTCAATCCAGCTTAAGGTTGCCATTTGGTGATCAGTTTCTAAATCATCAAATGGCTCAATACCTCGCACTTGTTCGGAAATTATATCTCTGATCATTTACTTTATTCTTATTATCTATGACCTGCGACTGGGCAGTAACTTTATCTTGCCCTACTAGCCATTCGATGGTTCGGTGTTAATTATCCCTTAGCTTGCTTCATAGAAAGTACAAGCCGGCCGCGATCATCAATTGCCACGAGCTTTACTGTTACGTGATCGCCCTCTTTTAGGATATCACTTGGGCGCTCCACGCGTTTGTCAGACATTTCTGAAACATGCACTAAGCCTTCATGGCCAGGCATAATCTCAACGAAAGCACCGAAGTCCATAAGTTTGACTACGCGGCAATTTTCGTAAACCTTGCCCACTTCTGGTTCGGCAGTCAGGTGCTTAATCCATTCAATAGCTGCATCAATTGATTTCTTGTCAGTTGCGGCCACCATCACAAGGCCACCATCACGAATATCAATTTCGGCGCCGGTTTCAGCAATGATCTTATTGATTGTTTCGCCGCCCTTGCCGATAACATCGCGAATTTTTTCTGGATTAATCATAATCTTCTCAATGCGTGGGGCATATGGGCTGAGTGCTTCTCGTGGTGCCGGCAATGTTTGCAGCATATGCTCAAGGATTTTAGCGCGGCCTTTGCGGCCTTGCAATAATGCTTGCTTGAGGATGTCTACGCTAAGACCATGCACTTTCATATCCATCTGCAGCGCTGTAATACCCTGAGCGGTACCCGTCACCTTGAAATCCATATCACCGGCAAAATCTTCAGCATCAGCGATGTCACTCAGTATCACTACTTTATCGCCCTCTTTCATGAGGCCCATGGCAATACCACTAACCGGCGCCTTAAGCGGCACGCCAGCGTCCATTAATGCCAAGCAGCTTGAACAAGTTGCAGCCATGCTAGTAGAACCATTCTGGCTCATGATTTCAGTAACTGAACGAATAGTATACGGAAACTCTTCTTCAGTTGGCAGCACTGCAGTGAGTGCTCGCTCGGCCAAATAGCCATGCCCAATTTCACGACGGCCAGGACTACCGAGGCGCTTTATCTCACCTACAGTATAACCTGGCGCATTATAGTGATGCATGTAACGACGCTCGCCTTCACGCTCCATCGTATCAACAATTTGCGCGTAGCTTAGTGGGGCAAGAGTTACAATATTCATACCCTGAGTAATGCCCCTAGTAAACAAGCTGGAGCCATGCGCCCGAGGCAAAATGGCAACCTCAGAACTTAACTGACGGATTTCATCAGGTTGCCGACCATCTGGCCGAACACCTTCTTCGATAATACCTTTGCGTACATCTTTGTGGAGAGCAGCGGTAAAGGCATTATCATATTCTTGGTGTATTGACGCGTACGCTTCAGCTCCAAGCGCTTGCTCAAAATGATCATGCATGGTTTTGCGCAGAGTGGTCACTAAATCATGGCGCTCAGGATACGGCTTGCGCAAATTCTCGCCTAACTTTCCCAATATCCATTCATCAACTTGTTTTTGAATGTCATCATCTGGTAACGTGAGTTGATATTCTTGGGTTTTAATATTAACTTTAGCCAACAACTCTTTCTGGAGTTGAATGGCGGGCTGAATAGCTTCGTGAGCCCAAGTAAGCGCTGCAGCCACTTGCTCTTCGCTGACTTCGTTAGCACCGGCTTCGACCATCATAATTGCTGCTTCGGTGCCAGCTACTACAAGATCGAGATCATTTGAATTCATAGTTTCGATAGGCAGAAATGCGGCAGGCTTACCATCCTTCAAACCAACGCGCACGCTAGCCACCGGCCCTTCAAATGGCGCACCACTCAGCATAAAAGCTGTGCTCATAGCAATCATAGCAATGGCATCGGGACGAAAATTTGGGTCAAGACTGAGAACACTGGCCACTCCTTGTACCTCGTGACGGTACCCTTTTGGCCAGAGTGGACGAATAGGGCGGTCGATGAGACGGCCAATAAGCACTGCTTCATCACTCGGCCTGCCTTCACGCTTAATAAAGCGGCTACCGCTAATTTTGCCAGCTGCATACATTTTTTCTTCGTAATCAATGCTGAGTGGAAAATAATCAAAACCAGCGACTGGCTTTTCGGCAACCATGGCGGTACCAAGCACTGTTGTATCACCATAACGCACAATAACGCTGGCGCTTGTTCTAAAGCCGATACGTCCCACTTCTAAGCTAAGCGGACGGCCACAAAACTCAGCCTCCACGATTATAATATCTTTCCCAAATGGATTAATTGTTGTTCCCACGTGGAATTTCCTTTCGCTTGAGCCCTCTTAGGGGCCTCCAGGCAAGGTAACGGGTTTTAGCCGGGAAGAAAGTCTTCTCGGATTAAATCCACCACCTTAGGTGGCCAAAGGGGGCTGCATATTAGTTGTTAAGTTTTGTCCTATAATCAAAAACTCCGCTTAAGGCATAGCCTATTTGCGGAGCCCAAGCTTGGCAATGAGTGCCTGGTAAGCCTGAAAGTCTTGACGTTGTAGATAGGCTAGTTGACGTTTGCGCTGCCCTACCATCTGTAGAAGACCGCGCCGGCTATGATTGTCGTGCTTGTTTTCTTTAAGATGTGCAGTTAAGTCTTTAATTCGCTTAGTTAGCACGGCCACTTGTACCTCTGGCGAACCAACATCAGTTTTATGGCGCTGATTGCTGGCGATAACTTCGCTCTTTACTTCTTTCGTAATCATATCGGAGTTTATTTTAGCAGATTAGCGTACTGTGTTCAAGAGGTCACCTTCGAGACTGTGCTTTTTAACTTCATATTTATTGACTTTTAACAGCTTTAATGTTTAAATATAAATTACTCTGGCATCACCTGGAGCGCACGCAAGAGAAGCGGCAACCACAAGATGGAGGACTTCAATGCTTCCCACTGGTGACGAACGGGCAGAGACTGAGCGTTTCGCGGCCGAACACCGCGAAGGTTTCCTACAAGCCATCACAGCTGCCGCAGAGCAGCTCGGTGGCTTCCTACAGGAAGCAGAGCTGGACGCCAGGGGTCTCAACCCTGGAGACCCAGGTATCTTGGTAATCCCCGGGCTGGGAGCACCCGCCTTCCAGTTTGATGGCAACAGCCTTCGCTTGGTCGCGGCAGAGATCAATACTTTGCTGCTGGCTCAAGAAGACCCCTACGGGGTCGCCGACTGGTGGCTGCTCGCCAACAACTATCTGGAGGGTGATATCCCCGCCAACCTGATCGGCAAAGGTGAGTTCTTCGAGCAACAGCTTCGAGGAATCGCCAACGCCGAACTTCCCTGAGGTGAAGCCCGTCGGGAGGATATTCCTCTAGCCGACGGGCTCACCCCCCTGCCACTTCTCTTACCTTACCTTTTATAGAGATTACTCCTACAGACTAGTGAGCAGCGATCTCTGTAAAAGATCCCCTGTTAGATCCGTCAGCTTCAGAGCATCTTCAACGGTATAATTCCCGACTCGCGTACGGCGTAACTCCGTAGTATATGCGCCAATGCCCAGTGTAATACCTATATCTTCGACTAGACTGCGAATATAAGTACCACTACTGACATTGCAGGCGATTCTTACAAAAGGGTAATCATAACTTATGAGTTTTAATTCGGCTACGATAACGGTACGTCTCGGCATCTCTACAGTCTTGCCAGCTCGGGCTAATTGATAGGCTCGCTTGCCATTAATTTTAATTGCACTATATATCGGCGGCGTTTGTTCAATCCTACCCTGGAAGGTCTTTAAAACCCGCTCTAACTCTACCGCAAGTGGCTTCCGATCAGACCAAGGTTTTAGTTCGCCTTCTGGGTCTCCCGTAGTACTCGTAGCTCCTAGGCACATAGTGGCTTCGTAAGTTTTGTCGAGCTTGCTGAACTCTCCTGCTTGCTTGCAATACTCACCCACCACAAGCAGCATAAGGCCAGTGGCAAAAGGATCTAATGTACCCGTATGGCCTATTTTAATTTTATTACCCGCTTGCCGAGAAAGTATACCGCGCACTCGAGCTACAACCCCAAAGCTAGACATACCAGTTGGTTTATCAATAAGTAATAGGCCATTCATGCAGGTTCTGGTGTCAAACAACCCTTTAATTTCCTTTAGCAGAAAGCTTACTGTTCAGGAATTTTAAATTGGCCTGGATCAGCCGGCTGTTGAGGTGATTGGGGTTGGCTGGTAGACGGTTGCGATTGATCAAGCGGGTTTTCAGGCAATGGTGGTAATTGAGGTAAAACCGGTGGCGTTGGTGGCAAGGTATTAAAATCGGGCAATGGTGGAACTGGTGGCGTGGGAAGGCCTGAAGCAGCGGGTGCTATAGATGGCTGAGGTGTTAATTCGGGCTGTAAAGGAGGCAGGGTTGGAACTCCTGAAGTGAGTTCTCCGGTTGGCGTTACTGACGGTTGAGGTGGTGCTTGATGAAATGGTGCTGATGTGCTTTGAGGAAAGTCTTGTGCACCGATTGATTCCATGCGATTACCAATTGGTGTAAATGGCCCGGCAGCTAAGGCATCATTGACGGCTTGGCGAGCTGCATCAAGATCTGCAGGCGGTATAGGCGCAGCGTTAGCTGTATCACCGCTTTTAGCTTGTTTTTCAATCTGTTCAAGAGTTGGCTCGGTTTGCAGGGGAACCGAATCCATAATCTGCGGATTGCTTGCAGCTGGTTGCTCGGGCGTTGGTTGGGCTAAAGCTGACATTGGGGCAGGGGGAGGTGTTGGTGGTGCAGTTGGCGTGTTTTGGGGTTTTTGCTGAAGTCTATGAGGCTTCGGATTGGTCTTATTTTTCGGTTGATCATGCGAAAGCAGTTTGTGATTCCGCTGATCTTCTTCTTGGTGCATCTTATCCTCGAGCGCTTCTTCCGCAGTAGCACTTAAACTGCCTCCTAGTGTCGGTGGTTCAATATTGCGCCCCATCCACGATGGTTTTTTATTAAGGTACGCCTCTTCATTCTCTTCTTGACGTTCCGGTTGTTTAGCTTGAACCTTGTTCAGAGGATTCTCAAAGGAAGTTGGTTCAGATTTGACAGGATTTTTAGTTTCGATTTCGAGGGCCTGCTTGAGCTCATTGAAAGCTTGTGCTGCTGGCGGAGCAATTTCAAGCTCTTTTGATAGCTCAGCCTGCTGGGATGGTGCTGGAGTAGGTGGCTGCATACGGGGTTTTGGTAACCCTTCATCATGCCGAATATGCATTTCGCCATTAGCAACCCCTTTACCTTCAGTAGCTGCAACTTTAGTACTCCCTTCAGCCGGAGAGCTTGCCGCTTTATTAGCGGCTATCGCAGCAGTACCGAGATTGGTAGCAATCAGCTGCTGGTTGGCGCCAGCCGCCATAAGCTGTGCCGACATCGTCATAACTCTCGGCGTCGTATGATGGTTGCTAAAACGCTCTGTTGCAGCCACAATACCAGTAAGTAACGCAGTGCTGATTTGTTGATCAAGTAAGCCCGCTTGCAAAGCTTCACTCAGGCTCATCAACATTTCGCAAAGCGAACTTGCGGCTCCCTCTTGCCAATCAACAGCGCCGAGAGAGCTCTTTTGATTAGCCGCATTAATAGTAGCCACAGTTGCATCGTGTAAGATTCTGCCATGCGCAGTAATAGCTTTATCAAGTTCTTCCCGTTTTTCTACCCCAAGAGCTACAATCAAATCGACATTAAAATCCCCTTGACTAAATTGTAGATCTTTTTCGGTAATAGTTGTTTTATAAGGAGTTATAAAAACCTTAACAACATCATTTTCTACTTTGTAGCGTAATCTGTCGGCTTTTTCTTTATCGAGGGCAATTATAAAGTCTCTCAGGCTATCGACATTGTGTTCGAAGGTTTTATCGGGTTGCAGAAATTTAATAGCCGGCGGGATAACTCCGCTAAAGACCGCTGTAGCGTGTTTATCAAGCTTAGTGAGCATGAGCGTAAGAGCTAAGGCAGCTGATAATGCATCCACCGAAGGATTGCTATTAACCGTTACTAAAATATTCGTTGATTGCTTGATTCGCTCAACGATCTGCTGTTTCGCACTCGCGCCGCCATCTTGCTGCATGTTTTAACCTTGTTTTTCTTTTTGGATAAACTTTAGGCTCACTGTAACATAAGCAATTCCATCGAGTCAATAATTTTGCCCTGAGGTTATCAGC
>JARIHL010000003.1 GCA_029288315.1 Candidatus Saccharimonadota bacterium
CCTGAGACTCTACACTAATTGTACCCTCTAGGCGCTCAATTATTGACTTGGCTATGAATAAACCCAACCCAGTACCAACACTACCGCTATTAAGCCCACCATGAACGCGGTAAAATTTAGTAAATAAATTAGGTAAGGCTTGCTTGGGGATGCCAATACCATTATCTTTGAAACCAACAACATACGTATTTGCCTTACGGGTTAGGGTAATTTCTATCCGGCCATTATTGTTTGTGTATTTGATGGCATTCGCCAGTAAATTATTGATTACTTCGCGCAGTGCAATCTGGTCAGCTGCCACAAAACAATCCGCGGCTGGGCCTTCATAATGCAGGGTAATATTTTTATCTTTAGCACTAAAGCTCGCATCGCGAATGGCTTCGTTGATATTGTCTGCTAGATCAATTTTCTCGAGGGTAAGCGTCAGCGTACCATGTTCAATGCGAGTTATATCAAGCAAATTATTAATCAAACCACCAAGCTGGGTCGTGCTCTTGAGGGCTTGTTGTAAATATTCTTCTATAGCATCAACTGAATTTTTATTGCCCATATAAAGGATAAACTGGAGATAACCCTTAATAGCAGCAAGCGGCGTACGAAGTTCATGAGCTGCCATTGAAACAAAATCAAGCTTCATATTCTCAAGCTCGCGGCTTTTGGTTTGATCATGAATGGTAATAATTGTTTGCGCCTGCTGATCTTGCCCATCACCGACTTGGGCAACAACCAGATCGACATAGTGGGTAATGCCAGCATCATTAATATACTGCACATCCCGGTAGGCTGTCGTGCCATTTGTTTCATAATTAATAACAAAGGGCTGTTCATCTCGAGTCCAGGTAAAAACATTATTAATAGACATCCCAACCAAATTTTTTATACTTTTTCCGGTTAACTCGGCAGTAACTTTATTAGCTATAATGATACTGCCTTTCTTATTAATAGCCACAATGCATTCTTCAGTGCTATTTAAAATAATTTCAAGACGATGGCGCTGCGCTTCGATGCTGGCAACAAATTCATTTAAACTGACACCCATTGCATTAATGTTTTGCGCCAGTATGCCAATCTCGTCTTGACGTTTTAGTTCAAGATGGGCAGTAAAGTCGCCCATACCAATACGCTGCGTAGCACGTATAATGCGCAGGATTGGTTCGGTAAAGAAGCGCGCAAAATACAAGGCAATCATGACTATAATAAGTGAAGCAATAATAATCATAGCCAACAAGGAATTGCGCAGCTGTATAATTGGCGCCAGCACTTCAGCTTGATCAATTTTTGTCGCAATCACCCAATTGGCAAAACCAATGGATCTGGCTGCAACCAGCACTTTTTGACCCCGATAATCCTGGACATTATGGTAGGCCGTATCGCCGTGGTTAAAAAGTTGCATGTCAGCAAGATTAGTTTTGAGGGCGGCGTCAGTATTAAATCGAAGCGGGAAGAGGGTTACAGCCTGTTGGTTGGTCGTCTTTTCAACTACCATCGTTTCACCAGTACTACCTAAACCAGTGTAATCTTGGACAGCTGCCACGATATCGTCAATTCTAAAGACGACGCTTATAACGCCAGTTTCTTGTTTATTGACACTCGTTCTGGTCTTGATATAGAGTTTATTGATCCCATCGCGTGTATCTTCTTTAACAGTAATCGACGTATCTTGGCCTGACGCTATACCATAGTCTGACATTTTTTGCCCATTCAAATCAGCGATCGTTGAAGCCAGTACAACACCATTCAAATCTGTTAGTGTAATGGCTTGAATATCAGAAACTTCAATTTTTTTATTTCTCAAAATGGTAACTAAGCTATCTTGTTCAGCTTTCCGGCCACTCCTTAAATACTGTCCCAAAGCTACCTGCAAATCATATCGGTTCGCTAATTTTATGACTTCTTCTTGTTTTTTTTGGAGCAAACTATTAATTTTTTGTTCTTGCTTAATCGAAATGCTAACAAGCTGATTAGCGGTATCATTTGTCAGTTCATTACTGATCGTTATATAAACAATCACACCAACGACCATTGTTGGCAGGAGCCCAATCGAAAGGAGAAGTGCAACTAATTTTTGTTTAATATTCATTGGAATAGCCTAAAGTTACACATCACGTTAATCTCCACAACAAATCAATCAAGCGCGGTAAACGCTCCACCTTTAATTTGTAGTAAGTCATACTTGTAATTTTTATCTGAAATTTCACCGTTAGCATCAAACATAATACGAGCCGAGACACCCTCAAAGCTAATTGAAGGTAACTCGCGTTTAATTTCTTCGCCATTTCGAGCACCTCGCTCAGTAGCTATATAAATAGCATGTAGTGCATCATAAGCTTGTGAAGCGGCATATAATTGCTCTGCTACGCGGTATTCATTAATAAGTGCTTGTTTAAAGGGCTTCGTTCCAGTTGGGAATGAAGTAATGGTCAAGGTGTCAGTAGCATTTGGCGCGTTACTGATAATCGTATTGTCATAAAAAATATCAGCGCCAAAGAAAGGCGCTGTCAAACCTACTTCACGGCCTAATTTAATGGCCGCCGTACCTGAAATAACCGAATTAGGGGCAAAAAAGACTGCCTGGGGATTAGCCTCCTTTAGTTCACGCATCTGACTTTCCAAATTAATAACGTCAGGCTCACCAGTAGCGGTAGCAACTACCTTACCCCCCAATGCCTCAAATTTTTCTCTGAAAACTTTATTCATACCACTGCCATAGGGTTCATTAGTATAGAAAACAGCAACGGTTTTATGCCCCTTATCAAAAATGGCTTGTGCCATAAATTCACCCTGAAAAGTATCCGGTGGTACTACTCGGAAAAAATAGTCATTAGGGATACTGAGCGTCGGGCTGGAGGCAGATGGGCTAATCATAGGAATCTTAGCATTATTGGCAGCTGGCAGTGCGGCCACCGAAGCACTTGAGCAGCCTTCGCCAATGATGGCAGCCACCCGTTGCTCAATAAGGCTTTTCACAACTTCAGCCGCAGTCTTGGGGTCACATTTTGAATCCATTTGAATAACCTCAATGTTATCAGCACCAAGTTGCTTTTTGGCTAATTGAATACCTTTCATGGTGCCGTAGCCCATAGTGCTTGAACCGCCAGTGAAGGGCATCATGACGCCTACTTTTATATTACTGACATGAGGTTTTTTTTGAGAAACCAAGCTAAAAATAATGTAAGTTGTGACAATAAGTAAGAAAAGTATTAAAACGCTCAAAATAAACGATCGGATAGGCTTCTTTTTTTCATTTCCTGAATCATTCAAAGGTGATAAGGGTTGCTCGGGCAACGAAGTCGATGGCTGAGAGAGTGTTCGATTTTGAATTGAGGGTTCCATACGAAATTCTTAAGCATATCAATTACCTTAATCATCTTTGATTACAGGAGTATTGTCAAGCGGTAGGGAGATGGATAATAAGAAGCGTGTATCACTAGAAATATTTTCTATATTTTAAGGGTCTGAATCTCAAAACCCTAATAACCTGGTGTGACACACAGCAATGCGAAAACCGCCAGTGGCGGTTTGAGAAGTCTTTGTTTAGCCGAGCGAGGTGAACCCCCTTTAGGGGGTGAACAACGAGCGAGCAGTAGTGTACGTCTCTAAAATGTTTTTTCTTGAA
>JARIHL010000007.1 GCA_029288315.1 Candidatus Saccharimonadota bacterium
GAGATCTACACAAGGCTATTCGTCGGCAGCGTCAGATGTGTATAAGAGACAGCATCCAGCATAATCGTTCCTGACACCTATCCTTAACTTAACCTGTTGCTAATAATTCTACAGTTTCAAAGACTTTGGGGCAAGCCCCTAAACCTTCTCATTTACAAAAGTTCTTTTAATTTTCTCGATGAGCTCCGCATGTTCTGGCAAATTATTATCATTATAATAGTGATTGGTGTTGATGAAGTTTTCCGTCACCCCAAGACAATGAAGCTCATCAGCCAATATATGCATCCGATCTACCGCCTGCACTGAAGCAATGGGTGTAGCGATGATGAGCCGTTTAATACGTATAGGTTTTAAAAACTCCGTTGCCGCCTCAAGGGATATACCACTTTTCAAACCATCAGACACCAGAATGATAATGTGATCTTTTAATAATGCGGCATCCAGTAAGCCTCCTTGGCCAAGTAAACGATTGATCTGAGCATACTTTTCGCGTTTTTGATCTTCTATGTAGCTATGAAACTCGCTATAATATTCTTCAATCTCACCGGTCGAAAACATATTGTTATACACAAAATTACCATCTTGGGTAACCGTACCAATAGGCGAATGCTCACCTGGCAAAAGAATATTCTCACTCAATAACAATGTTAGTCTGCATTGGAGTATATTCGCAATCTCTTCACCAATAACGACCGCGCCCTCACTCAGCGCAACTACTACCACATTCTCAGAACGGTAATTTGACAGTTCTGCTGCAAGCTTCTGGCCAGCTTCGCTACGGGAATTAAAATACATACTAACTAAAGTGTAGCAGAGCGCCTATAATCTTGGTATATGTATTACTACCTTATCGCACCTACGATTGTTATCCGTAAAGATGAAGATTCATTCACCTATCACAACGAAAAACCACTCGCTAAGGGCACACTTGTACGTATTAGCATCGGTAAAAAATTAACGACCGGCATCATAGTTGGTGTTACGAAAAAACCAATTTTTCAGACAAAAGCAATTGCACAAATACTTAATTCACGTCCAATACCAATTCCTCTTATTGAACTTGCTCATTGGATGAGTGCTTATTATGCAACTCACTTAGCGTTTGTTCTTCAAGCCATCTTACCCAGCGGCTTGCATAAAAAGCGACGATCGACTCATAGGGTATCCCCTCAATCTAGTCGTAATCGAACAAAAATTATACTCAATAAAGAACAGTCTCGGGCATTACTGATAGCCACCAAACATCATGGCGGTACTCTTTTGTTGCACGGCGTAACCGGCTCAGGAAAAACTCAGCTTTATATTGAAACCGCAAAGCACGAACAGCGTCAAGGAAGATCAAGTATCATTTTAGTGCCAGAAATTGCTTTAACTCCTCAGCTTGTAGCTGAATTCACCCACCATTTTAAGGACATACTTGTTACACATTCTGGTATGACTGAGGCTGAAAGACATACAGCGTGGGATACCGCGCTTCATGCTAACGAGCCGATTATAGTTATTGGGCCACGGTCGGCTCTTTTTATGCCCATAGCCAAGCTCGGACTTATTGTTATCGATGAATGCCACGAACCAAGCTATAAGCAAGAACATGTACCTCGCTATTCTGCCCTACGAACCGCCAGCATGTTAGTACGTTTTCATGATACGGCCAAGGTTTTGTTAGGCAGTGCTACGCCAACAGTTACAGATTATTATTTAGCAAAAAATAATAAAAATCCTATACTTAAATTACAACAAACCGCCACCCTCACTACTCCACCAGAAATAACAGTGGTAGACTTCAAAAAACGTGACTCCTTTCGCGAACATCGTTTTTTATCAGACAAACTTATTACCTCAATGCGCAGCGCGCTGGATGATTCAAAACAGGTACTGCTTTTTCATAACCGTCGCGGAACCGCCCCCACAACACTTTGTTCGCAGTGTGGATGGAATGCACTTTGCACGAACTGTAATATACCTCTAGCACTCCACGCTGATCACCATAGATTGCTTTGCCACTTGTGCGGCAGCCGCGAACAAATATCACCAAGCTGTCCAGTGTGTGGACATCCAAATATTACATTTCGTGGCATTGGTACAAAATTAGTCGAAGAGGAATTACGAAAACTACTACCCAAAGCGCGTATTGCTCGTTTTGATGCCGACAACACCACTACTGAAACATTACAAGCCCGTTATCAACAGCTCTATGATGGAGATATTGATATCATGATTGGCACACAACTATTGGCAAAGGGCTTAGACTTGCCTAGATTGCGAGTCGTAGGAGTGATTCAAGCAGATGGGGGACTCCAGATTCCGGATTATCAAGCCGAGGAACGAGTTTTCCAATTACTTTATCAAGTTGTTGGGCGAGTAGGACGTGGTAAAGATACGAGTACAGTAGTAGTGCAAACCTATCAACCCGAACATCACATCATTCAACGTGCTCTGCAGCGTAATTATCAAGAATTTTATGAGCAAGAATTAAAGCATAGACGCGACAGCGTGTTTCCACCATTCACCTACTTACTGAAGCTTACGTGCACCTATAAAACTGAAGCCGGAGTAATACGTGCTGTTAAACAAATGTCGGCAGCTATTCGAACAAAGCATCAACATGTTGCGGTCATGAATCCAACTCCAGCTTATCATGAACGTTTGCGCGGTAATTATCGTTGGCAAATCCTTATTAAAAGTAGGCAGCGCGCCGATTTAGTTGCTATTGCACAAGAAATTCCTCAGCATTGGCAAGCCGACCTCGATCCCACTAACCTTCTGTGAGTCACCTCTAGTCTACTCAAAGCCAATCATTTTTCGTATACTTATGACCAATGAATCGACATAATATTATTACCCTACCCAATCCCCATCTTCGAGAGAAATCACAGCGCGCGCATGTCATCACTGAAGAAGTCAAAGAATTAATCCATGATATGGAGGCAGCAACCATTGATTGGGAAGAACATCGGCCACACGAATTAGGTGTGGCGCTTGCCGCTATTCAAATAGACAGATTATATAGAGTTGTCATTGTGCGCGATGATTTTGACAATAAAGAGAACCGTTCTTTTTTTGCGCTCATCAACCCTGAAATTGTTAAAACCGAGGGTGAACCCGTATTGGATTACGAAGGCTGTCTTAGTGTTAAAAATATATATGGCCTCGTACCACGATATCCAAAAGTGCGCGTAAAAGCGCTTGATATAAATGGTCGTGAACTACGTTTCAAAGCAGAAGGCTTTTTATCTCGAGTGATTCAGCATGAAATCGACCACACAAATGGCATACTTTTTATAGACCACATTAAAGATAGTGATTCCTTCTTCAAACTTAACAAGAAGGGTGAACTTGAGGAAGTGAATTATGAAACCATTCGTAAATCTCGTATTCTTTGGTAGCGGGCCAGTAGCCGCGGCTACGCTGCGCGCTCTGCATCAAGCCAATTTCTTGATCGAAGCTATTATTACTAAACCGCGCGCTGCTGGTTTTCGTGGAAGTGTGCCTGTCATTGATTTAGCTCAAACATGGGATATCCCGTTATTTACGCCTCAAAATAAGCAAGAATTAACGCAACTTTTTGCACATCAACACTTTTCAAGCCCTGTTGGTTTGGTGGTTGACTACGGTATTATTATTACTCAAGCTGTCATCGATACCTTCTCAAAAGGTATCTTAAACAGTCATTTTTCATTGTTACCTCAATGGAGAGGCGCCGACCCGATCACCTTTGCACTACTAAGCGGCCAACAAGAAACTGGCGTTAGTCTCATGATTATTAATAGCAAACTCGACGAAGGTGTATTAATCGATCAACAAACTTATAAAATACCTGCTGATGCAACTATCAATCAACTCACCGAAGCTCTTGTAGGGCTAAGCAATAAAATGCTCATCAAAGATGTGCCAGACTATGTAGCAGGTAAATGTGTGCCTTATCCACAACCGGGGCAACCAATAAGTTACTCACGCAAAATAAAAAAAGAAGATGGCGCCCTAGACTGGAGTAAGACTGCCCAACAACTTGAAAGAGAGGTAAGGGCATACAAGGGTTGGCCAAAAAGCTACGCGCAACTTTTTGGCAGAGATATTATTGTCACAAAAGTGCGAGTAGCCCATAATGAACTAGATGGAGTATTGGTTATACCATGCGGTTCTCAAACCTGGCTTGAGGTAGTCGAACTGATTGCACCAAGTGGCCGAATTATGAATGGGAGTGCTTTTTTACATGGCTATAAAAAATAACCCATAGTCCAATGGGTTATCCTTATATTGTTTATCCTCAGGCAGCTTGCGCTTGACCGAGAATCTCTTGTTTGTTATTTTGAATCTCTTGCTTAAGTTTTTCCAGTTCATCAGCAACTACTTTTTTATAGTCCGGGCAATTTGCTTCAAGCCAGCCAGTTGCTTTATCAGGATTTTGCTCTTGAATGATTTTTTCAAATTCGCTAAGCTGGTTATCGCTTAAGTTTTTCGAGAGTTCCGTACCTACACGCAGCTCAAGTTCTTCGTAAATGTGGAGCAGGAAGGCTTTTTTTTCTTCGGTCGACATATCGCCGAGACCCAAGCTTGTGAGAAAATTGTCATCGAGTTGAAACATAGTTTTTATGCCTGTTTATATCTTTACTATAGCAGATTTACTTACCGCGTAGTGAATCCTAGTCGTTCAGCTGACCGCTGAATCGCTTCTAAAGATTGCTGTGAAAGTTGGCCCGGACGGCTAATGCCATAACCACCCAGCTCAGGAGCGACATAGGCATCGCCGTTGCTTACTAATTTTGAACCAACATCATTTAGGATAGCACGCAGCTGTTCTTGCTTATGAATACCAGTAGTTTCACTGATAGTATTAAACCAACCTTCGCCATTTTCGGCCGTTCTTGCTGCATCGCTAAATTCGTATCCTGCAGGGCCACCGTTCGTGTCTACGCCAGCAGCGCCGCCGGTTTCACCAGGTTGAGGTATAGCGCGATCAGCTTGCCCAGCGGTACCGCCGGTTTCACCGCTAAAGTAATCGTGCAGTGTCTGACCAATGTCATCTCGGTTGGCTATAGCAGCCCAAAGTGCACCACCGGCAAGAGCAACCGCACCAGCTCCAACTGCCCATTTTAGGATACGGCGACGGCGATTACGCTCACCGGTTTCTTGCCCCCGATTGCCACGATTAGTTAATACGTCTACGGCATCATTGACACGTTCTTTAAATGGTGCGTCACCGGCCCTCAAAAGTGTTGCAGCCAGCTTTAGACGATCACGAAGACGCAGCGGTTGAGTTTCTTCTTCGGCGCCCCCGCCCTCACCTTCGTTG
>JARIHL010000023.1 GCA_029288315.1 Candidatus Saccharimonadota bacterium
ATTTATACCGTTTAGCATTATGGGCACAAGATCTCAATAATTATGCCACTACTCTTCATCAGACGTACGGCCATTCGCCGACTGGTGGCACTATGGGGCCGCTCGTTTGGATGAGCTTAGTAATTCTCGCCGTCGAAGCCGTTCTCTTCTTTATCGCTTTTCCTGCCTTGCGAGCTGGCAAAAAAAGCGGCTGGAACCTGCTTTATTACATTGCGGCCGCTAATGCGTTATACGCGCTGGTCTACTTATTTGCCAATCAGGATATCGGCTCATTTATTTTTTCAGTTATTTCTTCGGTCATTGGATTGTACTTTTTGTTCCAGATTCGTAGTTATTATATAGGCACAGCGAAGACGCCAGCCTCTCCGTCTAACACGTCAAGCTCTTCCAGTAAATAGTTCTCGCAGTTTTCATCTTAATTTATTGCTATACTTAAACTTATGAATGAAGATATCTTGAATGATATCGATCTTGAAAAGTCAATTGAACAGCAGTTTGCGTTGCGGCTTGATATTAATAATGCGATTGTTCGCAACGTTACATGTGGTACTACATCACAAGCTATTGTGTTCAAGACAGCGCAAAATACGCATTACTTATATGTCACTTCTCAATCTACGATGACACTTGGAGAAATAAAAAAGATCGTACATGCTATGGGGCTAGAAGCGGATGAGTTTATTGTGCCCCGTGGCGACGCGGACTATTTTAAGCGTATTGGTGTTGAAAAGTTTAAACAGATGTTCCCGGGTAAGTACATTATGAGTGATGGCGACACCAGCTATTATGAAACACTCGCCAGCTACAACCCAGCTTTGATTCGTTTAGCCCGCATCAAAGGTGAGATCCGCGCTTATAATATTGCTGCCCAAAAATGGCGTAAGGTCAAAGATTATGCCTATACTAAAATGAACGTTATCTAACCGTCTGGGCAACCGCAGTGATCCTTTTTGTGGCGAGTGGCATAATTGACGTTATAATAACGGCTGTGAAGCGCCTTTTAGTACTGCTTGCAACGCTCATTGCTTGGCAAAAAATTCATCCGGCTCTCCTAGCACTGCGAATTATTGTGCTTGGTTTACTCATTGCTTTTTTTGCAACCAAACGCACATTCTTAACACCAGACACATTGTTTTTAGTGCTGCTTGCTATAGCGATTGTGTTTGGGCAAGCACGAGCTTTTGTATATCGTTTTTTGCCGTTCGTCGCTTTATTGTTGGTATATGATTCTTTTCGAAGTATCGCTGACGACTTAAATAGTTTCGTCCATTTTACAGAGATGATTCAAGCTGATCGGTGGTTATTTGGCGGTTATTTACCGACGGCGACACTGCAAAGTTGGTGGTGGCACGGTGTAGTTCAGTGGTATGATTTTTATTTTTACTTTCTCTATACGATGCACTTTGTGGTACCCATCTTGCTCGCTGTGTTAATTTGGAAAATTCGTGAATCACTCTATTGGCCGTTTGTGGGTGCGCTGGTTATCCTTTCATTTGGTGCGTTTATAACCTATATTTTCTTCCCTGCCGCCCCGCCATGGATGGCATCTGACCTAGGTTATATTGAGCCGATACATCGTGTTTCGAGCGATATTTGGTTTGCTATGGGCATTCAAAATTTTTCAACAGTCTATGGTAATCTTTCACCAAATAAAGTGGCCGCTGTGCCATCACTTCATGCTGCATATCCGGTGCTACTCTTGCTCTTTGCTGCTAAGCTTTTTACCTGGCGCAAAATGTGGTGGTTAGTATTCTACCCCGTTTCAGTATGGATCGGCATTTTTTATTTAGGGGAACATTATGTGGTTGATGCCATTCTTGGCGGCCTTTATGCCATTGGTGCCTACCTTGCATCAATTAAACTCTTTACACTGAAAGAACATAAAAACATCAGTATTCGCGGTATTTTTTGGAAATTTGCTGAGCAGGTGCTTAAGTGTGTTGCCAGAAACTAAAGTGAAGTTTACTAGATTTCAGTTAAGCATCCAATCATACTACCAATAGACATGAATATACACGATACAATGCATCCCGCCCAAGTTGCTATCTTGCACGCACTGCTTTTTCGGCCTGCAGCTCATTTTGCAGCACTGCAAAAAGCTAGTGCACTTTCATCTGATCACTTTAATTTCCATCTTAAGAAAATGCTCGAACAAAAATTAATAGAGAAAAACATTGAAGGATACTACGCCCTTACCATAGCTGGCAAGGAATATGCTAATCGTTTCGATACTGACGCTCGTGTCATCGAGCGGCAACCAAAGGTAGCAGTACTCCTGCTCATTGAACGTGATGATGGCCGACTGCTTTGTCAACAGCGTTTGAAGCAGCCTTTTTATGGTTTCTGGGGACGGCCCACTGGTAAAGTACGGTGGGGTGAGACTATCTTAGGAGCTGCCGCTCGTGAATTAATGGAAGAAACTGGCCTGGAGGCTGACCTAGCAGTCAAAGAAATTTATCATAAAATCGACTTTACTGAAAGTTCGAACGAACTCTTAGAAGATAAAATATTTTTTGCGGTACACGGCACAAACCCGCGCGGTACGCTCCAAAAAACATTTGATGGTGGGCGAAATATCTGGTTTAATCTTGAAGAAATATTAGCACAAGAAAAAGTTTTTGATCGTATGGATGAAGGCTATAAAACTATCTACAATAAACAGCTTAAGTTTACTGAGCGGAGCCATTATTACGTCGATACTCACTATTAATTAACGAAATTACTGTCCTGGTAGTGACAGCAATAGTGTCACTACCAGGACATAGCTAACGGTGAAAGTGTATGCTCCAACTCGTGAGGTGTGGGTTGATGGAACGAGCTTCATCGCTCTCGCGCCACTGACTCAAAGCTCGCTCCGATCTGAACCTATGGTGCTTGCAGCGATATCTACGCCCACTGGTTACTACTGAGAGTATGAGCGTGGCCTGAAGTCTGCGAGCTCTTGCTCGTTGCAAATTAGAGTAAAATTGAACTGTCACAATATCCAAACAGTCCCCTCGCGGGCCCTTAATGAAGCATTCACCTAGCTTTCCTGGAGAGACGGTGAATGGGCCTGATTTGAGTTCGCTACCTCCCAACAACACAACATCGATTACCGCATCAAGATCAAGCCTTCTCTTGCCGCTGCCGTTTCTGCGAGCCCTACCCCATTTCACTTTCCACCTCCAGAAGATTGGTACGCGAAGCTTGGTGAGATATTATACAATCCGTGTAAATAAATATCAAATAGCGAGGATTAAGAAACAGTTTATTGGCGAACAGACATAATTTCGATATAATAAACACCGATTAATGGGGAGTGGCCAAGTGGTAAGGCACTGGGTTTTGGTCCCAGCATTCGGGGGTTCGAATCCCTCCTCCCCAGCCATATAGAACGCAGCTCGTTTTCAAGCGGAAAATGACCCTCTTCTGATCTGTCAGCAGGGTCATTTTTTGTGGTTTGGTTATTCATACTTTACCTCCTCTTAATTTGCTTATTATCGAACTCTTTTTTGACCCATCTTATGTGAGAAGCTCGTGCCTCTAACAGATAAGAAACGGTCTTTTTAGGTGCAATTATCGAAAGGTTTGGTTATTTTTGTCCTTCTGACAGTCCACTGCTAGTAGTCCTCACTATCCTAACGAGGATAGTATACTATCCCACACGGGATAGCGGCAATAACTTGCGTCAGCGTTGTATTTCTAATACTCATAAGATCTGATGTGGTCAGGTTCAAAATAGGTGTTATACCTATAGTTTTGTAAAATAAGAGATTATGCAGGCTTCATTTACGATCCCCGAAAAGCAGCTGTTGCCTTATATTGCTGTCATTTGGACATTTGAAAGCAGTGGAGGCATACCGTTCGCCGACGGCAGGCTTATCGTCCCTGACGGCCGGGCCAAAATTATCATCCCCTATAGAAGCGGTGCAAGCGCTGCGGTTGGGAGCAGACTTATGATCGCCCATCAACATCAAATACTGTTAGTCGGCATCCAGAGCAACCCTGTGACCATAGCCTCGACCACGGCAGAAACGGGCACTATCGGCATGGAGTTAACGCCGAAGGGGCTATATCACTTTTTCAATCTGAGCATGCATGAGCTTACTAATCAGATGTTTAGCTTTGAAGATTTATTTGGCAGTTGGGGAGTTAGGCTGCAAGCCAGAGTAGAAGAGGCGACTCGCCCACAGGAAAAGATAGCGCTGCTGCAAAATGCCTTGACGCAATTTCTAAGAAAAAGTTCACGGGACTACTCTCTGCTCGACTACACGCTCGATACCATCAGCCAATCGCATGGGCTAATCACTGTCCAGTCGCTAGAGGCTCAAACTGGTTACACTAGGCGCTATCTGGATATGCTCTTCAGGGAACATATTGGCTTGTCGCCCAAGTCCTATGCCAATATTGTTCGCTTTCAAAAAGTCTATCAATTATGGACACAGGGCAAGCTGCCAAGCTTTCTGGAAGATAACCCTCACGCCTATTACTACGACCAGTCTCACTTTATTAAAGAGTTTAAGCGTTTTACGGGCTTCACGCCTGGGCAGTATCGAGCGGTAGCTAACGATTTTGGTAAGGCTTTCCAGAGCGAAAAATAGTTCCCCTTTTTACAATAACTTCTTGACGATTCAGATATACTCAAAGCTAGCAATCATAATGAAAGGATATAATCATGGCAATTAAGCCCATTCCAGACACATATCGCCGCGTTACGCCATCTCTCGTAGTTAAAGGTGCAGAAAAAGCCCTTGAATTTTATGCTGAGGTATTTGGAGCCAAGGAGCGCATGCGCTTTGCTGGCCCTTACGGCACAGTTGCTCACGCCGAGATTGAGATCGGTGACTCAGTTGTTATAGTCGAAGATGAATTCCCTGATCGAGGAACCAAAGCGCCTGCGGCAGAAGGCGTTGAAGGTACTCCATTTTCTATATTTCTGTACGTTGAAGATGCAGATGCAGTGATCGAAAAGGCTGTGAAGCTTGGTGCAAAACTGGTGCGCCCAGCAGAAAACCAGTTTTACGGCGACCGCGACGGCTACATCGTAGACCCATTTGGACACGGCTGGACGATTGCCTCACACGTTGAGGATGTATCACCGGAGGAAATGACGCGCCGCATGGATGAAATGATGAAACAAGGCTAAAGCCTTATTTTCAGCTAAAATAAATTCATGACGAAAAAACTCCAAATCCTTTTGTATGTTATCGCGGCCTATCTAGCTGCCTTTGGCCTATTCTTTCTTTTGGCTCCTGGTGCGGCCGAGCAATTCACGAAGGCGAGTCATGACCCTGGGCTTTCACTGCTTTATGGCCAATACTCGCTGACGTTTGCTTTTGTAGCGTTTTTGGCGGCAAGAGAAAAGGATAGGACGAGTAAACTATCTCTGGCCATTCTAGTACTCCTAGTAGGACATGTGGTCGTCTTTGGGTATGAGCTTTTGAGCGGTGCACAAGCTTTCGCACAAGCGGGGCCACCTGTGATCGTCAACGCAATACTGGCGGTGCTGTTGTTTCTATTTAGGAAAAAATGAGGATTCGTTTTACCTGACCTTGGCTCGGCTGGAGGTTACAGCAACCTAGCACCCATAAGATCTTTTGTTTGTTGAACTCTCTCCGCTATCGCCTTAGAAAAATTCGTATACTCAACTGATACGAAGCCGTCATCATAACTTAGATTGTTGAAAAGCTTAGTTATGATTAAGCGCTTTTGCTCTGGTGTTTTTTTAACATATATCTTGCTGGCCTGTTGAGATAGCTCTAGGAGAATGAGTCTTTGCTCCAGCTTCTGACCAAATGATTTATCAATCTTACTCAGATGCTGTTCTAACTCGGCCTTCTGCGCAGCAAAAGCGTCGCGTTTCTCTTCATACTTCCGTTGATTGATCTCGCCTGCAAGCTTATCGTCGTAGAGACCCTCCTCCATGAGAGTGACTCTATCAATCTGAGATTGAATAGACGCAACTAGTTTTTCCCGGTCTTCGATGCTCTGCTTGTGTTCCTCTCGCATTGAGCCAGCCACCCAATCTATAACCGCCTCAGAAGGACACCGCTCACGTCGAGCCGGATGCCTATGTGGGATCGGAGGCGAGGGTGTGTGATGACGCCCAGGTCGGCGGAACGGCGATCGTGTGCGGCACAGCTAGGCTTGGCGGCAAAACTGTACTCTGTAACGGCACAGTTAACCGTGGAACTCACTTCAGTCTATAATGGCCGTAGAGCACTCGTCTCAAAAGGCCCGTAGAGCTTTTCGCTCTCACGCCACATACGCAAGTGTAGTGCTTTACCTGAGTCCTTGATGAGTCAAGGGTTGAGGTGAAGAAAAAGGATTGGGCCGCCGGCTCCTCGAGAGGATTAGCATTAACAATGACCCGCATCTTACGCCGAACCAGTCGACGAAATAGCGGCAATAAGCAGTTTAAGCGTTTGAATGACAGAAAGGGAGACTCAATAACGGCTTCATGCTTTACTCTTGCTCGGTCATTTGTAAAGGCATCATAGAAGTTGTCCTGGTTGAGTAGACCCGAAGACAATAGCCTGCTATCAGTTCGGGGTTCTCGAAAGCCACACACTATTGTACCTCCGAAGGATCAATAATTATCACTTTGTTTGTGTAATAAGTAAAGCCAAGTTGCTCTAACTTCTGCCCAACAAGGATAAAATCGAATAGCAAGGGGTGCCAGTTGAGGGACTTGCATAATCTGTCCGACGTGCTTTCCGCTTCATAATGTCAATAAACAGTAAATTCACCCATCCTCCTATTTCGAGATCATAGTAGCCTTGGGCGATGCTGTCGCCGAAGATAAGGATTCTCATGGGTTTGGAGTTACCTTTATGAGAAAATTATCCGATTCCGTCTGCGCCGCCATAATCGAGGCAATCAAATGATTCTCGGCTATCCAGCGATGTGGTGTAGTATCTCTAGGCGGATCAGGATCAACTATCAAAAACTTACTATCTCTGTAACCGGCGCAGGTTACGGCATGAGTCAGAGATCGCCCAGAAGTAGCGTCTGGTTTGAATGCATCTGCTTTTTGGTCGTACCGTTGTTTTGGCTCTTGGTTAAGATAAGTTGAGTTAACCATTAGTAAGTAGGGTGCATCATCTAATAATTCGCGCAGTAATTTAGTGCTGAGTGGCCGAAATGCAAATGTACCACCCGACTTTACGTATAGCTCGAACCCAGCTACCAAAATATGGTGGTATTTGGCCAGCCACGAATTATCTGGTATATACTTCTGACGCTTCCGAAGACCCGCTAGCACCTCTCCTGGACTAAAGTTCTTCCAGCTTCTGTCGAATAACTCCACATCAAATACATAGAATGTCGTCTTATACCCAACTTGCGCAAAGTAGGCTGCGAGGTGTCCTGGCGACGTACCAATTTTTTCACCATTCTCTACATAAATTGGCACTGCTTTAATAACTTCATCGACCGTAATTGACGGGTTGAAAAACGACAATACTTGCGCTGCTGCGGTTTGCATGCATTCAGCGGCGTTTTGTTTGATGGCTTTGAGGGGGTGTTCGATGGGGGACATAGGATGAGTATAACAGTTCATTCTTGATGAGTTTTTGGATAAGCATATCGACGGCTACCTGTGGCCATTCTGCTATTAATAATATCTGAAACTCCTTGTCATCTACGGCCCACCATAAGCAACTCTCGTAGTTCATCCAGATCTGAGCTTTCCATTTCTCGTCTCCCGACATTGAGAGTCTAGGTATATATTCCGGAACCTCCTCCCCAGGTGCCGACAAAAGGGATGAATTTGCCATACGTTTCTGTTATTATTCTTACCATAAGCTTATCTAAAATTACTGATGAAATGAGGATACCTCGATGGTTCTAGTGGGAAGAATACATGTCGCGTTTACCCGTACCCGGTAGTGATGACGGTGTTTGGGGGCAGCTCCTCAACGATTTTATTTTGCACAGTCACGATGAAGCGGGTACACTAAAAGCCGCTAGCGTTGGCAATACTCAATTGCAAAATGGGGCTGTCGATGGTAATAAAATTGCTAGTAATGCCGTAGCGGCGGCGCATGTCGCTGATAATGCGTTGCCACAAGCTAAAATTCAAAACTTACTTACAGATTTGGCCAGCAAAGCCACTATTATAGCGGCGGATGGTTCGGTCGTCCCCCTCAAGTTACTTGCTCAATCTAATAATACAGTTATTGCCGTGCCGCAATCGGCTGTCCCACCAGCCGCACCGACTGGTCTTGCAGCTTCGGTGCACTTAGCATTTGTTGGTCTTACCTGGAGCGCAGTGACGGACGCGACCTCATATAATGTGTATCGTGGGGGTTCGCTTATTAAAAATGTGACCACCCCCAGCTATGTTGATAACACTATTCAAACGAATCAGACATACCAATATTATGTGACTGCTTTAAACCAGTATGGAATGATTAGCCAAAGTTCTAATACAGTGAGCGCTTTTATTGACCCGGCGTTGAATGCATCGCCTACTATTGCGTCGATTACGGTTTGGCCGGCTGATCCTCGGCCGGGGCAGGATACTTATATTCACGTTAATGCCCGGGATATTGATAATCAGCAATTGGCAATAACACTTGGCATCACGGTTGGCACACTGACCCCTACTGGCGACCCATCAACCTGGATATGGAGACCATAAATGGCATTGTTTAATTTTTATACTCATGGTTCTGCACCTACGTTGACCTCTGGTGACGATACTGACGCTAAAGTGACATTAGGAACAGTATGGCAATCAAATGTTGGCGGTCAAGTCAAAAGTATTTGGGTGTACGTGGGGAACACTAATGTGGGCGGTGCGTCAGGGTCGGCACTTCTCTATACTGGCGCGAGTTGGGCGGCGGCACCCGGTACGCAACTGGCTCGCACAGATTTTACATTCCAAAATACAATTGGCTGGCAAGAAGTAGTACTTTCCTCCCCTGTTGCTGTTTCTGCTAATACCTGGTATATTGCGGCGGTTTATTTTGGTCATGCCCAGGGGCACGCCGCCTTTACGACTAATTATTTTGCGACCGAGCAGCATCCCAGCGGTACACCATTTACACTCGCTCATGGTGCAGGTGCGCCCAACTATGATATAGGCAATGGCCGGTATGCATATGATAATGGTAGTGGCCCAGCCTATCCCCAAAACGCTAGTGCTTCAAAAGTTAATTACTGGGTAGATATCACCTTTGACGATCTCGGCGCTGGTGGTGGCGGTAGTTTTAGCGTCACACTTAATCCAAGTAAAACGAATGTAACTACTGGTGACACAGATTTAACCATCACTGCGGCGCCTAGCGGTGGCACAGGCCCCTTTACCTATACATGGAGCACGTTATTTGGCGCAGGTGCATTTGGTACGCCAAACGCCGTTTCCACAAGCTATCAGCCAACGGTGGCTGGCAAGCACGTGTTTAAATGTGTTGTCAGCGATAGCGCCAGTGGCAGCGGAACGGGTTATGTCAGTCTCGATGTGGCAGGGCTGGTAAGTAACATATCGGCAACAGCTAATGCCATCGTAACCGATACGCTTTCGGCACAAACTGCCCTCAATCAAGGACTGAGTTTTACGAGCGGTGGCCTAAAGCGTACTATCACCCGTTCGTTCTACGGACATCGCATTAGCTTTGGTGGTCAACCGATCAACCCGAGCGTTACAGGGCCGGTTTTCCAAAATGATAATCCTATTACTGTGGCACACAAAATATATCTGCAGCGCGATTGCAGGCTGACGAGTCTCCGTTTTTACAAAGCACCAGCCGGCGCGGGTGATTACAAAATTGCTATTTGGCAATTCGGCAATACAACACCGCTTACTACGAAAATACTCACACTGTCAGCTGATAATGGCGGCTGGGTGCAAGTCGACCTTGACTACCCAATTCAATTAACGGCTAGCGATACAGTGCCTTACCTTATGAGTGTGTTTATTCCGAATGGTCAATACGCTAATGCGATTTGGGTATTCGCTGGGCAAGCAACGGTGGAGTATCCGTTTCACATAAAAGAATTTGTCGATTCGGTACAGCGCCGCGACGAAGGAGCGATGTTCGAATATGCCAGCAACCTTACCTATCCGACGCATTATTCACCTCATACTTTTTTTATAGATCCCACAGTCGAATGGGAGACGGATAAGCCGGTATATGACGGTGGCTTGGAATATTATCACCGCTATTCGGCTTCAGCAGATATAGACTACTTCCCTGTAGGAATTTGGCAGCCCTTACCGCCATCGGTTGCTGGGTTTAAGGCATTGGGCTTTAATTTGGCGGTTACCTGGGGAGGTGGCTTTAGTCAGGCTATGATCGACGCTCTCAAGACAGCCAACATGCACACCTTTCCGACTGCTGAGGTTGATGACATGACTGTACCCACGGCCGTTGCATCCGATCCGGCTCTAAACAACCTTGTCAAAGGCTACATAATGGGTGATGAACCAGACTTAATTGGGCCATGGCGGCCGCCATCAACATTCCAAATGTGGTATAACAAACTCCGCTCCATTGACAGTACTAAACTTTTATATATGAATTTTGGTTTAACCACAGTTTTAAATCAAGGTTTCTTTATGCTTCCTGTTGGCACTACGATCCCAGAGGCAAACGATAACTGGCGAAAGTTTGCGGCCACAACTGATATACTGTCGGTAGACTTTTATATGGAAGATTCTGGTAACTTACAGAGTGGCTTATACGGGTTATGGTGTAACCCGCGGATGGTTGGCCGTATGCGCGATTTATGCGATGAATCCAAACCAGTGTGGCACTACATTGCCACGACAGCGCCTGATGGCCGGGAGCCCACACCCCAGATTGTGCATGACTCAACCTGGGCGGCATTAATAGGTGGCGCACGTGGTATTGTGTATTTTGATTTTAAATTTACCAGCGGCGGCCAATATGTCACCGACTCAGCAATGCTCGCCAATAGCGATCCGGCAATGCGCAATATGGTGCAGTCAATAATTACTCAAATACAAACACTCAAAGGTCCCCTGTTGGCGAAAGAAGCTAACCTGAGTGTAGCTGTTAGCTCCTCCAATACCTCGGCTGGGCCCAGCGGGCTCCACTATGGCGTGCCTATCCACTATACAGTCCGCCAGTCAGGGGGTGTAACCTATTTGTTTACACAAGCAATCCGTCCTGGCGCGACCACGGGCACATTTACAGTACCTGCAGCCGCTAACAAAACAATAACTGTTATTGGCGAAAGCCGGACTATTAACGCTAATGGCAGCGGTGTGTTCAGTGATAGCTACACGAGCGATTATCAGGTGCATTTGTACCAGTGGGCATAGGTAGAATTACTCTGTCAGGCACTGCCAATTTGTTCATGAGAGTGTGCCCAACCTCATTCGCACGATCTTGCTTGGTATTGTTACTCCTCAAGTAAATTTTGCCACATCTCTAATTGGCTAGATAAGAATCTTGCGAGGTAATAATTTATTTCCACTATAATCCACTCTGTTATAGTGATTACGAAGAAAGCATATAACTGCGATGGTATTACGACTCGCCAAAATAACGAGCCGGCTGGTGATCAACATGCCTTCCATTTCCATTTTCATGTCTTTCCTCGATATAAGAATGATGGCTACAATGCAGTACAACCATCTGAAAAACGTTTGGCGGATTCCGAAGAACGAGAAACTTATGCTCAAAAAATCAAGGCAGCCCTTAGGGCTTAAAGATTGTGAGGAGCCATTTGTTATACTAAAGTTATGAACAAAACCTCTCATGATAGCGAAACTCCTGCGCACGGTCAGCAAGCAATAACAGCGTGCGCTTTCATTCATCGTAAAATCAATGGCGTTGAAAAAGTCTTCTTGCCCAAGCGGGCAGCTACTAAGAAGTTCTTGCCAAACATCTTTGAACTTCCTGGTGGGCATATTGATTATGGTGAGGATATCATTGCTGGTCTGAAGCGCGAAATCGACGAAGAGTTTGGCATGACCGTTGAAGTGGGTGACCCATTCTTTGCTTTTACCTACACGAACGACATTAAGGGCTCGCACTCTATTGAAGTGGATTACTTCGCAACCTTCGTTGAAGGCTCGGAAAACATAATGCTGGATCCAGAGGATCACTCTGAATATGGTTGGTTCGCGGAAGACGAGCTTGCCAACGCGACCACCGCAGATAAAGGGCTCGATGATATTGAATTTGTCGCGATGAAGAAAGCGTTTGCCCTACTGCGCGGTGAAAAGCCAAAGTTCTAGGGCTAAGTATAGCCTCTCTAGCACGAGTAACTTTTGTACATCATCAGTAAGTCCGACTCAGCGGTGTTTAATTGTGGGCTTCATGGACATGGCTATCTACGTGTACTTAAATGTAATATTTGATATTATGCCTCTATGGCAGACAAAACCTCTATCCCTTTCCTGCAACCCGATGACCCCATACTTACTCAGATTGCTGCTCGGATAACTCCGGAGGAGGTGACATCAGAGTCAGTCAAAGCTGACATTGAGAAAATGCTAGGCATTGCTCTTGGTGAGCAAGGAGATCGTACTAAACCAGTGCTCGTGGGGCTGGCCGCTCCACAAATTGGTATCTCCCGGCGCATCATTCTCGTTGACGTGAGTGCTGATGGCCACGGTGTGACCGGTAACCTACGGGTTTTTATCAACCCCGAGATTGTCTGGCGTTCTGAGGAAGAGGTCGAATGGTATGAGGGCTGTTACTCAACCGACCAGGTTTGTGGCATAGTCTTCAGCCCTCAGTCCCTACGAGTCCGCGCGTTTGATGAGCATGGTAATGAGATACTTGAAACATACCACGGTTATACAGCACGTATTTTTAGGCACGAGATTGACCATCTCGATGGCAAAGAATTCGTAACTCACATCCCAGACACTCCTGAAGGCAATGACCGCCTCCATTGGGTTGAGGATGAGGAGTTTCCCAGCTACCGTGATAATGAAGGATGGCGTACGTGGCCAAACAAGTGTCTGCGTGAGCGATGGAACACCATCAAAGGTATGGTTTAGTTTTGAGCAATACGGTCTGCTCATTTACTATCGTATTCTGGGTATGCCATACTTTACAATCGTTCCAAAAATGTCTCCATAATATTCTCCATGCGACAAAAAACGACTAATTTTTAAAATTTATGCTAAAATTGTCGCATGGACATAAACAAAAATAGTTCGTATGTGCTGCTGCAACTTTTGCGCGGGGCGAATACGGCAGCAAAAATAAGCGAATACCTCCCCGGCACTGACATCCGCTCTATCCAACGCGGTTTGAGCAGACTCACAGAGCTGGGCATTACCGTTAAGTACGGCACGAATCATCCAACGTACGCTGTCGATTACGAAAAGCTATTGTACGCAAACATAGCCGATAAGCTGCTTGAGAATGAAGAGCGACCCGAAAGTGGCTTCAATATCAGCTTTATTGAGTGGCTAGAATCTCACAGCAGCAGCGAACTGGGCAGTATATTTGCCCCCCATGAACTTACTGAAAAGCTTAAGAATCGTACCCAGCCCATGTCAGCAAAAGATCTGGAGCACCTTACTATCGAGTTTTCCTGGAAATCTTCTGCGCTGGAAGGCAACACCTACACGCTGCTCGACACACAACTATTATTGATTGAAGGAGTGAAGGCAAAGAACAGAACTGAATTTGAGACTCAGATGATTCTTAACCATAAAAATGCAATCGCTTTTATTGTCGAAAACAAAGAGCTTTTTGAAAACGAGATTACATTTAGCACCTTAGAGGAGCTACACAAAATCATCGGATACAATCTGGGTATTGAGCGGGGTGTACGTAAAAAGCTCGTAAAAATCACCGCTAGCAATTACATCCCTCTCGCAACCCCTCATCAACTCAGAGAGTATGCCGATACTATCCTTGTCATAATTAGCCGGGCACAGCACCCGTTCGCGCGTGCCCTACTCGCCTTATCCCTCATACCCTACTTACAGATCTTTGAAGATGGTAATAAGCGGACTGGCCGGATGCTTGCCAACGCTCTCCTGATTGCCTCAATCGACGCCGGTTTTAGCCTTCGCAGGGTAAGCTCTAAGCAGCTTGCGCTCGCTTACCTCGCTTTCTACGAATTCAATACTATTACTAACTTATCGAAGATCCTCAAAGCCGAGCTTTTGTAGCCTTTCCGCAAATAGGATGAAGTCTTGAGTAAGGGTTTGAAGCATGGAAAATATGCCCAGCCAAACTTTATTTATAGAGTTAGAAAACACGCATAACTGCGTGTTTTCTTGTTTTCGTTAAACCTGCAAAATCTATATCGCCCCCATTTCACTTCAATCATGTTGAGATTTGGGTAGAAGATGCATGTTAGTTTGCTATACTTAACCTATGCAAAAAATAGCTACACGAATATTTATCTACGCTTCACTCGTATTTGGTGTTTTGGGTATTGCAGTCGTCCTGACGCAGCCAAAGGATGATAGCCTCCTTTCCAAGCTGCTGTTTGTAACCGTTTTTATTATCTTGCCTTCATTTGCGCTCAGCGTTGCCGGCAAATACCTAAATGGCAAATCTTAATATATTTTTTAAGTACTTCGGTCTCGAGTGGTCCGAGATATAAATTAGGTTTTAAGTGGGGCCATTTGGCCCCACTATTACGCTTTGTCCGCTTATTCTCTGGCTTGTCTGTGATTTTCTATCATACGCTCCAATTCCTCTTGCTCAATCCTCCATATCATGAAGCCAACAATCGTCACATTGCCTAGTATGCAATACAGTAACCCTAGGAGACCAATATAGTTGTACCAATGTGAATAGGAAAAGTGGGTTCCCTCCATGTCTACAAATAGGCCCGTGAGGATCCCGGCAACCAGATTGGTGGACAGGCTTATAAATGCAAACCTGTGCCATGACCTGTGGGGATATTGTTTAAAGTACCAGCGAACACAGAGTAAATGAGCGACGACTGAACCTCCTGCTAGTACCGTTACACCTGTTAGCCACCATATTGGGAGGACGTGGCTTATATAAGACAAACGGTAAAACAGGAATGCAAACCACGTAAATAAGGCGACAAACTGGGCACTGAAATAAGTCTGGGTTATACTGAACGATCCAGTTATTGCAGCCTCAGCCCCTACAAAAGACATAGGGTCAATCTGAGTACGATCAGAGCTAGCATTGTCTGGTTCATGATGCTCACCGCCGAAGTCAGGCATTGAAGTGTCCATGCCCCTGCCTTTCTTGAATAAGTACGGACATTATTATAGTAAGCTCTATTAATTTGTATAGTCAATGCTTATGCCCTGCATTATCCCTCACTTCCTCCATCAAACGCCGCCTTCCCGGCGGCACTACCTGATCTGTTTGATCAGGTAGTGCGGTTTGATGGAGGAAGTGAGGGATAATGCGGCTTACGCCCTAATCACGAAATTTCCAATAACAGAGACAGAGCGCACGCGGAAAATAAAGATACACTAGGGTTGATATTAAAATTGAACTAACATATTTGCTACACTAAAAAAGATGAAAGGCCAAAAACACAAACATATATTTAAACTTAAACAAAATAAAAAGCCGCTTGTTGGTTTTGATTATTTAATTTACTTTTTCACCTTCGCAACGCCTTTATTTGAGCTGCCACAACTGTTAGAAGTTTATACGCATCAAAGTGCTCAAGATGTGTCTATCTGGACATGGGCATTCTTTTGCCTTGATAATTTTGTATGGATTACCTATGCACTTCGTAGGAAACTTTTACCTCTTTTTATAACCTCAGTGCTTTTTGAGGTTATCGAGTTAGGTATCTTACTAGGCATTATTTTATATAGATGAGTTAATTCCAGAAAATTGTAGTGACATGCCTTGATAGGGTGCAAGACTGAGCACTAAAATGTGCCGGTTATCGACAGTACTAACGATCTTTCTGCTGATCATGTCAGTTGTTTGATTGTTGGCAGGTAATAAAGGAGAGTATACTGAGCATTCGGTAAATTGATCTGAAAAATTAAGGAGTGTCATTTGAATCGCCTCTTTGCCTTTTTTGGTAGGTGGCAATTGATGGATGATAGCTAGAACGCTTGGATGTGATGTTTTAGGAATATCGAGTTGTTTGCCAAGGGCCAGTCCTTGCTGCTCGCGAACTGCTAAATGTGCTTAAGCTGCGAAGCGAATGATTGGGGGATCGGCCAATTGTTCCGGTAAGGATGGATACAGATGGAGCGCTTTGGGCATGCCAGCAGCTTTAACTGGGTTAGTTGTCACCTACCACAATATCGTCTACGTATAGTGAATTGCCCGTAGTTCCAGAGCCATGGCTTAGTACCAGGTTTACTGTAGCCGCGCCTGCGGGTGGTGTAACTATGGTTGATGTCTGTTGCCACGTTGTAGTGAGCACTGGCGACAGGAGGGTATCAGTTCTGAGAAGCGTTTGATTTATATCATGCCACTGCGCTTCGAGCCTAACCTGAAGATTAGAGCCAGAGCCGAGTTTGCTCCAAAAGCTAATAGTTTTATCGCCTGTATTGACAGCGAATCCTGGCCAGTTATTGAGGATAACTCCCCAACCAAATGGTGCCGTGATATCTATCTTCATACTGTGCGAGCCAGCATGCGCCTCACTACTAGAACGTTGTATGTTACTTGAAAACCACGAGACCCATTGCCCAAGCGAACCTTCTAGAGTGGCGGTGTTGGTATCCAGATAGTTGGCAGTACTCGGCGGCGGTGGGTTATTCGGACCGTGGAATACACTGCCTTGATCTTGCCCAAAGGTTTGCGGACGGTTGTTTCCATCGAAATTATATGGTGGTTGCGGAGCAGGAGCGGTCCACTCCTCCCAGCTGACACGAGAGCCATCAGCCTTCGCTCGCTCGAAGCCCGCAAAGTGCCACGGACCGTAGTAGTGGTTGTTGCGGAAGATGTTACCTTGCTGGAACGTTAAACGGTTAGATACTTCATATCCAGGGAAAGCCGGGTAGGTGCCAAAGGCAGAGAACAGAGCGTTTATGCCACAATAGTTAGTATTATCACAGTTGGCACCTACAGCCTGCTTATTGATACGGAAAGTGTTATGCTCGACAATGATATTTTCCGTAGACCAGCGGCAGTCGTATTTATTTGCTATAGAGCTTGGGATGGTATCATTGGGGCCGTCGCAGGCGCTGGTGTCGTAAATACCCCCAGGGATTTTAATAGTACCGGCTGTATGAGTATTGGCGCTAGAACCACTATAGCGGTCAGGGCTTTCCCAGAGAATGACGCCGCTCCAGTTATCTTCAAAATTGTTATGACTGACGAGCGTTGGTACATGGGTCAAACCGTAGTTGGCAGGGCTGCCTGCTTCTGAGAAATAAATAGCAGCGACGGGGAATTTATCACCATTAATAGCACGTTGCCTGCCAGGCTCAATGTTATTACGCTTAATATTGTTATACCGTATCTGTGTATCATAGCCTGCCTCGACAAATATCGCTTCTGCATGGTTATCCGCGATATAGTTGCCTTCAATTTCTATAGACCGATTATTATTGTCAAGCCATATACCAGCACCATTATTACTATGAATATAATTGTTGGTAATAATGCCGCTCGCGTTTTCCCATAACTTCATAGCGCCGGTGCATCCACAGCCGGGAATCTGAGTTTCCCAGTCATCAGTGTTATTACCAGTAATCTCATTATGGTCTATAGTGTTATTACTTACCTCATTTTGAGGAGTTCCACAGCAGCCGTTAATACCGTATTGGCCATTGTCTTTAATACAATTGTAGCGATAAGTATTGTTTGACTCTCCAAGCATCATGCCGGCGCCGCTGTTGTTTTGAATGGTGCTGTATTCAACAGTCCAGCCACGACCATCATTATGATTCACTACGCCTTCTTGTTGTGGAGCTACAAAGTTTTGCACAGTAAAATAACGGATGGTTACATTCTGACCAGCACCTGTGAAGGCATAGTTGTTAATACTTTGACCATCAAGGATTGCCCCAGGGGCGCCTATGAAGGTGCTATTGTCGCCAGGTTGGATTTGACCGAACTGATCGTTGCCCATAGTATGAGTACCTGGCGCGAACCAAAAAGTTTTATTTGGCTGGCGAAAGTCAAAGAACATATCGTTGTTATCGCCTGCGGGTACAATAATGGCTCCAGCGGGTGGTTGCACGGGGCCACCACCAAGAATGCTGCTATTACCGCAAATTTGGGCCGGCGGTGTGTCTGGCCAAGACGTTGTCTCGTCGCCATGGTTATCCCCGCCGTTTGAGGAGTTACCCCCATTCGTAACTGTATTGGCAAGTAAAGTTTTGGCTTGCAAGATACGCCGTAGCATATCAAGCCGCAGACTGTTGCTGACGATTGCTTCAGATGATTGGCCTGAAGGTTGAGTGACCGTACTGTCGGCTACAGTAAAAATAAAAATATTGCTTTTACTCGTTTTTCCCTGGGCAGTGTAAGCAACTGCTTGTAGAGTGTGTTCGCCTATACTGAGTTCGGATAAGTTAATCTCTACCGTAAATGGAACTGCCGTGCTGTAGGCTGCTACTTTGCCGTCGAGTAAGTATTCGACACGTACTATATCCTGATAACGCTCAGATTTTAAAGATATCTGCAAGGCTTTCCTGGCTTTAGCAAGTTCTAAAGCGTCCTTTGGAATGTTGAGTTGTATAGCCGGAGCGCTTTGTGATGACTTTGACTCATTCTCGAGTTGTTGAACACCGCGGTCTTTGATAAATAGCCAAGCTAAGCTACCTATAATAACTACCAATACTGCTAAAAGAAGAACGGCGACCTTTTTTTGCATTATCCACCTTATCATTAAAACAAATCAATTATAGCATGAGCTTTATTAACATTATTACAAATTTAAGTCTCTTCCCGCCAAAAGCTCTGCAAGACCAGCGCCCAACTTTTAACCTATGGTAATATAGTCAAGACTCAGAAGCTGGCGGCTTTAAATAAAAATCTTTCATTGCTTGATCGTAGGTAAGGTCTATTGAGCATCTCAATTGCGCATGTAAGCACTCTATACTATATTAGAACCTAATGTCTAAAATTACATCTAAAAACAGCTCGGGCCAGCAAATCGCGTACGTGCTTGTAGGTTGGAGCTTCGGTGGTTTTTTAGGTTTGCTATTCAGTGACGCCGATCATCAGCTTTTTGGACAAACAGCCGGCATGATTATTGGCTTGTTGGCCGGGATTGCTTTAAGTATATACAGCACAAAACCACAGTCAACGAAAGATAGTAAATGGTCGCTGCTTTTACTGGTGGTATTAATCGTCTTGAGTTTATGTGGACCGGCGATCGTTAGCAATTTCTGAAAGTGGTATCTACTGGCAGCAATGAACATTGCTGCCAGTAGACGTTACCGCTGTAAATGTACTATCCATCGCACGCGACGCGCAGAAGGACCTGCTTGTCGCCACGTATGGAATTCTTGTACTGTATTGAACTGCTTGCGAAGGTGCTTCGAAGCTCGCCGCCAGATGTTGCTGAAATAACCAACACGGCATTAAGTCTGGGTTGTAAAGTAGCTCCGTGCTTTCGAAGCGATTCAAAGCGTACTCCAATTAAAGCAAGATCTTCGCTTGAGCCACTGACAGAACATCCGCCTCTGCGGCCTGGCGAAACAACGCAATCCTCCGCTTTCAGTTTTGAACCACCGACCAATACTACATCAATCGCAGCGAAGAGATTAAGCTTACCACCGCGTACACGACGCCTCCCGATCACAGCAGATCATCCTCTCGGCTAGATTAGCGGGCATTTACTGATGCGTGTTCAGATACTATACTATAAAAATTAATTAAAACAAATAAGAGCCGGTAGGCAAGTATACCCCTACGCCATGGAACGTCAATCGGAGTGCAACCCGGCGAATATATACCCAGGTAAATTTTTAAAAATTTACCTGGGTATATATTCCCGAGTGAAGCGTGTCCATGACGTAGGGGTATACTTGCTAAAGTTGTAGTATATTAAACTGTTTTTCGTCTAGGCTT
>JARIHL010000024.1 GCA_029288315.1 Candidatus Saccharimonadota bacterium
CTACACCTATTAAGTCGTCGGCAGCGTCAGATGTGTATAAGAGACAGTAGTTCAGGAAATTTTTAAGCAGTTTAAGCTAAAAAGTGAAGATATAAAGGGCTATATTGAAGCTAACGCCCCAAAAGGTGACCTAAAATCTAAAGATGAAGAAAAAGTTGAAGTAACAGTTTCGCCACGAGTGAAGCAGGTGCTGGAAAAAGCTTTTAGCAGTTCGCGTCAGCTAGGGCACAGCTACATTGGCCCAGAACACCTACTCATTGGTTTGCTTCAAGAAGACGAAGGGATGGCCGGTGATATTTTACGCAAATATGGCTTAACACCAGAGAGCCTTCGCCAGAAGATTGTTAAAGTAGTTGGTAAAGGCGCTGAGGAAGGTCGGGTGGATGCCCAATCCACCACTCCACAATTAGATAAGTATTCGCGCGACCTTTCACAGTTAGCTCACCAAGGTAAGCTTGATCCCGTCATTGGACGCTCTAAAGAAATCGAGACTACCATTGAGATACTGGCTCGTCGCACCAAAAATAACCCTGTTCTCATTGGTGAGCCAGGTGTAGGTAAAACAGCTATCGTCGAAGGACTGGCACAACGAATTAACAGTGGCCGTGTGCCACAGGTTTTACAAGACAAGCGCGTAGTTGAAGTTAATTTAAATGCTATGGTCGCTGGAAGCAAGTATCGTGGTGAGTTTGAGGAGCGAATTAAAGCTGTCTTAGACGAAATTATAGCCCACCAGGATGAGTTAATTATTTTCATTGACGAGCTCCACACAGTGGTCGGTGCTGGCCAAGGTGGGGGCGAAGGTGGCCTGGATGTGAGTAATGTAATTAAACCTAGTTTGGCCCGTGGTGAGCTTCATTTAATCGGGGCTACAACCTTAAACGAATATCAAAAATACATTGAAAAGGATGCAGCTTTGGAGCGTCGCTTCCAGCCAGTTCTAGTGCCTGAGCCGACGGTCGAGCAAACTATTGAAATCTTGCGAGGGTTGAGAGATAAATACGAAGCTCACCACAAGGTTAAAATTACTGATGAGGCCATTGTCGCAGCTGCCGAACTATCTGAACGCTATATTGCCAATCGTTTTTTACCGGATAAAGCCATAGACTTAATTGACCAAGCAGCGTCGCGGGTGCGTATTAGTGTAGATACGCTCGACCAAGAGCTGGCCGAACTGGACGACGATGTTAGACGGTTAAAAAGAGAACGTGAGTATGCTATCAACCATAAGCAAATGGACAATGCCAAAGACCTCGAAAAACGCATTAAAAAATTTGAAGATAAAAAGGATGCTTCAACTGGTCGCTGGCAAACTAAACGTGGTGTGACTTCTAAATCTGTTTTACTTGAGCATATTGCTCAAGTAGTTTCATCGCTTACCGGTATTCCTGTAGCTGAACTAACTCAGGAAGAAAAAGAAAAACTATTAAAGCTAGAGCAAAGATTACACGAACGCGTTATTGGTCAGAATGAAGCCGTAGAAGCGGTAGCTGATGCCGTTAGGATGTCACGAGCGGGTCTCACAGAAGGAAGCAAACCGATTGCTACGCTAATGTTTCTAGGACCTACTGGTGTAGGTAAAACAGAGCTGGCAAAAGCCCTAGCTTATACGGTCTTTGGCGATGAAGATGCAATGATCAGGATTGATATGAGCGAATATATGGAAAGGCATAGCGTCGCTCGCTTGATTGGTGCTCCACCCGGGTATGTTGGGTACGAAGAAGGCGGTCAGTTGACTGAACGCGTCCGTCGTAAACCCTATAGCGTTTTACTATTGGATGAAATTGAAAAAGCTCACTCTGATGTTCATAACATTTTGCTACAGGTCTTTGATGATGGGCGGCTAACAGATGGGAAGGGTCGAGTTATAGACTTTACCAACACTATAATCATCGCGACCTCGAATGTAGGAGCAGACATAATTCACCAAAACCTAACACTTAAAAAAGTTGAGCGAAAGTCGTATAGCGAACTTAAAGATGAATTAACGGAAGTCCTACGGCAACGTTTTCGACCTGAATTTTTAAATCGTATAGATGAGGTGATTATCTTTGAGGCATTAGATAAAGAGCAAATTGAGCAGATAGTTAATTTGCAGTTGGAAAAGGTAAAACGCATAGCTCGCGGTCAGGGCATTGAAATTACCTTTGAAAACTCAGTTGTTAAGCATTTAGCCAAAATAGGCTACTTACCCGAATACGGTGCTCGTGAACTACGCCGCCAAATTAAAAGCGAGATAGAAAACCGTCTGGCCAAAGAAATTCTCAAAGGCACGATTAGTGAAGGGAGTGTAGTTAAGGTTACGCACGAGCTTAATAAAGGCATTCAATTTAATACAATTAAACTTAAGGCTACGAAGAAAAGTAGTACTGCTACAGTGTAAAGACTGGGACTCACTTAATTGCTACGAAGGTCTGATAAGGTTCTTCAAGTATCGACCTCCATTCGGTTATACTCATCTCTGATGCAGTGAAAACCTTTTCCATACGCTGCACCAAATGTGACAGTTCCATTTTGTTGATCGAAAAAACACTGGTAGAAGGGGATAATTTGGGTGTTAGAATAACATGGATAACTCCACGATAGACCCTTTTAGGAAATATCGAACACAGCAGTACACGTTTCGTTCTCAATCGGCCTCATTGATGGTTCCTCTTCTTTTGCTAAATCCCGATTTGCGTAAACGTGGGTCAGTAAGGGTCGGTTCTTGTCTGTTACTTCATACCACCCGCGGATGGCGTCGGCCACGGGTATGGCTGAGTTGGCTGTTAGTACAAAGACATCAGGGTTAAAGTGATCGAACATTCTCATATATTCACCAAACGCAACGTTAAAGCCACAAACTAATGCAGAAGAATGAGTCATTCTATAGTGAATTTCATCGATTTCTTCCCCTCCTAAGTCACTGTTAAGGAGATCTGGTGAGATTTCAAGCTCAAACCCTTGATCATCGTAATGCTCGATATGTGTTTCGGAAGACATATCGATATTATAGAATATTTATTGTATATTGCAATTAACATAACACTTACTATCACAAGTTTCGCACCAACCCCCCATTTGCTAGCATGAAAGCAGAACGTTAGTTCTGCTTTTTTGTCAGCAAAGGAAAAACAAACATGTCCCGTTCAAAATGTTCCCGTGAGCTGTATTGCTCGTTTCTCGATGTCACCGCCACCAGGTATTCGGCTCTCAGTTTAAGTGAAGTTGCGCCAGACAATCCCTCACTGTCGCATGACAGCATTTCCCGGTGGCTGGCAACCGAACAAGTACAACCAAAAGACTTGTGGGCTGCAGCTAAGAAAGAGGTTCATAGCAGTCCTGGTATTCTCGTGTTCGACGATGTCGTCATCGACAAAAGCCGCAGCGGCAAGATGGAGCTGGTTAATTGGCAGTATGCCGGCTCAAATCATGATGTTGTCAAAGGCATTGGGGTTGTCAACGCTCTCTGGCAAACGAGCAAGGAGCAATATATCCCCATGGACTACCGCATTTGGAATCCGCCAGAGGACGGCAGGACTAAGAACGACCACTTCAGAGACATGCTAAGCAGCACCAAAGTCCGTGGTTTGCACCCGGATATGGTGGTGGCTGACAGCTGGTACAGCTCGCTCAAAAACCTCAAGGCCGTACGCTCGCATGGCTGGGATTGGGTAATGGGGCTGAGAAGTAATAGATTGGTCGGTAAGCCACACCAACAACTGAAAGAGCTGGACATACCCGACGAAGGATTAGTCACATATCTGAAGGGTTACGGGTGGGTCAGAGTGTTCCGGTTTGCAGCCAAGAACGGCCGCACGGATTACGTTGGCACGAGTCGTACTGATCTATCCCGCGAACAGGTCAAAGGGTACTTTGAACGCCGTTGGAGTGTCGAAGTGCTGCATCGGGAGCTCAAACAAACCTGTGGACTCGCCCGCTGTCAGGCCAAACGAGGCCGAGCACAGAGAAACCACATTGGGCTCAGCATGCTCACCTGGATACAAAAGCACAAGAGAAGGCTGACTGACCAGACGACGCTGTACCAACAAGACTGGGAGGTCATAAAACCGGGCATCCAGCTGGCGCTGGCTGCCCGGTTGCGATGCTAGAAGTGCGAAACTCGTGACTATCTGCAATTTATGCAATCACGACTTTGGCCAGAAGTTATCTATCCTATAAGGGCGTCGAGTTTGTTGAGCTGGCTTGAGAAGCCTTCAACCATGCCCATCTTTATCAGTTCCTCGATTTGATCGGCAGTATCGGCAAAGGTGGTGCTGACAATTTTGGTTTTGCCATCTTCTTCAAAGAATTCATTGGTCACGATGAGGGCGGGCATTTCTGTGTTCAATGCTCCTTGTTCGTCAGAAAAATAATCTTTATATGTAAAGCTTTTTGCATTGTCGATTTTTTGGAGGTCCATAATACCCCATGATGTTTGGCCAAACCATTCGCTTTGGTTTTCGTCGACGCACTTCATACCGTAGTGAATACGGCCACCAGGCGTGAAAGAAAATTCTTTAACGGTCGTTTCCCAGCCTTCAGGCCCCCACCATTTTTCAAACCACTCTTTATCGGCGTAGGCGCGCCACACTTTATCTAGTGGTCCGTTTGCCAGGTACTCAATAATAAGTTTTTTATTGTCTAGATCTTTCGTTATGTTTACGTTGGCCATTAGTTCCTCCTTATTAATGAACTTTCCCAGTTTGTCATAGCGAAGATTGATCTAATGAGCAAGCTGTACTTAATATGATAAAATAAAGCAACCATACAAACAATGCTTGGATGCATCATCTGTTCCATTTCGTATTTCACGAAATGATTGACATAGATAAAATTTACTTATATTCTAGGCTTGCATTAAACTAGTTTTAAGTTTAATATGGCTCGTCACAACGCACGTGGCCGGAGCCATGATTGTCCTGTCATGTGTGTGACATGAAGTTAGGAAGGGCGATCAAGATGCCGCAGTATAACTATGACGGTATGAGGCGAATACACCGTCCTGTCCGCCGCCGCAAAACCAAGGGAAAGCCCCCCGCCAACGACCATATAAGGCAGCTTATTCAAGGAGCAAAGGAGCAAAACAAGAAGTTCACTCCCGTTGAGCTCAAAGCTGTGCTTGATCATCAAGGGCACAATATTCCCTTGGAGGTCATCATCGGCGTGCTCAACGGCAAGTAGTACTGCCTTTGGCAATCAACCTATCGTTGCAATACCCCGGCTACTTGGCCGGGGTATTGCCCCTCTTTATCAAGGAAAGGTTCTACCTTTTACCTATGCCAGTTATCTTAAAAAGTGTTCGGAACAAACTGCATCCAGGAGCTAAATAAGACATCTCTATTCGTATTAATGTATAGGCCTTAACCAGATACAATATGGTTCTACTTGATCTTTATTGGATAGGTTTTCTTGCGACTGTCTTTATAAATGCTGACTGACGATCATAAATCAATTCTTCACCAGTTACTAGGCTCTCGACTTCAAGGGCAACTTGACTTAAAAGATGTAAGGTGTATTCTTTGCTGAAAAAATGGCGCACATGACCATGTAGTTCGTACATATCATTCTCTATCTTTTGGCCTTGTCCGTAGATGTGATCGTCTGTTGACTTACACATAAAGCAAAGGTGACCGCCAGGTTTTAAAATTTTTTTAATTTCTTTGAAGATGGTTTGAGTCGTCTTATCTGTAAAGTAGTATAATGCTAGCCGTGCGTAGATAGCATCAAACGATGCATCACCAAAATCAAAAGGTTGGCTTATATCTTG
Source organism: Candidatus Saccharimonadota bacterium (assembly GCA_029288315.1). GTDB lineage: Bacteria > Patescibacteriota > Saccharimonadia > Saccharimonadales > EFPC-124 > JARIHL01. The sequence continues at coordinate 5,750 of JARIHL010000024.1, forward strand.
TATTTTAAATGTAAGATTCTGATGAGACCATCTTTCATTGTTTTGTTCGATCACAACATCCGAAAAATCAGTTGCTGTTATACGGTGACCTTGTTCTGCAAAATAAATTGAATCGTTTCCTTCTCCACACCCAAGTTCGAGCATTGTCGATCGAGGTGGTAATAGTTTGTTGACCTCCTCAGCGAATGCAGTCTTTTCAGAGGAATGTTTATGGAGCCATTGTTGGGAGTGTGCATTATTCCAATACTCACGTTGATCCTTCATCTGATTATCATAGCGATTGTATTGTTCCATTACCATAGAATAGCTATGTTTTTTACTTAAATTGACGGAGCTTGCCATCGACCGCATTAATAAAATGGCGAGGATTTAGCGAATGTTTCTATGAGGTGATGGACAGTTTTAGTGGTTCCTGCCCGATGGGCGGAGGGCTGCAAAACTGTCCAAAAAACACCCCTCGGAGGCACTATTGACTGATACTTTGGGCTGACTGGCCGCTGCGGGCCAGCTTCCCACCAATCAACACAAGCAGTAAACCTAGAAGCGACAAACCGAGTGCCGCTCCTCTGGCAATAGAGCCTGCCAGCCATCCAGCGTAAGCATTCTGCAACATACCATAAATGGTATTGCCTTCAAGCGCTATACGCCTTGCCTCTTGCAGAGATTGGTCGTTGGAGTTTTGACGGGCTGCGCTACTAACTTCAGAGAATGTCCTACCACCAGTGGCTTGAGCAATGTGCCCCTGTATCATAGTGGCAAACGCCCGTGCCTCCGGCCCGGTGTCGACCGCCTGGCCAGCAAATGAACGTAATGCCTCTGGCTCTTTTGACATATCCGTTGGGAAGAAGATTCTCTGAGCCTTCAGCTCATTGGCCACATAGTTGCGGGCATAATCGCCACTGACGTAGGCGGCGATGGCCAAGGGGAATAGTCCTACGCCCAGTACAATCAGAACTATCCCCACTACATTCCAAGGTGTCAACGACCGTTGTATTGCAGACACGCGAGTTACCTCCGTGTTGATCCAGCAGTACCTCATTAATGTAGCGTACATTTTTAGGACTCGTCAAATGAGCTAGTAATCTGATTAAACTTTGGTGCCGCGCGATTATAAGGTGAGATGTAGCAGCAGATGGGATGGTATATTGACGATTTCGTAACTCGTAATTTTACCTATGAGCCATCCCATCTGCTGTGACTCCGAGGAGTCATGTATGTTTCACCTATTTGCTCATTGGCCTGTCAGGCTTGCATTTGCATCCTCTCATAGCTTGTTCGGAGATTTACGGCAGAAACGACATATGCCGTTTTCCAAAACAGGCAATCCTGGTCGCCGGACAATTGGTGTCTTTGTGGTTTGCTGCCGTCGCAAGTAATTTTCCTTTCGCGCAATGAGTAGGGCGATACTTCAGTTTAAGGATAGGAACAACTGATCGTCAATACGCCTGTTGCGAGATATTTAGGCAGAGCTCATATACCCCCTATGAAAGTATGACGAGATAAGGTTGAGCTGAACTTAGACCCCTATCTTTATTTAGAAGAGCGGGAAACCAAAAGTGTAAATTTTCTAAAGCACGCTCATGCGCTAGGCCACTAGATTCGCGGCAATACGCTCCAAGTTCTTGGGTGATTGTCCAGAGTTTGGCCGTCTCGATCAAAGAACTGCCCGATAGTGTTTCATAGGTGATGTGAGTTCAGAGAATTCTACTTTCCCAAGCTGCACTCTGATCAAAAGGATCAGATACCGCCAGAACGGAGAGTCGCATACGGCAACTATTGATTAATTAAAATATTATGTTATAATAGAGTCATCTTACCGAAAAGACGATGTTCCCTGAAAGGAGACAAGTTCTTGACAATCGAGGAACAGCTCAGCGAGGCCAAGAAGGCCTTCTATGAGGCACTCTTGACTCATCCCGTACTCATCACGCTCATTCTTGATGCTCTCGATGACGAGAGTGATTCCATTTCGGCCTTGGGGCTGAAGGATTTTGATGTAGAACCGTGGCGTCCACTTCAGGAGGTAGGGCAACAGCTTGGCCTCCGGATCAATCGAAGGCGAACGCGGAGCGCTGAGGGAGTAGTCGTAGGCTTAGCTGCCTATAGCTACATTAAAGTGATAGTCATGATGGATCAGCAAAGTAACAATACATTGCTGATCGGCGGTGACAACGAGCTTTTCTTTGACGGTTCACCCGCCCTGATGGCACTCGATGTCGATGCTACCAAGCGTCAGCAAGCTGCCGCCTGGTTCATGACCTGCTGGCAGTCCTTTCTTCAGAAGGTTGAAGTGCTTGGCGTCGTTCTGGACCATCAGAGTGGCACATTCGTTGCTGAGCCTCTTGACTATCAGATCGTCCGGTAAATTCGCCCTGTCTCTCAACATTCCTTGCGGATGCTCCTGAGATGGGGCGTTCGCATATTTAAGATTAGTCATTTTCCACTATGCCGAGAGTTTTATTGTCTCTATCTTTTCCAAGGAGCGTGAAACGAGCGACAATCTGGGTGCAGGTTCCGTGCTCACCCATTTCGCAAAGGGCGAGTGTATTATAGATACCGCTAAAAGTAGCGGGGGATGGCATCAAAGTTGTATCTATAGGTGTGGAGCGTTGCTTGAACCGAGTAATTGTAATATGAGGCTTGAAGAATGTTCCAATTTCATCGTAGCCATATTGTTCAATATGAGCACGAGCTTCATCGGGTGCTTGATGACGGTACTGTTCAAGCAGCCGGCCAACTGGGTCTTTGACGCGTAAACCATGGCGTAACGGATTAAGTGCGGCAATAACTCGTTCTTGTATGTGCGCTATCTCAAGGGGCCTTTGAAAGAAAATTTCAAGCATACCTTGATCATTTTTACCCCAATGACTACCTTGTAAGGTTAATGCAGTGGCATCTCGAGCTATTTTAGAAAGCAGATGCTGAGCTTCGATAAGCTTTGTAGAGGTAAAGTTAGCCATATAAAGGGAAATGTGCGGATACAGATTATCACTCAAGGTAAATTCCGTCCCATACCTAGCAACCTGGCTGCTTATAGTAATTGCAGTTTGGTTAATATCGTTGGGCAATAAAAGCACGACATCATAGACGGGTAAATTATTCATAGGCAAAGTATAGTCCGCTTGGGCTTAAATTCAAAAAATAAATGGCGACAGTGCTCAACAAACTTGGAGGGATAAACATACGAAGCGTATAATTAATAGTATTAATTTAAGGAGGGTAAATCTATGAAAAGATTATTAGTAGCAGGTATCACGGCAGTTATGACATTGTCGGTGTTGGGGGGTGTGGCGACACCTGTTAGCGCTGCACCTTATTGTGGGATAACTTGGGGTAGTTTGCCCAAGAGCGCTGGGCCAGAAACAAGTCCTACGGTGCAACTTACCAATATTCGCACCGGTCAGCACGACTGTTTTGACCGTATGGTGCTTGACCAAAACGGCCTAGCTGCGGGCTATGCAGTGCAGTATGTATCAAATGTCTACGGGGACCCGACTGGACAGCTCATACCACTGAGTGGTGGTGCCAAATTACAGATTGTCTTGAAGGCTGCATCGCATGACGTTAATGGCAATATCACGTATTCTGGTGTTATGGCTCAGCCACTACCAGGCGTTAATCTTGCTGGTTACCAAACATTTCGTGACGCCAAATTTGCAGGGAGCTTCGAAGGTTATACGACTATAGGGCTTGGCGTGCGGGCTCAATTGCCATTTCGAGTATTTAAGCTTGATAATCGTGTTGTGATTGACGTTGCTCATCGTTGGTAGATAGGCAACACATAGGACTTACGGTTACGGTAGGGAGTCTCTCCTTCCTACCCTATAACTATTATTCAATCTATTTTAATGATGTTATCCGTTTAGTATACTCTAGTGTAGTATAACCGTATGGCACCATGGCGGAGTGGTTACGCAGAGGTCTGCAAAACCTCGTACACCGGTTCGATTCCGGTTGGTGCCTCCAAAAATTATGGGCGAGTGGCGGAATTGGTATACGCGGCGGACTTAAAATCCGCTGGCCGAATAAGCCTTGAGGGTTCGAGTCCCTCCTTGCCCACCATAAAAGAAGACAGTCATGACTGTCTTCTTTTATGGTGGGCAAAAGTGTACTCTCAGCGCTGCCTGGCGGGTAGCATGTGGAGGTCTCTATTTAATATAAAAATCTTTTGATATAAAAAACATCTTAACCTCTTCACGAAGTGCCTGCGCTAAATCTTTAGTACCTGGCACTGAACCACCTACAGGGATATCCGCTCTCCATTCGTAAAGGTATTGTTTTGTCTCTTGCGGAAGAAAGCTAGCAGTAATTGTTCCGCTATATACATGACCAATTGTATGCGTTAATACTCTTATTTTATTGTGGATACGTATGTCAGTCATGCCACGGCGCACCAGTGGTACAGCTAAACCAGTTTTTTCGTAAAGCTCACGAGTTACATGAATTTCTGGTGCTTCACCAAAGTGCTGCTTACCGCACGGAAACATCAGCGCTCCAAGGTAAGGTTGCAACTTACGACGGCCCAACAACCATTCGCCCTTATTATTTTGGAGCGTAATAATACTAATCACTTTCGGCTGCTTACGCGGTTGGCGATTGGTAAGACTCAAGGTGTCAACATATGTTAGCCCAACTGGCCCAAGCTGATAGCCTCCATCAATTTTTTCAACGTAGCCTGCTTTTATGAGCTGTTTTAAATGATACATAAAAAGATTGCTCTCAAGCTGGCGCGGTTTTAGCTGGCTAAAACGCAATAGATGAGAAGCTGATAGCTGATCAATAATATCTCTCTGAATATAATGCTCAATCATAGTCAATTCGGTTTGACTGATAGTCTAGTTGACGCAAAACGTATTGTCTAGTCTGGTTAGTGTAATCCAGCTATATTCAAAATATCAGTTATGAACAGGAGAGAAGATACAATGAGTGAGTTTTTAAGCCCTCATCAAGCGCGGGAAAAATACAATTTATATACGGTAGAAACAGATAATCAATCAGAGATCGAGCACGCCCTAATCGAACAGGGAATTGCAGCCATTGAGATGCCATTATCGGCAGATGATTTTGCTCATTTGAGCAATGGCTTTGCTGTATGTATTAAGGAATGCCCTGAATTATTGGCGACTACAAACTACAAGATTGATCACCGTTTTGGTGCTGAGGCTGGTTATGTACGAAAAGAAAGGAAGATTAGCCCCAGAACAGGCCTACAGATGAGTGATCCGAAAAATTACTTTCATTTTAATGAAACCTCTCGGCGACGTTGGTGTGAACAATTTGCGCAAGGTCCAAAGATTCTTCGTGACTTTTTAGAAGATGGTTATGAGGTACACGATGCGCTTATTGCTGTCGCAAAACGACAGATCTCTGAGCTTGAAGCATCGCATCCCAACATTTCGCAGCTTCATTTTCCTGAGGCCGAAAGCTTTTCATTTTTACGACTCCTTAGATATGACGGCTATGTACCACATGATAAGCTCGGTGAGGTTGCGAAGCCGCATTTCGACATAGGTGGTGTAACGCTCCAGGCTTATGCTGATGCAGAAGGTTTCTGGGCTGCGCCAGATGGAGTGCGCGGTGAGCGTCATTATTATGATACTAATGAACACCAAGCCTATATGTTTTTGGGTAAAAGCCATGAGAAGATTTACGGGCAAGAGGATGCGCTGCGTCCGCTTTGGCATGGTGTTGATCGTATTGTACCTGCCGGGCTAACATGGGTGCCAGAGCGGTCGGCTGTTATTCTGTTTGTGGATGCGCCTGAAGTTGATTATCAGGTGCGTGCAGACGAGACAATACCATATTAACATGTGGCTAAAGCTACTAAAAAGACCGATCGCTCGGCCTTTTTAGTAGCTATTATAGTATTATTTATTCAATATATTTGTGAGAGCTTTTTGGCTGCGGCGATAGTTTAGGGCTGCATAACCAACGGCGCTCATGCCTACCAAACTACCAATGATAGCTCCGGGGCCAGTTTCAGGCAAAGTGGCGGGTATCTCAGGAGCCTTCGTTTCTTTAGGAGTTTGCTTGGGTTGCTCGGTAATCCTGGTAACTACTGGAGGTTTTGGTTGTTCGGGCTTTGTAGGCTCAGGTTTTTTCTCTATTTTAATTTTAGTGTAAGCATCATCACAACCTTGCTGTTTATTATCTTTTACGGTGCTGTCACCGGTAAAACAAGCCGTATTCTTGATAGTTTCACCGTCTTTTACACTAGTAACTTTTACCTTATATTCTTTTGTAAAAGATTTGCCTGGTTTTAATGTGCCAGGAATGTTTTCCTTGATGACGCGCTGCCCTGTGTTACCAACAAGCTCTACACCACCAGGTAAGGTATCATTGATAACTACAAAAGCTAGATCATTGTAGTCCTTATCGGCAGGTTTACCATCATTACGCACGGTAATGGTGTAGCGCAATATATCACCTGGCTTAGCACTCACTGCAGCCGCTGCAGTATTGGCGTCAACAGAAGGGCTGCCAGTTGTTTCATTGGCAACGTATTTGGTAATTTTACCAACCGGATGCCAGGCAAGTACTTTTGTTGGTAACAAAGTAGCACCAAGCACCACACCCACAATACTTGCAACGGCTATGGATTTAATAGATTTATTCATAGTCAATTTCCTCCTCACAAGGATTAACCTTATAGTTAAAAATATTAACACATTTTAGTTGTTATGTCAATAATTTTGTACTGTCTCACTCTTTTCCCTACTCGCAAGAGAATAGTTTGCTCGCTGCCTTCCCTTAGAAGTAAGCTTGACCATTACCCCTCGTCCAGCCATCCAGGTTGGCCATAAGAGGATGGGTTTGGCCAAGACAATACTTGTCATAAGCAATTTTTCTCATAAAAGAGCACGCTGTGATACCATGAAAGGTGAAAAATAAAACGAGGAGTTAAGAAATATTTATGGAACCGATGTGGATCATTTTGATAGTTATCGGGCTCATCCTAATTATGGGTGTCGTGCTTTATAATAGTTTAGTGACGATGCGCCTGCGGGTTGAAGAAGCCTGGAGTGATATTACGGTGCAGCTAAAGCGCCGTTATGATCTCATTCCTAATTTGGTGAATGCCGTTAAAGGGTATGCGACTCATGAGCGAGAAGTGTTTGAAAAAGTCACTGAAGCGCGAGCAAATGCTTTAAATGCGCAAGGTGTCAAAGAAACCGCTCAAGCGGAAAACCAGTTTGAAGCAGCGCTTAAAAGCTTGTTCGCAGTTTCAGAAAACTACCCGCAACTGCGTGCAACAGAGAACTTCCAGCAGCTACAGGCTGAATTAACTGATACCGAAGACAAAATTATGGCCGCCCGCCGCTTTTACAACGGTAGTGCACGTGATTTAAATATTAAAGTTGATAGTTTTCCGAGCAATATCATTGCTGGTATGTTTGGCTTCAAAAGGCGCGAGTTTTTTGAAGTTGAGGATCCAGCTTCTGTAGAGAGGCCAGTTGAGGTAAAATTTTAGTCAAAGTTCCTCTTATAATCAGACAAGGCGTGCTATACTATGAGCACTCCTAACAGTAGTTTTTGATATGTATTCAGCGATTTCTGCAAACAAACGCAAAACTTGGTTCATCATGATGTTGTTCTTTGTTATCATCGGTGCTCTAGGATGGATTTTTAGCAATTTATATGAACAACCAACCTTTTTGTATCTGGCGTTTATTATTGGCGGCTTCTATACACTCATTCAATACTTCTTAGCGGCTAAATTAGCGACTGCGATGAACGGCGCAAAAGAGGTTACTAAGGCTGAAGCACCGCGTCTCTATCGGACTGTTGAGAATCTTTCCATTGCATCGGGTATACCAATGCCGAAAGTGTATGTTATTGATGACCCTGCGCCTAATGCCTTTGCCACTGGGCGCGACCCGAAACATGCAGTAGTTGCCGCAACCACTGGCTTGCTTGCTATTATGGATGATAGTGAACTTGAGGCGGTTATGGCGCACGAGCTTGGTCACGTGCGCAACTATGATATACGAGTCATGATGATTGTGTTTGGCTTGGTAAGTGCGATTGGTTTTATTGCCGATATGCTACTTAACTTTATGTGGTTTGGGGGTAATGATGAAGATTCTTCGCCGAACCCGCTATTTATTGTGCTTGGAATTGTGGCGGCACTCTTGGCGCCAATTGTTGCCATGCTTATACAGTTAGCAGTATCGCGCCGCCGCGAATATCTAGCAGATGGCAGTGGAGTGCTTTTAACACGCTATCCCGAAGGGCTGGCTCGTGCACTTGAGAAGATTCGTGATCATGGCTCAACTCTACAGAAGCAAAACACGGCTACCGCTCATCTTTTCTTTGCAAACCCATTAAATGGTAGGTCATTTGCAAAATTATTCAGTACTCACCCGCCAGTTGAGGATCGCATCGCAAAGCTTCGAGCAATGGGTGACAAATTATAATGCAACAGATTGATGGGAGTGGGAAGAAAAAAGAGGCGCAGTCAATAATGCATCGGCTAAAAAAGAAATGGCACACCCTGCGCAGCAAATATAATGACACACCCCACCATTCTTTTCACCTCACCCCTCGTATCAAGCGGAATTATAATTTAAAAGAAGTCAAAGAAGCCTGGGCGCTCATTATTGAGAGCGCCCAGTTTATAAAAGAACATAGTAAACTTTTGCTAGGTCTTGCAACTATCTATAGCGTTTTTAGCTATTTCTTAGTCGGTGGCGTTTCGCAGATTGATTATGCGGCATTGAGGCAATCATCTGAAGAGTTAATGGCTGGTGGTCTTGATCGTATTACGACAGCCATTTCGTACTTTGGCGCTGCTTTAACAGGTGGGCTTACTGAAGCCCCAAGCGAAGTCCAGCAAATTACAGGAGGCATTCTGGCGCTTTTATTTTGGTTAATTGTTGTTTGGGCGGTGCGTATGATAAGCGCTGGGCAAGAAATTAAAATTCGTGATGCCCTTTATAATGGTCCGACTGCTTTTATTAGTACTATCTTGGTAATGGTGGTGTTAGCTTTGCAATTACTGCCAGCTGCGCTTGGTTTATTTACCTTTACTATTGCCCTCACAGAACAGTGGATTGCGACCGGGATTGCGGGTCTGGCATTTGCCGGCGCCGCAACACTGCTTTGTTTACTTTCGCTGTACTGGCTGACCGGTTCTATTGTCGCAGTAACCATTGTTGCGCTGCCCGGGATGTACCCTATGCAAGCATTAACTTCCGCGCGAGCTTTGGTGATAGGTAAGCGGTGGGGTATCGCCATGCGCGTGTTAGCAATGTTGTTTATGCAACTACTGGTAGCTGCACTCATTCTTATACCAATCTTTTTGATTGACAACTGGCTTAAGTTTGATTGGCTGCCGCTAGTGCCACTCTTTATTCAGGTGCTGAGTGGCCTGTCGCTTCTATTTAGTGCTGTCTATATTTATAAATTATATCGATCATTGCTATGAAAAAGTTAGCGAAAAAGGCAGTCGCGGAGCGGATTGTTAAACTCCGCAATGTTATCAACGATTATCGCTACGAATATCATGTAAACAATCGTTCAATTATGAGCGAAGCAGCTGCCGATGGCTTAAAACATGAACTCGTTGAGTTAGAGGCACAGTTTCCCGAGTTTATAACGATTGATTCACCAACACAACGCGTAGCGGGCGAACCTTTACCGCAATTTATATCTGTACCACACTCACGGCCGATGCTGAGCTTAAATGATGTATTTGACGAGCAAGAACTTCGAGCTTGGGAACAGCGCATTCAGAAATTGGTGCCTAATGAAAAACTAACTTACTTTGCCGATATTAAAATGGATGGTTTAGCCTGTGCTTTGGTATATGAGAACGGTGTGTTAGCTCGAGCAATTACACGTGGTAACGGCACGGTGGGCGAAGATGTCACACAGAACTTGCGAACATTAGAATCAGTACCTTTGCGGCTCCATCATACCAAGGCGTCATTACCTTTCATTGCAGGCATAACTGAGGTTAGAGGTGAGATTGTGATGCATAAGAAAGATTTCGCCAAGCTAAATGAAACGCGCCAAAAGCAGGGTCTGCCGTTATTTGCAAACCCTCGCAATTTGGCTGCTGGTACCATTCGTCAGCTTGACCCAAAACTTGTCGTCGGCCGGCCGCTTAATTTTCGTTCGTATGACCTTCTGCGTGAACGGTCTGCAGACATACCAACTAATGAATTTGCCTATGCAATGCTCCGCGAGCTTGGCTTTTTAGTTAATAAACAAGCGAAAGCGCTTAATAGCACTACAGCGGTAATGAAATTTGCTAAAAGCTGGGAAGAAAAGCGTCATGGCCTACCATTTAATACCGATGGTTTAGTAATTAAAGTGAATAATCGTCGTATTTTTGCAGAACTTGGCGTTGTCGGCAAAGCGCCGCGCCTGTCTCTTATACACATCTGACGCTGCCGACGAATAGCCTTGTGTAGATCGCGGTG
>JARIHL010000032.1 GCA_029288315.1 Candidatus Saccharimonadota bacterium
TTCCTAATTTTCCGCGCTCTCCCATCTTCTTTCGATATGCAATCAAATCATCCATCTCCTGCACGATTTGACCTTTGTTCACAGCATTAGAACTCAGCTCCTGATCAAGTTTTTTAAGATTTTCCTTTTCATTCTCGTACAATTTATTTGTCTTGCGAAGTTTAAAACCATTTGGTCTAACCAAAGGCACAAGCTTGAATGATTGACCGTTGGTCTTTTCCTCAAATGTATCTCCACCCGTCATTCGTATACCTACTGTTTCATTACCAGCTGGGCGGGCAAAAAAACCATCAATTGACGAGTTGGTTTGAGTATCTCCATATTTAAGACTCAATACGTTTTTTTGTTTTTCATTACGAACCTTGGGATGCCTTTTGTATTTCACTCTCTTTTTAGTACCTGCATCTTCCATTTCAGCTGAAATAACACTGGCTTCTTTTGCACCCACAAAATATGGCATATCTTCACCAAGGGGTTGATTATTATCTATGCCCCAAAGAAGAAGTGCGCCATCATGCCTTGGGTTATTCATTTCGTGTTGTAAATTCTGCTTCAGTAGTTTTGCCTGATGTAGATCACTAGGATATTCCATGTGTCCATTGACGATGGTGATAGGCTTGTTTGTCGCAATGTGTATAAAATGAGATTCTGACGCGCGATCATTTAATCTTTTATAATGATTATCCTTGGTTGATACATCAGCTGGCAGTTTAAGCGTATTGGTATTATAGATTGTCACTAAACCTCTATGCCCAACAATAATGTCATATCCCAACGATCGCAAATCTTTTTGGAAAGCGGTAAATTCGTTATAAAAGTCGTCACCCTTACTCGCAAAATATGCCTCCTGTAAAAGCAAAGTATCAAGAGGGGCACTCCCATCCCCATTTTTAAGCATCTCTACAATTTTGACTAATTGAGCACGTTTTCGATAGCCATATTCAAGAGGATCTTCTGTGGTTGACAGCGGATTATTGTATTTAACATAAGATTGATCGTTCGCTGCTTCAGGAGGCTGGGCCTTATCTGCCAATTTCCCGGCCCGCATCATTGTGTTGAAAGTTGCAGCGCGAAGTATTGGCTGGTTATTATTGACGCCATCAATGGTGACTTCACAAGCGCGGAAAGCGTGATCGGATGTACTCTCTCCAAATGCCTCAACAATATCCCTATTACCTTGAGCTTGATAATCACTTTTATAGGTTGAATACCTTTGCTGATGCACAAGCTCAAACGCAGCAAATGCTTGTTTGGATGGCTGGCCTGGTACGGGCATACGACACTCCTAAAACGACCTTTGGGCGCAACATGTTGCGCCCCTACGAAGAGCCAACCACTTAGTGCTTAGAATGTTCTTTCAATTTGCGAATAGCCGCCAGCTGGGCTGCTGCATGGACTAATTCAGAGCGTGCACGCGCATAGTCAAATTCATCGTGCTGTTCTGCCAAGAATTTCTCAGCTTGTCGTTTCGCTTCTTCTGCTGCTGCAGCGTCTAAATCGCCTGCGCGCTCGGCAGTGTCTGCTAGAACTGTTACGGCGTTGGGTTGAACTTCGAGGGTTCCGCCAGAAACGTAGAATACTTCTTCTTCGCCTGATGTGGTGTTGAAAATCACGCGAACTTGGCCAGGCCGCAGGCTAGCGAGTAAGGGCGCGTGACCAGGCAAAATGCCGACTTCGCCGTATTGGGCGGTTGCGACAACCATTGCCGCTTCACCCGAAAATAAAGCTTTTTCGGCACTGACGATATTAACCATCAACTTCATAGCTTTTTAGCCTTTTCAATTGCTTCTTCGATGCTGCCCACCATGTAGAACGCTTGTTCTGGCAGGTGATCGTAATCGCCATTCACAATGCCTTTGAAACCAGCAATTGTGTCTTTCAAAGAAACATATTTACC
>JARIHL010000054.1 GCA_029288315.1 Candidatus Saccharimonadota bacterium
CTGTTGGCGTTGCGGCAATGAAGTTACTAAAAAACCGCTGAGACAATGGTTTTTTAAAATTACCGATTACGCTGATCGTTTAGTTGAAGATCTTGATTCTATTGATTGGTCAGATGCTATCAAAACCATGCAGCGTCATTGGATTGGCCGTAGCAAAGGGGCTGAAATTGACTTTAGGGTAGTGCAGAGTGATAAACAAATTAAAGTCTTCACGACACGGCCGGATACTTTATTTGGCGCAACATTTATAGTTTTGGCGCCTGAACATCCACTCATTAAAGACGTCACAACACACGAGTGCCGTGAAGCAGTAGATAATTACATAGCTGCGACCATTGCCAAGACTGAAATCGACCGGATGGATACCGAACGCGAAAAAACTGGCGTCTTCACTGGTGCTTACGCAATCAACCCTATTAATGAACAGCAAATTCCCGTTTGGGTAGCCGACTATGTGCTGTATGGTTATGGGACTGGTGCCATTATGGCGGTGCCGGCGCACGACGAACGCGATTTTGCATTTGCGGAGAAGTTTAAATTGCCAATTGTAGCAGTTATTGAGCCCGAAACTGGTAAGCCGCAAAAAAATCCTGAATTTCGTCGTAGCATTGTGGCGATTGTATACAATCCAAAAACGAATAAATATTTATCAATCAACTGGGGCAAACAGGGTGGCAACTTGTTCATTGGCGGCGGTCGCGAAGAAAATGAAGAGATTATTGAAACGGCAAAACGCGAAATCGCCGAAGAAACTGGTTATAATAACCTTCGTTTTATTTCAAAAACCGATCGCATTCACCACAATTATTTCGCTCATAGCAAAGGCGTAGCGCGCCGTATTGAGGCGCACGCACTCTTGTTTGAGCTGGTGGATGAGAAACAACAACCTAAGCAACTCGAAGCCAATGAAGAAGGTAAATTTACCGTGGAGTGGCTCACCGAGCAAGAGGTTGAATCAAAAATTACCGATGAACTGCATGCCATAAGTTATGGGCTGCTTATTCGTGGCCAGTGCTATCGTGGCGAAGGGATAATGATCAATTCTGATCTCTATGATGGTTCGCCCTCATCAGAAGTTAGGGAGAAAATTGTGGCCGAGCTTGAACAAAATAAAGCTGGCACAGAACGCGTTAATTATAAGATTCGCGATTGGCTGATTAGCAGACAACGTTACTGGGGTGCACCGATTCCAATAATTCATTGCCCAGATCACGGCGCCGTGCCGGTGCCGGATGACCAATTACCAGTTGAACTACCTACTATTAAAGATTTTAGGCCAGCAGAAGATGGCCGTTCGCCACTGGCGCGGGTGGAAGAGTGGGTCAATACTATTTGTCCAGTTTGTAGCAAGGTGGCTAAGCGTGAAACTGATACGATGGACGGTTTTGCTTGCTCAAGTTGGTATTTTCTTCGTTATGCTGATCCGCACAATACGCAAGCGGCATTTGATAAAGAAACAGTAAAATACTGGCTTCCTGTCGATACGTATGTAGGAGGCGCTGAACATGCTGTTATGCATTTGCTGTATGCTCGTTTTTGGACCAAAGTTATGCACGATGCCGGACTTATTGATTTTGACGAGCCATTTACGGCATTACGCAATCAAGGTATGATTTTAGCCCCTGACGGACGCAAAATGAGTAAAAGTTGGGGCAATGTAATCGCACCTGACGATTTAATTGAAGAAGGGTATGGTGCTGATAGTATCCGGCTGATGGAGTTGTTTATTGGCCCCTGGAACCAATCGGCGAATTGGAGTGTAGAGGGTTTAGGTGGCTGTTATCGCTTTTTGCAGCGGGTTTGGAGCCTAGCACAAGAGGTGCTTGAACAGGCTGCACCTGATGACGAGACTGATACAGATCAAGAGATAGTGCGATTGATGCATAGAACCATTAAACAGGTTACTGATGATCTCGAACATATGAGGTTTAATACGGCAATTGCCAGTCTGATGGAAGCAACTAATCATCTTTATAAGCTACGTCGCACCGTGCCAATACAAACTCATAGAGAAATATGGCGCTGGACTATTATAACCCTTATTCAACTCTTAGCGCCTTTTGCTCCCTATATCACAGAGGAAATTTGGCAACAGTACCAACAAGCTGATAGTGAAGCGGTTACATCAATACATACTAGTAAGTGGCCTACCTGGGATGTCCAGTACTTAATTGAAAAAATGACAACCATAGTTGTGCAGATCAATGGTAAAGTTCGGGCTACAATTGAATTTGCCGCAGACATTTCAGAAGACGCCCTAAAACGACAGGTTCTAGCACATGAACGCATTCGGGAATTATTAGGTGGTAAAGAGCCGTCTCGTATCGTGGTTGTGCCGGGACGATTAGTAAATATAGTTTTATAGCTCTAAAGGCAAGCGCCCGGCAACTCATCAGAGCTGCCGGGCAACGCCGGACGTACGGGCGGGTAATTCAGTTCGAAGTTTCTTCGGGAGCTGGGGGTGCTTCTTCCGTTTCCGGTACGAGCACAGCCGCGAGACTAGCCATTGCTGCCAGCAATGCAGCAATGGCCGTGACTATCTCGGCAGCTCTGTTTGCTTTGCGCAGGCGAATAGCGATAATACGCAACTTCAGCACAACTTCCTCCATTGTCCGGTATCGGTACGTAGGCTTCAGGCCTCGTATAATACTAATATAAAATAAAAACAAATAAATGTCAACTATTTTCGACTGTTCCCACCTTCATTGCCTCTGTCAAACCGTATTACCCGATCAAACAGATTAGGTAATACCGCCGGAAAAGCGGCGTTTGACAGAGGCAATGAAGGTGGGAACAGTCATTTTTAAATTGCAATGAGATTGTCTGCAGTAGAGTATGGGCAGCTCTACTGCCCATACTCTACTACTATATGTGATGCTTGAGCTGGCTAATCTACAATTGGCTCTTATTGATGACCTCGATCTTTGAACCTGGCTGCCTCACTGTAGCGAGTGCAAGGAAACGTACAATCTTGTCATTCAGCCGAACCGTTTGGTTACTACTGAGTCCGCTCACTTGAGCCTGCTTCAGATAGTAACCGACTGACTTACCAGTTGTAAAAGGTACCGTGGTTGTAGCCCCCCAGGCCGTGACAGATACGACCCCTTCTTCACTAGTTTTGCGAGCCGTTAAAGTGGCCACAACTACCTCCAAGGAATGAGCCGATTCACATACAACTCCTATTAAATAATGAAAAAAATTCCTTGACAACCAGTTAATGCTAATAATTATTTTTCTTCAGAAGACTAGCTTTCTCGAGAGGCAAAAAGGTATAGGTGACTATAGCAACTTACTAAGTGGAGAGAGAGGTGCTCTTGTAACTGGATGCAAATTACGTTATAATTTCTCCTAAGTTTTCACTGTTTAATGATAAAGGAGATTGCCTATGGCAGGTGGTCAACCCCCAAAGCGCCGGCGTTCAAAACGTAAGATCGGTTTGCATCGCAGTCATTTAGTGCTTAAATTAGCACGTATGGTTAACGCAAAATCACCTATTAAAGTAAGAACTACCAAACGCGAAACTGGCAAGAGATTGGCTGGAGCGGTTAAGTAATTCTCTCAGTACTTTTAGTTTTAATAAGAAATCGATATATATGGCATCAAATCGTCACCTTGGTCGTATTATTGCCCTCCAGACGCTCTACGAGTTTGAATTTCGTAGAGACTGCGGCGATACATCAGTAGTGCTCAGCGAAGTTCTTGAAAGAAACCTTGAACGATATCAAGATACTGTTGAAGATAAAGAATTTGTTAACAAACTTGTTTATGGTGTCGCTGAAAAAATATCGGAACTTGATGGCACATTACAGCCAATTGCTCCTGAGTGGCCACTCGAACAAATAGCCAGAATTGATCGGACTATTCTTCGCCAAGCCCTTTTTGAGTTACTTGATTTGCCGGAAGTCGTGCCACCAAAGGTTGCCATTAATGAAGCAGTTGAACTTGCCAAGGCATTTGGTGGTGATAATTCATCAAAGTTTATAAATGGTGTGTTAGGCACTGCCTACCGCACGCTTATTGAAGGAATACCGAATGCAAGCACCAAGGTTTGAGCGGTTTAGGAAATATTTTAGCCGCCGCAAGCCGTCCATTCAAGAAGTAGTGAGAGAGCCGACGTCGGGCGGTGTTGTTTTTCGTCGTAATCAAACAACGAATGAGCTTGAAATATTACTTATCCAAGACGCGAAGGACCGCTGGACTATCCCAAAAGGCCATATTGAAGAGGGTGAAACTGCCAAAGAAACTGCTGAGCGAGAAATTCGGGAGGAAGCTGGCCTTGAAGAAATGAATGTTA
>JARIHL010000001.1 GCA_029288315.1 Candidatus Saccharimonadota bacterium
GCAGCGTAGTCTCGTGGGCTCGGAGATGTGTATAAGAGACAGACCAAAGTGAAAGATATTTTTGTATCAATTGGCCGAACAGGCGCAGCTACTCCAGTAGCAATGCTAGAACCGGTCGTGGTTGCGGGTTCTACGGTGCAAATGGCAACCCTGCACAATGAAAGTGAGGTGCATCGTAAAGATATTCGTGTAGGTGATACGGTGATCGTGCACAAAGCTGGTGATGTTATACCTGAGGTTGTGGAGTCAATCAAAAAGTTGCGTACTGGCAAAGAACCGACATTTGTGATGCCAACACACTGCCCGGAATGCGGTACAAAATTAGTCAAACGTAAAGAAGACGAAGCTGTATGGCGTTGCCCAAATTATGCCTGTCCAGCGCGCGTACACAACCAGATTGGGCATTATGCTAGCAAAGCTGCGCTGGATATTGAAGGCTTGGGCGAGAAAAATGTCTTAGCTCTACTAGAAGCCAAATTAATTCGTGACCCGGCTGATTTGTATATTTTAACCAAAGAACAATTACTGAATCTGGAACGCTTTGCTGAGATCTCTGCTAGTAAACTGATTGCTGCGATTCAAGAGAAGAGAGAACCATTACTGAGCCACTTTATTTATGGGCTTGGCATTCGTCATGTTGGTGCACAAACAGCGGTAGACCTTGCTAATCATTTTGAAACGCTTGATCGTTTGCGCACAGCAACGCTTGATGAATTGCAGGTAGTTGAAGGAGTTGGCGTGATAGTGGCAGAGAGTATTGTGGCCTGGTTTGCGAGTGAGCAAAATCAACAATTACTGAGTAAATTTGCCAATGCTGGTGTAGCGCCGAAGAAAGTTGCCAACACTGGTGGACCACTCCAAGGTAAAAGCTTTGTTATTACTGGATCGTTGGAAAGTATGGAGCGCGAAGAAGCTGGCGAAAAAATCCGTTCACGTGGCGGTACTTTTCAAAGTAGTGTTGGTAAAAATACCACCTACTTGGTAGTGGGGAAGAACGTTGGTTCAAGCAAACTGGCTAAAGCTGAAAAACTGGGCATCAAACAGATTAATGAAACAACATTTATTACGTTATTAAAGGAGTAAGCATGATTGATGAGCTAAATAAGGCAATCTCGTCTTATCAGACAAAATGGCAAAAATTGATTGCGACTCGAAGCAATAAACAATTTTTTCAAAACCTGAAGCCCATCGCAGTTGGTTGGAAGGTTGCTGAACGTCAAGAATATAATCGTCTCTATAACGAATTGCACGACCAATGCAAGTTCATGATTGAAACCTGGATGAATGGCCGTTGGGTTGCTAAGATGATTCTGAACAATAGCGAGCTTGCTGGTGGTATAAAAATTATTAAGATCATGCAACGACGGCCAGAATCGAAAGATAAGGTAGGGCTCGATCACCTTGATTTTTATAGCACTGACGTGAAACAAGCGCAATCGATTTTACAAAAGGAAGAAAATTTAAACTGGACAACTGAAAGCAATGATATTATAGATGGTTATGAATGGTTTTCCGTGTGGTTTGATGATACTGAGGCGAAACTAAAGCCTTATACGGTTATAGATATCGTTGTCCGGGAGCTTAAAGACGTCAATCAACACATAGAGGCGCATAAATGAAATCGAATCCTACGTTCATTACGGGCAATAGCAACAAAGTTAGATATATATCTCAATGGCTTCATCAGGATTTGGCACATCATAAAATTGACTTGCCAGAAATCCAATCAGTCGATGTGCGTGAAGTGGCAGCTTATAAGGCAAAGCAGGCTTATGAGATACTGAAGAAGCCTGTCTTAGTCGAAGATTGTGCGTTGCTTTTTCACGCCATCACTCCGCTGCCTGGGCCGTTCGTGAAATGGTTTGAAACAGCTGGCTTAGAGGCCATGTGTCGTATGCTTGATGGTTTTGGCGACCGTTCGATAACCGCAAAAATTATCTATTGTATAGCTAATGGTGGAGAAATGCATTTTTTTGAGAGCGAAATGCATGGCACGCTGGCCGATCATCCAAAAGGTAAGAATGGATTCGGTTTTGATCCTATTTTTGTCAATGAAGGCTATGCCAAAACGCGCGCTGAAATGACTGAGGAAGAATACCAAAGCACATCCTATCGCTATAAAGCCTTATTACAATTGTCGGACTTTTTACAAAACTATGATACGTCGATATAACCAAAACGCCTTTTTCTGCTTTTCGCCGCCGGTAATGTTGGCAACATTTTTGATAGAAATAGCTTTGGCGGCATATGTTTTATGGCGTTATCATATGACACCACTCACTCGATTGGCTACGCTTCTGCTCATTATGCTGGCGGTATTCCAGCTCGCTGAATATATGGTGTGTGGTGGTTTAGGTTTGAGTGGCATGGATTGGTCACGAGTTGGGTTTATGGCGATTACAGCATTGCCGCCACTTGGCCTACATTTTGGGCACGCATTAGCGGGCAAGCAAAATAAATGGCTCATTGGTGCAGCCTACATAACTGCAGCTGGTTTTGCTGGCTATTTCGCCTTGGCTACAATCGCCTTTACAGGCAACCAGTGCCAAGGAAACTATGTGATTTTTGAGTTAACACCCCAAGCAACATGGCTGTATAGTATTTTTTATTATGGCTGGGTGATCTTGGGTTTAGGATGTAGCCTGTACTTTGCAAAGCAAGCGAATCATGTTAAACAGCGTCGAGCTTTGCGCGCATTTGCCTTTGGATATGTTTCCTTTTTGGTGCCTACCTCGATAATTAATCTCATAAGCCCTGAGACACTCGCTGGGATTCCCTCAATCATGTGCGGCTTTGCTATTATTTTTGCCCTGGTACTTAGCCTACGAGTAGTGCCACTGCAAGCAGAGCAAAACACTACTTGACGCCAAATGCCATAAGCATAATACTATAGATAAGTTCGTGCGCATCGGGGATCTTGCATGCGGCGGCGAAGAAAATAAAAACAACCAAACCAAAAAGCTCCCCAGGGTGGGCGCGCACGAGCCACCCATTTTAATCTTTATATTCCTCAGCAATCTGATAAAATAGCCTTTGTTTGTGATAGTGCGGGGCATTGGCACAGTTTGGTAGCGCGCTTCCATGGCATGGAAGAGGTCATCGGTTCGAATCCGATATGCTCCACCATCGCCGCCCTACTTGAACCCTGGTCCAAAAGAACAACATCAAGTAGGTCAGCGTCGGTGACAAGATCAAAGGCGGCTCCTTCCTTCGGGAAGGGGCCGCCTTTGTCGTTGCTGTCTGTTGCGAGGCGGTGCCGGGTGCCGCCACCGCCCCGGAGGGCGAGTACCCGCTGGATGCCGGACTGTTGCCTCAGTCCATCATCAACCCGAGGGTGCTTGAGTTCGGCTGTGGAACCGGTCTCGGATACAACTTGTTGTCCGAGCAGATGACCTTTGGTCTCGACTATACCGGGATTGACGTGTCACCGACTATGCTTGAAGTATTTAAGTCGCGGACATCGGCGGATCTCAATCTGATCAACACGTCTTTAGAGATGGTCCCATCGGACGGTTTCACAAACATCGATCTAATCATGGCAATATTCACCTCAGGCTCCTACGTCAACATGGACCTCGGAGCACTCTTGTCGCTTTTGCGCGGATGGCTGAAGCCTCATACCGGGGTCATGTACATCTCTTTTCTGAACCGAACATCTCTGACACACATCGCTAGATGGGGACTAAAGAGCTGTATTGAATATGCCAGCCGTCGGACGAATTCAGATACTGTTCCCGCCCGAAGGTACAGCAAGTCCGAACTCTTGCAAGCCTGCAAAACGCTGGGGCTAACAGGTACGGTTCACTCACTTGGGCCTCTGGCGGGATTATTGCAAATACCGATCTTGTGGCGTATAAATGCCACAATGCTGGACACGACATTTTTTACCCACACTATCGAAATTACGGCAACAAGGACTGATTAGGGTATGGGTGTACGGAAGGAGGCCAGTGCTACCATTCTTTGGTCTCATAGATGTACGAGAACTATTGCCGCAGAACTGGGTTGACCAGATCGACAATATATCACGCTCGGTCGCCCGCGACGCGACACTTAAAGGTGGAACTAGTACCAGCTTGGAGAGCGCAGATACAATTATCCGCTACCGCCTTGTAGATGGAGACGATATAGTAATTCATCTACCTTGGTTGGTAGACCTGTATCGCGGCCAATTCCTCCAGATAGCTCAACAAATCAGCGGTGTCCAGCTAGAGACTGATCACTCAACAACCTCGGCAGTTAACATAAACGTACTTCCACCAGGAGAAGGTGGTTATGAATGGCATGTTGATTCGAACCCTGTAACCGGCCTGCTTTTTTTGAGTTCACACCTGCACCACCAGGGTGGTATGCTCGAACTCAGGTCGGCAGATGACCATCTTCTTAGTATCGAACCGCTTGCCGGAACGCTAGCTGTCTTCGATGCCCGTCTCTGTCCTCATCGAGTTAGCGCTCCCAAAAGCAGGCTTCGCATTTCTGCCCCGATGAATTACTTCGTCGCTGGCGAGGTCAGGAATCGTCCGGAGGAGCTTGACAGTATACTGTATGGCGAGCAAACTAGTCAGTAAGCAGAAAGGACGCGGCATGACCTTCAACAACAAACGTATTCTAGTCACTGGTGCATCGAAAGGGATCGGCAGGGCGATCGCCGAGTCGCTCCTTGCCAAGGGAGCAGAGATAATCGGGACTTACAACACGGGAAAACAAGAAGCGGATGAACTTCTCGCTGCAGGTGTCAGCGAGATGGTGCAGGTAGACTTTGCCGACCGTGAACTCACTGCAAAGGTCCTGGCCAGCCTTTGCAAGAAGCCACCTTTTGACGGGATCGTTAGTAATGCTGGCGTTGTCGAGTTCGAGAAGTGGGATGAGCTGACACTCGATTCGTGGGACAGGGTGTTCGATGTTAACGTGCGTGCAACCCTCAGCACGATTAAAGCTTTGAGTAAATCGATGCCCATCGGCGCATCGATTGTTGTCATTGCGAGCACAGACGGATTGATCGGATCGTTTTCCTCTATCTCCTACTCCGCGAGCAAAGCAGCGCTCATCAACCTGACGAAGAGTCTCGCGAACATACTGGGTAGCTCGGGCATCCGTGTCAACGCGATCTCGCCGGGATGGGTCGACACAGGTATGTCGACCGAGGAGTCGTATGAGGCGACACAGCTGACCCCTCTCGGCAGGAACGGCAAGCCTGAGGATGTCGCCGAACTGGTGAAATTCCTCTTGAGCGATGCCGCGGCCTTCATCACTGGTGGTAATTACATAGTCGACGGCGGGTACACTTGCGTTGATTCGATCATGAAGAAAGAGAACGATGCACTGTAATCGAGTATTTGGGCTCTGAAGAAGGATCCGGCGAGGTGGACGAACGCGACGCGTATCTCTTCGCGGAGATTGCAGCGAACGTTTCTGCATCGATTTGGGCTGCTGCTGGCCCAGAGTCGAACTACGAGATTCGCTTGTGGAATCGCGGCGCCGAGCGCTTGTATGGCTTATCCCGAGAGCAAGCAATTGGCGAAAACTATCTAACTCTGTTCGTTAATGAGTTGGAGCGCGATCAGGCTGTAATTGACCACGATGACATACTAAGGAACCGTCGTGAGTTCAGGAACCTCGCCAACGACATAATGTCTGATGGGACAGAGCGCCTGTTATTGACCGTCGGCTTTCCTTTATACGACAGAACCACCCAGGAATATCTACTCGCCGAACTCGGTATCGATGTTACAGATGTTCCGCTAGAAGATGCGGCACGCCTAACACGGGCACGCGAGGAAGCGATCCGTGTAAGCGAGGGTACAGCCCGAGACCGGCTCACAGAGCAGCTTCGACAATTGGTCGGTGCTTTGACTCTGTCCGGAACTGGCGAGGACGAGCAGTCGGTCTTGGCGCTGGGTGTGGAGTTCTTCCGGCAAGCCACCAACGCTGAAATTGAATCAAGTTTTTGGCTTACTGGACACGGCGGCAGGTTCAGTGAAATATTCCATAGTGCTGGCTGGGAAGTACCGAGCGGGCTAGATATCGGCCGTGCCCTGGATTGGTTTCGATCCAATACAAAACCGATACTGCTCGATTCGAAAACCCGGCCGCACAGGCTGGCCTCTGGCTGTTTTCGGACGCTGACACCGAGCAGATAATTGCCGACGCAGTGTATCGCATCGGCTGGCATAATCCGCTCAATGATGAGCGACATTCATGGCTACGACGAATGCTAGGCGATGTCAGAGGTGAGGAGCAGGAACATTTCAAGCATCTGTTGCTCAGCACTAGTGAAGGCAGCTTCATCCACAAGCAGTGGCAGGAGCATGTGGCAAGCTGCCACTGTAAGCTGGACGAGCCCGCACCCAATTGCCAAGTGCACCAGACCATCGCAGCATGCAAGGAGTACTGCGAGCTGGTCGATGGTGAATGGGTAAAGATTGCAGACTGGTATCGGCCAGGAGTGCGACCAACTCGGGGGATCGACGGGCATAAGCTATACGAGCAGCACGTCAAGAACGTGAAGTCCACAGCGGTTGAATCGAAATGTTGATCGATGAAGTGGGTTGTATGCGGAAGTTTACGAATACTGCCTTCACCTTATGATTGGAGACACTTAACCAAAAATCTATGATCCACTCGGCCACTTCCAGCCGAGCCCGTATCCATAACCTGGAACACGCCGCGTGAACTCAAGCTCAACAAAACCGAATAAGTCTGCTTCAACCGTTGGGCACGTTTCAGGACTTCCGGGTGCACGAAGCGGTGGAATCGCATCAACTCGCCAGATTGTAGTTGGTATAAGTAGTGGATCGAACTGAGCTTGAATGACTGTCCGCATGTTAATGTTATCTGATTTTGCCCAATATAGAATGTGAGATTCGGCCTCAATCGGGTTCCCGTCCGGAATGATACGATAAGAGAAACTATGCGTCTCGCCTATGGTGAGGGCATGAGGAAATCTAAAGAAAGCTTCAACCGTCCCGTTATCGTGATGTTCGACTCGCTCAACAACACACTTGGTGTAGTGCTCAACTTTAGTATGTTGCATCAGCAAAATAGGCAGGAGATTGACTGTGGCGAAAGTCAAAAAGTGTCAGGTTTGCAAGAAGAATATGCGGGTCAAAAGTGAACAGAAGGAACCTGCTGGCTCATGGATAGTCTATGAATGCAAGAATGACGCCTGCAAAAACTACATCATGAGCGGCAAGCAGTACCGTTTCAATGAAAAAGTCTTCGAAGGAGCCCGCCAGTAACACTTCACCTAATCTGCCAAGCCATAGTTTTGCAATACTTTGTGCCATTGTTTAACAACAGCCAGCTCGTCCCGCCAGTGCGCACGGGACAGGCGGAAATGCAGCAAGCTCGATAACATTTTAGATTTGCTTTCAATTCGATCTTGTTCTTGACTTGGCATACAGAGTGAGAGGTCGGCTGCAAATGCTTTTACTGCTGTTTCGGGGTAACCGAACAGGCGACCAACTGCTTCGTATATGTATGGCTCAGGATAGGTTTCTGCCCGCGCAAACTCGTCAAGCAGTTGAGGGTCGAGGGAGACAAGCGCTGTTGTGTAGTAATGGTCTTGTGACAAGCGAAAGTATACGCCAAGTGACCTCAAGAACGATTCAACTTCACGTCTATCATCCGCTTGAACTTCTCGGCCACCCGGCACATCCACCCAGTGGCCTGATTCAACCTCTGTCATCGGCTTCATTCCAGCTAGGACAAGAAAGATCAATTGTTTGTCTAGCAGTACAGAGCTATCACTTGGGTTCACAAAAAGCGACGTCTGCTTGAGTTGCTCGGCCTTGGTGAGTAGATCAGGATCAAGTTGTGGGGTAGGTTGCGGTTCGATGGGAGACAAGGTGTGGTGCATGCGATAGGGCTCGTTCAATTGTTGGTAACTATTATGAACCAAAAATAATGCACAAGCAATAAGAAGTGCAGGATTGGAGTGCGCACTATGCCGAGCCAAGTGATCCAAGTCAGATCTTCGCTAGGTGTGGCTGAAATTGCCCACATCTTTCGGGATACACTGCATGGAAGGAGGGCGGATTTCGGCAAGATTGACGACGATGATAATCCGTTCGAGACCGTGGATAAACAACCCGATTTCAGCGCAATGGCGTCTTGCAAGAAAAATATGGGAAGCTGGGCAGTTCAGATATATATCTACAATGAAGGCGACTCGCGACTGGTTGAGTTGCATGCGCTCTATTATTCGGCGTTCAGTCGGGCAATGGCCCCCGAGGTCCTGGCCGTGCAAGAGGTAGGTGAGGCCGAAGCTCTCGCTGACCTCGTCGAACGTCTTGCTGGCAGCTGGCATACCGCCTTGGCTGATCCCGACGGCCGCGGCATCTGCGTGGGCATCCTGTCCCGCTTCCCACTCGGCAACGTCGAGCAGGTTACGAACTTCCCCGAAGGGCTACGTCCCATCCAGGTAGACGACACCGCCACCACCATGAGCAAGATGGGCCGTCCCGCTCTGCATGTCCGAGTCGAGGCTGACGGCCACACGCTTGATGTGATCAGCTGCCACCTGAAATCCAAGCTCTTGACCTTCCCCGGCGGGCCGCTTCAGTCCCAAAGACGAGGACGAACGAGCCCGCTTCGCGGTCTACGCCCTGAACCGCAAGGGCAGCTGAAGCCGCCACCATCCGGGCCTACGCCACCCATCTCTTGGTCGGCGATGGCCAGAGCCGTGCGCTGGTTGTGGCTGGTGATCTCAACGATGAGCCCGAAGCCGCGACCACCCAGCTTCTGCACGGCCCACCAGGCTCAGAGATCGGCACCCCGGGGTTCGATCACCCGGACCAGGGCGATGGGCAACGGCTCTGGAACCTGGCGTCGCTCATCCCCGAAGATCAGCGCTTTTCCCGTATCTACCGAGGCCGAGGCGAGCTGATCGATCACCTGCTTGTCTCCCATGTGCTGGTCAAGGCGGTGCAGACGGTGACTACCGGGGACATCAACATACCTTCAATCACCGAGCAGCCTGGGGAGCAGCAGAGCGAGGCGGGATCAGATCATCGACCGGTGGTGGCGAGATTTGATCTTGGCTGACCTGCCCACCCAGGTGGGCGGACGGCACAGTGGGCACCGACCCAGTCATGGGTGGGAATCTCCATTGCCGTGTCAAGGCCTATCACATTGGCATGTGCTTGGAAGATTCGAGCAGCCAAACCATGGAAATTAGCCACAACCACTCGGTCGCGCATTGCACGTGGCGATAAATAACTCCGCAGCCGTTCCTTAATATTGTCGCGTGCTCGATTCGAAAACGTCGTCACCAAGATTTTCTGCGGCCAAGCCACCTGCCCTCGCGCAAGGAGGCCAGCCACACGAAGCGCCATTGCCTCTGTCTTACCGCAGCCAGCTGGCGCGACAACCAGAAGATCAAGTTCCTCAGCGTCACGAATCTCACGTTGAGCTGCGGTTGGTTCGACCATCTACCGTACTTCCCGTAACTCATCAAGTAGTCCACTAATACTTGTCATTTTCATTACTGACTCGGCAGTCAATAACTCTGCCGCGACCATAGCCGCGCGCACCTTGCAGCCTGCCTTCTTCCGTCGGCAGAATTCCGCCACATCTGCAACCGTCCGCGTCCCGTCCGCACCGTTAGCCGTACAATTGGAAAGTTCATTTTTGGTAAACAAGTGTGAGGCTTGCAGGGCTGACCAAACCTGGTTCGCACCAAGAGCTGCGACGTACTCAGCTTCCAAATCGGGCTTTGATACCCAGACTGAGTGGGCCTTCAGGTCGGCTACCTCTACGCCAAGCTTTTCGGCTGTATCAGCGATAGCGTCCTCATCGATCAAGAGCGACATATCCACATCAAAGCCCTTGCCACCGAAAAGCTTAATGATTGCGCCCATATCACCGGAGCCACCGGTTTCGATGACAGATACGCCAAGGCGGTCAAGTTCCCGTTCGGTGAGTTTCGCCGCCTGCTCTAGTATAATACGGTCGGAGGTACCTTCGACGCCTATCACCCTCGCAGCTGTAAGCGGTTCGAGCTTGTCCCGTACCCACCAACGTATAGTTAACCGATCACTATCGGACAAGAATGCTGCTTCAGGCTGAACAATGCGACCACCAGGTTTGACAGCAACGATGCATTCAGGCGCAAAAGCGCCTACTATATCTGCCGAATGAGTGGCGAGGATTTTCTGGTTAGATCCTTCCTGGAGCATGCGGGCGAGGCTCCGTTGGCTGCTCGGGTGGAGATGGATCTCTGGCTCGTCAATAGCGACTATATTGGCCGACGAGCTCACCAAGTCGTAGAGGGCGATAGCAAATAAGGCCCTCATGCCGTCCGATTGATCAGTTAGGTTACGCAGCAACCCATCTCGCTTTACCTGCAGGCGAACATCACTAAGTACATCATTAGTGGCGCTGGCTCCAGGAATAAAACTTAAATCTTCCTTATTAATTACCTCGGGCAGTGCGCGTGAAAGTTGATCGGCGAGTTCTTTGCGTAAGTCGCCAAGAATCTTGGAGCCTGCCAGTTTGGCCCGTAACTGTACAATAAGATCGTCGAAGCCCTCTTTTTCGCCACCAAGGTCGATCGTTTGCAGAATGTCATCGAGCGATGTTTTGCGATCATCTCGTAAGTCACGTACGCTCGCGTTAGCACCGATCATTTTCCAGCCCAAACCCATAAGCTGGTTTCGTGATAGCTGGCGACCCGTTCCTCCGCCAGGAGCCGTCCGCCGTATGTCAAGTGTGCCATTGGCGTCGATGGTAGCATCGAGTCGTATAGTCAACGATGTTTGTATGGTCGATGGGTCAACCGAGATTTCATCCGGAAATAGAGCTTTATCTCTGCCGTTGAAGCCGTTTAGTGCAGCCTCAATGACTAGCGGCTGATCAGCATCACGAAAGTCTGTCGCACCAATCCGTGAGTATAGCTGCGCCACGCTCGCTGCGAGTAGCAAATCAAGGCAGCGAAGTAGTGACGATTTGCCGACATCATTCGGACCTACGAGCACAACGTGATCACGAACTTCAATAATGGTGTCCTGTAACCGGCTGTGATTCTCGATACGGATAGAGTGAAGTCTCACTGTGCCGCCCCCTTACCATAACGATGGAAGTTTCACTAACTTAATATTGATCTTGCTGGATAGAACTGTCTTGAGCTCAACCAGGTGCCCGGTGTGCTTGACATCAGGCACACTATCCCAAAGCACATGATCTCCGGGTCGCAAACTTAATGAACATTAGTATGATCGATGATGTCAATTTTGCAAGTGACGTGGCTGTGTATCGCTGCAGTATTCCTTGTATTCTTCTCATTCTGGCAACCCCGGAATTAGCGTCAAGCGTGGCTTGCTGTCAGGGATACCGGCCAAGGCTCGGACTAGTGCAGGAGGCAAGGCTAGCTGCTGGGCGATCGAACTGACAGACAAACGCGTCTACGTTCCCGGTGCCACTGAAATGGTCTGGAGTCACCGCCATCTCGCTCGTGAGTGTTCTTGGAAGGAGGCACACAACAATACCGCGTGCTTCAGTATGCCGAACAAGATGCGGAAGCCCGCCAGGCTCCGGCCATCGCCAGCAACCTCCTGACCTGCGGTGACAGGTTCGAAAGCGCCCCCGTAAGGTGCACCAAACCCACTTCTTTCGAACCCCACGGTGACGAGATCACCCTGAATATGTTCAAGATCACCGCAAAGCGCCCTCATCAGACGTTCCCGGTACGTTGCCGTTCGCTCAGGATGCACCCTGGCGCCGCCGGGCATCACGGCCACATCCTCCAGTAAGCACCTGAAGGGGAGTCGGTGACGTCAGGCGACGACTCGTGGACGTTGCTTGCGCACACCATGTTCACGAAGCAGGCGTTTGACCGTCGCCGTGCTGACGCTGTACTGCTCGGCAAGCAACCGAGCTGTACTACCCGCCTGGTAGGACTCGATCAAGGTAAGGACGTCGGATGGTGACAACCGATCTACGACGCGCCATACACCAGCTTCGTTGCCACGGACGGGTGCCAGGTTAGGTTCGTCCTCGTCCAGCGTGCCGTTCTTGATCTTCTCCAACACGCTGACCAGCGGGTTTAGAAGATCCGGGCGGTTGGAATAGCGGTGGAGGAGCTCCACCAACGTAGGGAACTTGCTTTAGACAAGTTGCCTACGTTGGTAAAAACCGGCATTGAAGGGAGCTGCCTCGTGAGAAAATGGCGTAGGAGGCGTGAACCTACCGATACTTCTCCTGCAGTACTGTACCCCACCGGCCCGCGTGCTCTGCCGTTTCGATTGACCACAGAGCAGGTCAGAAAAGGCCATGGAATCATCGAAGCGATCATAAGGCGCGAGCAAAAAAATGGTCGCGGCCGCAGAAGCTGACTCGCTAACAACGCTTCGGCTCAGTCGTCGCCCCTGCAATGGGGCGACGACTGAATAAACCTTTATATACTCTCTCTCCGTTCACCATGTATACTGGTGGTAGTTATGAAAAATATTGTCCTTGCTTTATTAGAACTGCAAACCAAACGTTTCTTGAAAAAGCATAAACCAAAACTTATTGCCATTACTGGGAGTGTGGGCAAGACAAGCACAAAGCTTTTTGCGGCGACTGTGCTTAATCAACGCTACCGGATTATGACGCACTATGGTAATCATAATACCGAATTTAGTGTGCCTTTAGCCATTTTTGATCTTCCGTATCCAAAAAATGTGCGTAATCCTTTGGTTTGGCTGGCGATTTTGGCCAGCATGCAGAAGAAAATACGCGCCCCTTTTAATTACGAAATAATTATCCTTGAACTTGGAACAAATAAGCCGGGCGATATTTCACGCTTTCGCCGCTATTTACGGCCCGATGTCGCTATCGTAACGGCTGTTGCACCAGAGCATATGCAGTTTTTTAGTACCCTTGATGCAGTTGCTGAAGAAGAGCTATCGGTTATCAATTTTAGCGAGTTAGCTATTATTAATCGGGATGATATCGATAGTGTATTTGCACGGTATGTTCAGACTGAAAATATTGATACCTATGGTACGAGTGGTGTGGCTGAGTATCGGTATATTGTGGAAGATTTTGATGTTAACACTGGCTTTCAAGGTAAGTTTGTTTCACCAGAATTTGGCGAGCAGCCGGTGACACTCAGGCTGGTTGGCGAACACAATATCAAAGCAGCAGTCGCAGCAGCAACGGTCGGCGTTAAACTGGGTATGCCAATTAATGAAATTATTGCAGGCATGCAATCTATCCGGCCTGTAAGTGGGCGTATGCAATTATTGCGCGGCCTAGAAGGAGCAATAATTATTGATGATACATACAACTCTAGCCCTAAAGCCGCTCTCGCCGCTTTGCAAACACTGTACGTTTTGCCTGCTAAACAAAAAATCGCCATACTTGGTTCAATGAATGAGCTTGGCGATTTTTCTAAAGAATCGCATACGCAAGTAGGGAACGCCTGCGATCCGACATTGCTTGACTGGGTGGTAACTATAGGTGTAGAAGCTGAACAATATCTTGCTCCTGCGGCTACATCAAAAGGTTGCCAAGTTAGGAGTTTTACGAGCCCTTATGACGCCGGGGCTTTTGTACATTCTATTATGCAGCCCGGCGCGGTTGTACTAGCTAAAGGTTCACAAAATGGTGTGTTTGCCGAAGAGGCAATAAAAATACTTCTTCATGCTACAGAAGAGGAAAAACAGCTTGTTCGTCAAACACCTGATTGGCTGGCCATTAAAAAGGAGCAATTTAGTAAATTTATTGACTCAGATACAAAGCGCAGAAAGAAAAAATAATGGTCCAACCAGGGATGATCTATCAGCATTACCGCAAAAAGAGTAGGTATCTTGTACTAAGCTTAGCCACACATTCCGAAACATTAGAACCACTGGTCATTTATATCGCGCTGTATGATAACGATATGAGCAAAGTATGGGCTCGTCCACTGGCAATGTGGGAAGAGCTGGTGTTGGATAAGATTGGTCAGCAAGTGCCACGGTTTAAGCTCATTGGTCCGGCGGTTAATACTCATTTGTAAGAATAGTTCTGACAGATTCAACTAAACCTGGGGTGGCACGCGGCGGGGCAGCTCCCAAAAATGTTTTTTCTTGTATTCAAGAAAAAAATTTTAGGGGCGGACCGCGCGACAGGACCCCTTCTATTTGAATCTGTCAGAACTATTCTTACAAATGAGTATTAGTCTGCTATAATAAAATAGACTATGGTTAGCTATATATTCCTTGGCAATAAACTTCTCCCTTAGGGAGAGACCTTAAAATTTAAACAATATTCTAATAGCAAACAGGAAATATATGGCCACCAAATTACTATACTTAGAAGATTTTGACGTACTTACCTGCACTGCCACAGTGGTAGAAGTTTTTGTGCGTGATAGTAAGATGGTTATTGTATTGGATCAAACTTGTTTTTATCCACGAGGTGGCGGACAAGACTGGGATACAGGCCGTATAACGACACCGAGTGCCGAATTTAAAGTAGAAGAAGTCAGACTAGACGAAAGCGGAACAGTACAGCATAGTGGCGAGTTTGTACGGGGCGTCTTCACCGTCGATGACTACATTGCATGCACAGTAGACAAGCAGCGACGTAAGGATAATACTCGTCTTCATTCGGCTGGCCATCTTTTGGATATGGCCGTAGAAAGCCTGGCGTTGCCCTGGATACCAGGCAAAGGAGCGCACTATCCACACATGAGCTTTGTAGAATATGCGAGCCAGCAGCCAGTCGATGATGCCATACAAGTGAAGCTTCAAGAAAAGATTGACCAGCTACAATTAAATAACTATGAAAACAAAATTCTCTTCATGCCAGTAGGGCAAATGCATGAATATTGCCGGCACGTTCCCGAAAACATTCCAGCCAACAAGCCAGCTAGAATTGTTCTATACAATGATACATTCGGTATTCCTTGCGGTGGTACGCACGTGAGAAGTGTTAGTGGCATAGGGAAGGTTTTCATTCGTAAAATTAAAGCTAAAAAAGGCACAATTAAAGTAAGTTATTCAGTCAATGGCATTAATTGATAAGATAGAAAGTAGTATGAAACGATATAACCCGAGTGACATTGAGCCAAAATGGCAAAAGATCTGGGAAGAGCGCGGCATCTACCAGGCTAAAAAAGATCATGATCGTCCAAAACGTTATATTCTTGACTTTTTTCCTTACCCATCTGGTGCGGCTATGCACGTCGGGCATGTGCGTAACTATACGATTAGCGATGCTTCTGCCCGTTATGCACGCATGCAGGGCTATAACGTGCTGCATCCTATGGGCTGGGACGCTTTTGGTTTGCCAGCCGAAAATTATGCAATCAAAACAGGAATGAGCCCTCAAGAGGCAGTTTCGAAGAATACTACAAAGTTTAAACAACAACTGCGTCAAATGGGTATTGGCATTGATTGGTCTCGAGAATTTACATCTTCTGATCCAAGCTATTATAAATGGACACAATGGCTTTTTAATTTGCTTTTTAAACGCGGGTTAGCCTATCAAAAAGAAAGTTTACAGTGGTGGTGCGAAACCGATAAAACAGTACTTGCTAACGAACAGGTTGAAGCTGGGCGCTGTTG
>JARIHL010000006.1 GCA_029288315.1 Candidatus Saccharimonadota bacterium
GCTACAGTATAACCTAAGAATAGGCATAAGTATAAAGGTGGGCAGATGGACGTTAGTCAAGATCAGCACAACCCGGCTACGGGTGACGATGAGTTAGCTAAAGTACTGGCCGGTGTTAGCGATAATGCTTCTGGGCATGATATGAGTTTACAATTTGAAGAAACACCAGCGCCTGGTGTACCAAGCCAAAATAAACCCGTTTCAACTCCCACGCACCAAGCCGCTGCAGCGGCAGCTAACGAAGCAACAGCCGTACCCGTTTCCGTTTCAACTCCAGCTGCAAATACTACCTACCCAACCAATGACAACCTTGAAACCATCAAACGCAGTGCCCTTGAAGAGTTACGCCCACTTGTTGATAAACTTAATCTTCCCCCTGAAGAAAAGTTTGACACATTGCTCCTTATCATTCGTTCGACTGATGATCAAGACCTGGTAGAAGCCGCCCACGAAGCCGCCAAAAATATTTCTGATGAAGCAAAACGCGCTCAAGCTCTGCTTGATGTAATTAAAGAAATTGATTATTTTTCAAGCGCGCATCAGCCTCAATAAGTATTTCAACACCATACTCACTTCCCCTTCCCAAACGCAGCCTTTCCGGTGGTGTTACCTGATCTTTTGGTCAGGTAACACGGTTTGAGAAGGGAAGTGAGGGTGGTGCAGGTATGAAGGATTGTTAAAAATTGTTTTTTATTGTATAATAATATGGTCCGCTCATTACATGAAGGGTTAACGATGAAGGCATTAGGCGTCTTGGCAGGGATAATCTACTCACTGACTGCTGGAGGAATTTGGTATCTCTGTATGCACTACCTCTTACCGCAGCAGTGGTATGAGCCAGTGCGTGATGATGAAGAAAGATGGTGGCCAACCTGGCGAATGGTTGGATGGCTGTATGTCTTCCTCGGAGCAATCCTGACGACGGTCGCCAACATAGCAACATGGCATTCGTATCTGACGTTTAGCGGCAGAGGGGATGAATTTACCATCTTCCCATCCGCAGGATGGGTGCTGACCGGTATCATCCTATTCTGGTTTCCTGGTTTTCTCGCCCCCGTTTTGGGCAAAGAATTCTCCGCCTGGCTGGACTGGCAAGACCAGCGAAACCAGCACGGAGGCGCGAAGAATGCTCAACCTGAATAGGCAGCCACTCCCACTTCTGATGAGCGGCCCCCGATCCCTTCTTTGCAAGAGGGATCGGGGTTCGACAAGTATTATACTGAAAACCGAATATAATCTATCGTACTCTTTGCATCTGTTACATTTGTATATTTAATGATACTATTTAGTAGATCTGTCAACAGATAGCACGGGAGGGGTTGTCATAACCTCTAGCCGATTCACATCGACCTACGGAGAAGGACATGCATCCGGACAAACTCGGCCCCTTGCTCGTCAAAAGACTTCAGGAAGGGCAATTTGACCCTGATGTCATTGCCAACTTCCTTGGGGCCACACCGCTAACGGTTCACTACTGGTTCACTAATACCCACCAGCCGCGTGGCGCAGCCATGAATGCACTATGGCACTTTTTGGCAACCGTCGGTGTCGATTCACCCGAAATTGACCAGTTGCCAAGCTTCAGCAAGTATCTGGGCCAGCTGCTGGCTTTTTCTGTTATCAGCCTTGAGGAAGCACAGGAAATATGTGGCCTCAAGAATCCACAGGGCGTCTTCAAGGTTACCCGTGGCCAGCAACAACCCAGCCATCCACTCTACACAGCCGAAGAATTACAGGAAGCATATGACAGCGTACTCCAAGCGGCTATGGAAAAATTGCGGGCCAGCACTGAAACGGCTGAGGCAGCTCAGACGGTTGTTCAAGAAACACGCCAAGAAGAGCCAGACGTGCCTGTACCTGTTCTAGGAACTAAGATACAACCAGCGGAAAGTACGCAACTCATCCTACAGGTGTCGTCAATGCTCGGCGCAGTCCACCCGCTGGTGCAGTACGTACTTTCGGACGCCTGTACTGACGAGAATCGTGCTCAGCTTCGCGAACTACTTGGCTTTGAAACTGTCTTTACTCTATCCAATGCTCTCAACCGCCTGTGCAGTACGCGTGCATTCCACGATGGAGGGAAATAATGAGTCCTGCTGATAGCGGTCATGAACTTGACCTTCACAAAGGTCAAGTACTCTATCGACTCGCTAACACCTACCCCACATTACTTCTGACGATCGTTGAAGCAGTACAGAATGCTATCGACGCCTGCGCTGAAAAGGTGTTCATTGGCATCGACCGACGAAACTTGCAGGTAGTAATCTTGGATGACGGTCTCGGTGTTACAGAGGAAAAATTCCAAGAAGCCTTAAAGAGCATCGGTTATGGTATCAAGCAGAAAGGAAGCCTCGGAAGATTTGGGCTTGGGCTCATCTCACCCCTGAATAAATGCCAGCAGTTCATCTTTATCAGTCAGCCAGTGGGACAGTCAACAGCCAATCAATGGGAGTTTGTGGGCGCAACAATCCGTGAACAGCACCGAGAAGTCATCATTCCTTTCCGGCAGCTCCGTGGTTTACCCACCGTTCCGCAGCCATTCAGAGCTAAAGCTCGGCACCTATCGACACAGTGGCGAACGATGATTCGTATCGTCAATTACACCCAGGATCGTGTGATTAATACCATCGATCTTGACGAGCTTGAACAGGATATTCGCAGCAAGCTGGGACCAGAAATGCGTCGTCGGAGTACGACAGTCTATGTGACCATTTTTAATGGCCCCGATCAAATGACTGAACGTGAGATTAATCCCCTTGAGTACAGCGGTAAACCCCTAGCAGTCATCAGCTACGATGATGAAGAATACTGCGGGCGGGTAACCTTTGAGTTATACCGCGCTTCTAGGAATGACAGTAAGCCAAGAGGCGAAGTTGTTGTTATGCAAACCGACGACAACTACCCTATCCGTTGGCGTGAATTCAGAATGCAGGCCATGGGGAGCGGCTGGCTTGCCAATATCCAGGAGGGGTTCGAAGCTCTTGGCTCCGGCTTCTTTGAAGGCATCATCCGCATCGAAAACGTAGAGCTGGCTCCGGAGCGCAATAAGTTCGTGCTCAATGATGCACTCCGGGCAGCATACATTGTCATCTACCGATGGTTTGAGGACCACGGTCGTAAACACTACGAGGATGTACAAGAAGTACGGCGAGAAGCCCGATACCAACGCCTGGGAGAACAATCGCTCGAGCGGCTTTATCAACTTGTCGAGAGCAATGCGGTATTAGCTGCTGTTCTCCCTGAATTGACAGCTACCTCACCTCCTCCACGTACAAAGAAGGGTACGGCAACTGATGACACCAAATCGAAAGAGCCGCGATGCGTCGCCAAACACCCAACAGCTAGAAGTAACAAGGCAACAACTGGTGAACCAGTTACGAATAGGCATTCGCCAAAACCAACATTGCTGAGTTTTGGTTATGAGATGCTGGACTCGCAGCGACTGTGGGAGTTTGATTTTGCTACAGCCACTCTCACACTCAACACCCGCCATCCGGTTTGGATGATGCTCGACGAAGCGAGCGGTAAAGGAAAGGGCACCAGCCGTCACGATAGATGGCTCATGCATTTGCAAGAGTGGTTGGCGCTAAAGGTGTTAATGCTACTGGCAACAAGTACTGATCCCGATGATCTAGAAGCCAATCGGTGGCCAATTGATCAAGAAGTGAGGCCCTACACAGTGATGTTCATCCACCGCTAGCCTTCCATTCGTTCGACAGACAGATCTAGGATAGGGCGTCATATATATGACGCCCTATCCTCAACCCTATCATTATACTTAAATCAAAAAAGCTCCTTGAAGGAGCCTTTTTGATTATCTTTAACAGGGTACGATAACCCTACATCATCCCCATACCACCTGGCATGCCGCCCCCGGCTGCTGCCGGAGCTTCCTTCTCGGGGATTTCAACTACCAACGCACCCATGGTCATAGCTGTGGCAGCAATTGAGACGGCGTTTTGAATCGCCTCTTTCGTCACGCGAGCTGGGTCTACGATACCATGTGCTTTGAGGTCCACCAGCTTGTCGGGGTTGTTTACATCAAAACCGTGGCCAGCTTTTTTGCTCTCAAGTACTTTTGGTAGCTTTTCGTCTGCATTGATACCACCGTTGCTCATTAATTGGCGGAAGGGCTGAACAAGTGCATTTTTAAGCAGCTGGCGGCCAGCAGCAATGCTATCAGTACCTTCAACTTGCAGTAATTTGCTCAAGTCTACCAATGTTACGCCACCACCTGGCACGATACCTTCGGCCAAGGCAGCCTTGGTAGCGGCCACCGCATCATCAACGCGGAATTTCTTTTCTTCAATCTCGGTTTCAGTCGCACCACCCACTTTGATAACCGCTACTTTACCGCCAAGGGCTGCGGCACGCTTCTCATAGTTTTCTTTGTCGTACTCGCTTGTCGCGGCTTCAGCCTGGGTGCGAATTTGTTTAATACGCGCATTGAGGTCAGCCTGTGAGCCAGCACCTTCAATAATGGTGGTTTGGTCTTTGCTGACAATCACCTTGCGGGCGGTACCTACCATGCTGAGATCAGCGTTCTCAAAAGTAAAGCCTTGGTCTTCTGTAATAACCGTTGCGCCTGTCAGGACCGCGAGATCTTGCAACACTTCTTTGCGTCGGTCACCAAAGGCTGGTGCTTTAACGGCAACCGTGTTGAAAACGCCCTTCAGCTTGTTAAGTACGAGTGTGCCAAGCACTTCACCTTCAACATCTTCAGCTACAAGCACCAAATCTTTCTTGCCAGCTTGAGCGAGTTTTTCAAGTACCGGCAGAAAGTCTTGTACGCTTGAAACTTTCTTATCAGTAATCACAATAGCTGGTTTGTCGTACACTGCTTCCATACGGCCAGCGTCGGTTACCATATACGGACTCACGAAACCGCGGTCCATTGTAAAACCTTCGACTACTTCTGATTCAAGGTGCAGGCCTTGGCCTTCTTCGACCGTGACGACTCCCTTTTCACCGACTTTTTTCATGACATCGGCAATCAGTTCGCCAATAGCCTTGTCGCCAGCCGAGATAGTCGCGACCTCTGCAACACGCGCCTTATCACTGCCAATATCTTCAGCGATTTGGGCAAGCTTGCCAAGTACTTCAGCACCGGCCTGTTCAACGCCTTTGCGCAGTTCCATCGGATTATGGCCAGCAGCAATTAAGCGATTAGCTTCATTCAAAATGTTGTAGGTCAGGACAGTCACGGTAGTTGTGCCATCACCCGCTACATCATTCATTTTGTTAGCGGCCTGCTTGATCAGCTCGGCACCAACTTTATAGCCCAGTGTGTCGTCGTCGTCCTCGGGCAGATCAACGCCTTTGGCAACAGTTACCCCATCGTGCGTCACGGTTGGATTGCCATAACTTTTACTAATAATTACATTACGCCCTTTTGGACCCATAGTTACCTTAACGGCATCATAAAGGGCTTTTGCCCCGCCAAGCACACGGCGACGGGCATCATCATCATAAAATACTTTTTTTGCCATACTGTCATTCTCCCTAAGCAATCTT
Source organism: Candidatus Saccharimonadota bacterium (assembly GCA_029288315.1). GTDB lineage: Bacteria > Patescibacteriota > Saccharimonadia > Saccharimonadales > EFPC-124 > JARIHL01. The sequence continues at coordinate 5,515 of JARIHL010000006.1, forward strand.
AGCTAATACGTCTTCTTCGCGGACTAATAGATACTCTTTGCCATCAATCTTGATTTCGGTTGTGGAGTACTCTTTATAGATGATCCGGTCATTTACTTTTACTTCTTTTACATCAGTACCAACTGCTACAACTTTAGCAATGGCTGATTTTTCTTTGGCGCTATCTGGCAAATACAAGCCAGCAGCGGTTTTATTCTTTGCTTCTTCTTTAACCGCAACAATGCGATCAGCAAGCGGCTTGAGTGGTGCACTCATCTTGGATCCTCCTCTTTAGTCGATAGCTTGCCTGTTGATCAGGCTTCGGGTTTATATTAGCACTCAAAACGCGTGAGTGCCAAGTAGTTTTGCTAATTTTATGCTATTCTGGCATTGATCCTCTGTATCATGCAGAAGATAGACATTGCTCAAACAGGCTAGCAAAATGTGCTTGTTGTAATTGTAGCGTATGACGAATAGTAGGATTAGTCTCTTTGGCTTGTAATACATGGAGGCCATCTTGCATGGTCCAATAAAACTGCAACAACAGATCAGGGGGATTACTGCCGCCATTCACTAGAGGTACCCGGCGCTGGGGATGAGGCAGAGAACGCTCAATAGCTTCCCAATAGGGAGTACTTATCACTTCACCTTGAGCATTGTTTTTCACCGAAAGAATAACTGCCAGATGGGCACCAGAATTCTTTTGAATCGCTGTTTCATGTAGCATAAAGTTCTCAAGCTGTTTAGGATCGTCATCAATCAGTATGAAAAGATGAGGATCATCGCTAAACAGATCTTGTTTAACAATCGGGATAGCCTGGTGACTGACAGCTAGAATCCGCTCAGCAAACTGACCTTTCGGTTCTGTGGTAAGCAGAATGTCAGCAAATGGCCAATCATATCCTATGTCTGCCAGCTCGTTATGTAACCTCAGAAGTTTTTCTAGTTGAAAACTTGGCTCTCCATAGGTATACACAACTACACGAGCTTGCTCAGACGCAATTCTATTGATCGCCTGAAGCACATCATGGTAGCGCTGAGGCGCAAATACTGGGTTAAAGACGTCTGCTATATCCACGTAACTTATGGTGGGTTCAATAACCAGGCTCGTACCTTCAAAACTAAACGGGGTTTCAGTGGTCGAACTGCCATCTTTCACCGCTTCAAATTGTTGTTCAATCGTATGCAGCCATTGTTCAATCTCAGCGTCTGAGGGGTTCTGCCCTTCTAAGGCAGTTAGCTCAGCTGTAACCCATCCCAACGCCCATTGATGAGCGCTGATATGATACATCGTAGCTCCGCCGTCTAGCCAGCGGGCAAAACGATCCGTCATCTTCATTAACTGTTCGGCGACTTTGGGAGCTATGGCATTTCCAAATGCTGTTTGGATATGCTCGCTATATTTTTGCAAACGTAGTTTTTTAGTTCCGGTGTAGTCGAATATTGTATCGTCAGCATCAATACAGATGACGGGCGCATAAGACTCAGGCCAATCCCACTTTCCATAGTGTGAGGCCCCATCACCATGGATGTTACCGATGTGAGGAATTTTTTTATCAAAACGAACAATGTATCCAGCGTCGTTAATAGTTATTATGTCAGCCTTGACCTTATATCGTTCTGTGAGCGATAGTAATTGCGCTTTTCCCTGACGGGAAATAGTATCGGACGGCTTCATCCCAAACTCTTTTCTATTTGCCGAAAAATACCATCCGGTTCAGCAATAGCCATCGCAACAATCTCTGAAGCTCGCTCCCGCGTATCTGCGACACTATAAATACGAAGTTGAGGAGCATTACCAGATGGTCTTAAATGAGCTACATCGCCATTTGTAAAGAAAATACGAATCCCATCCAGCAGATCAAAATGCTCTATATCACCGAATCCTTTTTCAGTAGAAAAATAGGTTGCCAGCTCTTGTTTAGCCGAGTCAAGACCTTGAGTAAATTTGGTTATCATCGCTTGTGAAGTGGTCGTAGGAAAGTTATCAATCAGTCCGCAATCACTAAACCGCCTAGGCAAGGCTAGAAACAGTTCTGAAACACGACAATCTTTATCAATAGCCATGCACAAGATAGCGATAATTGGCAGAAGAGCATCCCTCGTGGGCAAGGCTGCAAATTGCCGCCCTTTTATGGATAAGTCTGCTCCAATTAATACACCACCATTTGCCTCCCAGCCCACCGGATGGCGCTTTCCAGCTGCCATTGCCGTTTGCATAGCCTCAATAACATAAGGTGAGCCAATCTGAGTATGTTTCCAGGGTATGTTTTTTTCGTTCAGATACGTATCCGCTCCATCACTCACACTCACCGGAAAAGCAGCAAAATCTGCCTGAAGCCACTCCGCAACCAAAGCACCGAGCACATCGCCTCGATGGAATGTACCTTGTTCGTCAATGACTAACGGCCTATCGCTGTCGCCATCAGTTGAGACAACCGCAAATGCATCAGGGTAATCCTTACTGAGTTGCTTAAGGTGGGCCTTATGCTCAGGTGTTATATTCTCAGAATCGATAGATATAAACTTGTCAGAACGTCCTACGGGGATCACCTCTGCTCCAAGGGCTTGTAAAATTGCTACTAATTGATCACGGCCGACGGCTGAATGTTGATAGAATACAATTTTCTTACCAGTAAGGGCTTGTGAGAAAACTGATATATAGCGCTGATGATAGAGTTCACGCGCCCCGCTATCTTCTGGTGGTAGCACCACCGCTTGACGCAGCATACCTTGTTCGTTAAAGGGTGAATCCTCAGCCGGCATTTCATATTGTACGCGGCGAATAACGGCTACGGCCTCCTGAATAAGCACTTCATCCGTTTTTAGCACTTCCCCGTCGGCTTTATAGAATTTAATACCATTGCGATCATCTGGAATATGACTGCCCGTCACCATGATACAAGGTGCATGTTTTTGGAGCGCGTAAAATGCAATCGAAGGCGTAGGGACGAAGCCAACGTAAGCGGGTGTGTAGCCCGCGTCTTCTATAGCCCTGGTAACAGCCGATAAAATACGTGGCGTACTCTGGCGTAAATCACCACCTATATAGACAATCGAATGAGGTTTTACATGACGCAGCCCAGCAAGAAAAATTAAGAATCCGCGTGTGTTAATATAGCATTCTAGATCAGTCATATCAGTTACTAGGCCGCGAAGCCCAGAGGTACCAAAGGCGAGCTCTTGAGGGGTATATTGAAGCGATTCATGCAATGTAGACATAACAACTCCTATTGTTCAATTAGTGACCTGATGCGTTTTACAAAATCATCAAGCTGGGCTTGAGTTTTAGCCTCCGCATTCAGACGCATGACCGGCTCTGTATTACTTGCCCGAATATTAAACCACTTATCGGGATAGTTGACCGTGAGGCCATCTAGCTCATCTTGTTGGCCATCCACAAAGCTTTTTCGCAGCCGGTCAAACACTAATTGCGGATTCGCAACCGTAAAGTTTACCTCTGGCCCCATAGCATAGAGATGATACTCGTCCACCAGCTCACTGAGCCGTTTGCCACTGTCGCTGATAGCTTGCATAGCTACTAAGGCTGTGATTAAACCGCTGTCCGCATCAAAATTTTCAGTGAAGAAGAAATGCCCTGTGGTTTCACCGCCAAATGGTGCACCAATTTCGCGTAGTTTTGCGCCGATATATACGCGACCAGCCTTAGTGCGAACCGGAACACCCCCCCACTGCTTCACTAACTCAATGGTTGCGCGGCTGGTGCGAACCTCATGTACCACCGGTGCACCTGGATATTTTTGTAGATAATACCGAGCCACAATGCTCATTAAATCACTCCCCAGTACCATACGGCCTTTATCATCAACAAAACCAGCACGATCACCATCGCCGTCAAAGGCAATGCCAAAGTTCAGCCGCCTATCAGTTACACACCTCATGAGATCATGAAGGTTCTCCGGTTTTTGCGGATTGGCCTCGTGATGAGGAAAGGTACCATCCGGCTCAAAATACATTTCCTCAACGTTCAAGGGCAGCTTTGGAAGGATATGTGGCAAAATTGCCCCAGCCATGCCATTACCGGCGTCGATAGCAATATGAAACCGTTTGAGACTGCGCACAAAAGTAAGACAATGCTCGACCCATTCTTCGGTGATATTCCGGCGCTGACGGCCACCTGGTTGCTCAGCCTCAGGTTCAAAAGTGCCTGCAACCGCCTTATCGCGAATAGTATCTAACCCAGAATCGAGACCGACTGGCGTTACTTTATCCCGGTACAGTTTAATGCCATTGTATTCGCCGGGGTTATGGCTGGCGGTAATAACAGCACCTCCGGCCAAGTCAAATTTGCCAACGGCAAAATAGATCATATCGCTCGTTACTTGACCTATATCCCAAACATCGCGGCCCTGTTTTTGCAGGCCTTGCATAAATGCCTGGGCTAGCTGCGCAGAATCTGGCCGCATATCATGACCAACTGCTATTACTCCTTCCGTAGGTAGCCAATCAGCGAATGCTCTGGCTATATCGATACAACCTTCAACGGTAAGTTCAGATCCAACCTTACCGCGAATATCATATGCTTTGAAAATACTTTGTTCCATAAATACCACTTGTTTAATTTAGTAGAAAACACACTTGCCCATACGAACAGATACTGTAAATACGAAAGACGTCATGTGTGAATCTTTATTATAGATCATTGACAAATATAGAGTATTATGTCAATATTAGTTATCCTTCGATGAAAGGAGGTGAACCTTGAGCCAAGTGCCGCCAGAGTTGGCGCCACATATCAGGGCGAGATATGAACTTCTGGACACTCCAGATGGCGTTTCTCCCCTCAATCAGCTCATTCAATGTGGTAAAGTGCCTGGAGAAGTCGTAGCCGTTCTGCGCCTGCGCGATCCAGAGACACGTGAAGTTATCCCCGTGACACTGATAGCTTCAGAAGTTGAACACGAACGAACAAGTGGCGCTTTCTTCTTCGGCGGCACACTAGAGAGTGGCCGTCCAATAGAAGGTCATTTCTCTCTAACACCCTCCGCCGAAGATGCAGATCTTCTCGGCACAGCCTACATCACCAATTAGGAGTCTCGGATGCTCGAACTCAAGTTCGAAAACCATGTCGACACCCCCACTCCCCTCATTGTCCCTCCCAGGGCTCCCGTGCCTGTGGCCAGGCAGTACTGGCTCGTTCACAGAGTGGCGAACGGCGAAGAGCAGCTATTCGAATTGAACTGTCTGCAAGGACAGTTCTGGACAGCGTATGCTGCTCTCGGTTACAATCCTGAGGCAGGCATGGATGGAGAGGTAGTAGAACGACAACTCCTCTCTGCACACCGCTACTGAATCATCGAAGGACAGAGCGCGTCTAACTGACGTACTCGGCAACCGCCACAAGCGGTAACGCCTATAGCCCCAGCGCCAACCGGCCTGGGGCTTGTCCTTTTTTTATAGATTGTTTGGAATTATTGGGCATGGATTTTCGTAAGAAGGGGTCCTGTCACGCCATCCGCCCCTAAAATGTTTTTTATGAATTACATAAAAAACATTTTAGGGGCAGCCCCGTGGCGTGCCACCCCAGTGTTTAGAAACCCCTGCCCAATAATTCCAAACAATCTATAGCAAAAGTTAATTATCACAAGCCTCAGGCTTTTTATGCTACGCTAATCATAAGTTATGTCCTCAGCAATTTGGCACACTGGTTTACCCGATAAAAAGTGGGATAAAAAGCAAATTCAGCTTGGCGCACACTTTTTACAAATGACTCCGTGGGCCGTATTTCAAGTGGCGCAGGGCAAGCAAGTGTTCTACGCTGCGAACGAAGAATGGAGCTGGCTAGCCGTTTTTGAGCGCAGCCGTTTTGGCACTCGCCTCTATTGCCCGTATGGTCCGACAGCCACCTCAGTCACTCACCTTTACGACGCTATCGTAGCGCTCGTTGCTTGCGCTAAACAGCAACAAGTAAATTATATTCGGGTCGAGCCTCAAGGTAATCTCACACTGCGTGATCTTCATACTATTGGTTTACGCCGGGCGCATCGCGATATTCAACCACGCCTTACCTGGGTAAAAGAGCTCTCATCTGATGAAGATTCACTGCTGGCTGATATGACTGCCACGAACCGCAATTTGCACCGTACTGCTGCAAAAAAAGGCATCTCATTCCGGGTCAGTCACGATCCGAAGGAGCTACCCATCTTCTTGGGCATGATGCACGAAGTAGCTCAGCATAACCGTATTCATCCCCATCCAGACGCTTACTACCAAGAGATGGCTGAGACGCTTATGCCCTTGGGAGCGCTAAAACTCTACATTGCCGAACAGAAGGGCCAGCCAGTTGCCAGCAGTCTGATTTTTGATAGCCCCTCAACTCGCTACTATGCTCATGCCGCTTCATTATTCGAAGCACGCAAACTTCATCCAGGTACTCCTCTGGTTAGTCATATGATTATCGATGCCAAACGAAACGGGCAAAAGTGGTTTGATTTTTATGGCATTGCGCCTTTAGACCAACCTAATCACAAATGGGCAGGGTTTACACGTTTTAAGCAATCATTTGGCGGCGAGGTGCGTGACATGCACGGTACTTGGGAGTTGCCAGTTAAAAAACTGTCTTATTCTCTCTATCGGACACTTGGAAAGTTTATACGCTGAAACGATTACTTGGCGATCACTACACAGTAGTTTATAATGCAATCCCATCCCTTCTTACATAAGGAGATGTGCTATGAAATGGTGGGCACGGCAGCCAGTCGACAAAACGACTTGCCCTCATCCTCGCTGGAGGCGAAAGAAAAGGATTGAGAAGAGAAGAAATGGCTTGGGCCACAAAAAGTGCCGCGCAAATATCGTGTAGTGACTTGTGGCCGGTGCGGGCAGCTCCTGCAACATAAGTCGCTCTGAAGCATCGTCACCAAGGTAGTGATCACTACCTTGGTGACGACAGTATTTCCGGTGGTGCTCCCTGACTTTTGGTTGGAAGAGTGAACTGTACAGGGGTTTAGATCTGCACCATCCTCACTTCCCTTCTCAAACCGTGTTACCTGACCAAAAGGTCAGGTAACACGGTTTGAGAAGGGAAGTGAGGATGGTGCATGATTTAGATATTGCAACTTTACTCAACTAAGTACATAATCTCACAAACGGCTATCCTTCTGGTGAAAGGAAACGATTATGAGATGGCTGAAACCCAAGCAGAGGATAGAAGACTGCTCCCATCCACCTCAAGCCAGACGAGTCAAGGTTAAGAAACTGCGTTGGAAGATGCAGTTCAACCGGTGGAAGGTCACCTCCTGCAAGAATTGCGGCGCGATTATCAACCAAATAACTCTGGAGCCGGTTCCGATAAGGAGACGAAGGTTTTTATAGCCTCCGTATCCAACGAGTAGTTACGCAAGTCGTCTAATTCGGCGCCCACGAGAACCAAGGAAGTGGCTGGCAGGCCACTTCCTTGGTTCGCTTCATTTAATCTAATCCCTGCAAGTTAACCACTCAACTAAAATCTATTTTTCCAATAAATCCCTGATAATCTTCACTTCATTCCACGGCTCCCGAACACCGCCCATAATGCGGTACTGTTCGTGGCCTATGCCTGTTACCACCACAGTATCATTGCGACGGGCAATGCTCAGTGCTTTTTCGATCGCTTCTTTTCGGTCAGCAATTTCTTCGGTTTTAGCTATGCCGCCAGCTGTCTTAACACCTTCCATTAGCATGGTACGAATTGAAGCCCCATCTTCAGTATAGGTTTCGTCGTCAGTTACAAAAATACGATCAGCTAACCGGGTAGCAATCTCGCCCATAATAGGCCGCTTGGCTTTATCGCGGTCCCCAGTGGCGCCAAAAACCAAGATGAGGCGGTTTTTCGTTAAGTGCTTCAACGTTTCAAGTACATTTTCTAATGCATCAGGAGTATGAGCGTAATCTACAAATACCTCAAAAGGTTGCCCGGCAGCCACTCGTTCAAGCCTGCCGGGCACCGATGGAAGCGCTTCTATCCCCTGCTCTATTTGATGAATATCAATATGCATTAAATAGGCTGCAGTTGCTGCAGCAGTGGCATTATATACATTGAATTTCCCCGGTAGTTTTGTTGTGAATTTAACTTCAGTCTGATTATCTATTTCTAGCTCTACATCACTGCTATCTTTATGTAGATGCGCATGAGCAATGCGCGCATCTGCTTCATTATGCACACCAAAGCTCATTTTTTGCTCAGCAGCGCTAAATTGGTTAAAGTAATCAAACCATTCATCATCACGATTTAACACGATGAGACGCGGCTGCCGGGAAAACAATTTGGCTTTCGCTGCTGCATAATTGTCCATAGAGCCATGGTAATCTAGGTGATCTTGGGACAGGTTCGTCATAATTGCTACGTCACAGGGGATGCCCCAAACTCGGTGCTGCAACAGAGCATGACTGGTCACCTCTAGTACCAAATGGTCTATTTTAGCCCGTTTCATTTCGGCTAATAAAGACTGTAACTTAAAAGGATTGGTAACGGTAAAATTTAGGTCATTAGCGATTCGCTCGCCAGCGATTTCAAAATAAGCAGTGCTACACACGCCAACTCTGTGGCCAGCCTCTTTCAAAATACTTCCCATAAAACTAGCTGTCGTGGTTTTACCGTTAGTACCGGTAATCATTACCACATACATATGGCGAGCCGGAAAACCATAGCGAATATTTGCCGCGAGTGCTTCAAGCCAATGATATGGATTAATTAATTGTCGCAGTATGCCGCGTGGCAAAATTTTCTTCAGCAATTGCTTCATGCCCTATACTCCCTGAAAGACTAGAAAACTAAACATTTTTATCATAACAAACTGCGCCTGGCTGAACCATTGGAACTTTCGCGTGCCACCCCCGGGTTTGTTTGGATTTCAAGATTCAGGTAGGTTTATGCTGCCCCACCCTCCTATCTCTCCTCCCAGGGACTCGACCTTCCCGGGAGGAAGGCAGCGAGCTGTCCCGCGAGCGGACTGTTTCTCTGGGAGGAGAGATAGGAGGGTGGGGCAGGGTTTAATACTTTACAAGACTGGGTGGTAATGATGTAATCATACTGATGTTTTGCCTCTGGCAAAAGTAGCCCCTACCCATTTTGGAGAATCATGCTAAGAGCAATCTACCTACTTGAAGAAGCTCCTCGTCGTTACGAGAAGTCAATTTTTCTCCTCGGCCCTACTCCAACAGATGCAAATATCCCATCATGGCGCTTTGAGGCCTTGCGCCTGCTTGCAGAAGCTGGGTACGATGGGGTTGTTTTTGTACCAGAAGCGCGCCTTGGCACTGTTCTTACTGAAGTTGACTATGTTCAAATAGTTGAGTGGGAAGAACGACATCTACACCTCGCGGATAGTATTCTGACTTGGATGCCACGAGACCGAGAGACATTACCCGGCATAACGAGCAGTGTTGTATGGGGGGTGTGGTGTAATTCAGGCAAGATTGTCTTTGGGGCACCGAAAGGAGCTTGGAAAACTCGGTATCTTCGGTACCATGCCCAAAAGCTGGAAGTGCCAGAAGCAACGACACTTGAAAACACTGTCGCAAACGCTCTCGAGCTCATGGGCGAAGGTGCTTGGCGGCAAGATGGCGAGCGCGAAGTTCCCCTCTTCATCTGGCGCACCCAACATTTTCAGCAATGGTATAGCGCATTACTTACAGCCGGCAATGTACTTGAGCATGCTCGGGTTGTCTGGACGCACCGAATCGGCCTGAAGAGGCGCTTGACCTTCTTTTGGGGTCTCCATGCCGAAGTATATATCACGGCTGAGCACCGTTCTAAGATTAACGAAGTCGTTCTAGCCCGGCCCGACATCGCGACCATCGTACTCTTTCAGCGCGCTGAGCGGTTAGGCGATAGCCTGATTGTACTCATCAGTGAATTTCGAACACCCGTCTCCAACCCAAGTGGTTATGTTTGGGAGGTGCCAGGCGGATCTAGTTTTAAGCCTGTTGAGGATCCTTACAGTTTAGCGGCTGAGGAGTGTCTGCAAGAAACAGGGCTGGAATTAGATCCTCAATGCTTTACCTTGCATAGCGAACGCCAACTTCTAGCCACGATGTCAGCCCACCGTGCTCATGTGTTCGCAGCTGAGCTAACCAACGAACAGGTTGATTTTCTCCGTACTCAACAAGAAATCGGTATTGTACATGGCGTTGCCACAGACACTGAGCGAACGTATGTCAGCTTGACTACACTGGATGAAATCAGAGAAGAAGAGCTTGTTGATTCATCCATTCTTGGGATGCTGCTAGATGTGCTCCTACCTTACCGGCCACACGACCCTTATTCGTAAAAAGAATAAGGTCGTAAAAACAGCCTCATGCAATTCATGCGATACACCAGACTGTGTTCGCCGCATGACAGAACACCAACTCAGGCTCAATAAGCGGCCGGAAAAGGAGGATAGAAAAAGTGGACGAAGACGGCAAAAACGTCAGCGGTAAGTAACGCTTGCTGTGACCCCGCCCAATGACGGCCGGGGTCACCTTTATTTAGATAAGTAAGTTATTCTCGCAGTAGCCATGCTAAAGTAGTCAAAATTATTGGTCTCCCCTACTCTGGCGTCAGTCGGTTATCAAAAGCCCGAGTAAAGAAAATTTATGACTTTAGGTTTTGAGGCCTTAAAACGGCCATATTGCGCCAAAGTCAGGCAAAGGCTCATAACTTTCCATCAAACGGCCTTGCAGCGCCCCTCACGACGTCTCAGCGCAATGATAGAGCCATTAGCTTCCAGCATGGTACCGTAGGCTTACTCATGTGGTTAGCTGCCTTCACAAACTCATTAATCATTTTTAAGAGTGCTAGCTCCTCGCGTATAACTACTCACCAACCGCATAATTATTCCTCGATACCATATCAGCCCAACGAAGATACTTTGAAGGTGCCCTATTCCCCAAAAGTTTAAGCGTTTCGCGCCTGGTATAAAGGCATATTCTGGTCTAATCACCCTATCTTTAATCGGTGTTAAGCATATAATCTGCTGCTTTTGAGCTTTGGTGAGCCCAGCTATCGCCTTCTCTGAGGCGAGCGCTGCCTTGTACCAACTTTTATCAATAAGTTCAACCTTCTCCTCATCACCCGGCGCTGGCCGCAGAAAACCACAGACTGTTATAAGGCCAGCGACCCTTTTTTGGTTGTGAGCAAAAGCTAAGATAGCCAGCGTTGCACCAGCACTCACACCCACCAAAACCACTTCTCTACCCTGCCCTATGAGTTGCTGGATCTCTTGATGAATGCGTTCTACTTTTTCTTGATACTGTTCAGGGCTGTGCCAATCAGTGATCACGACGACTGCTGTCGCTCCATTTCGACTCCACCACTTTTCTATGCACCGATAGAACCATTTAAAAAGCGGCCTTCTATCGTTGAGTCCGGGGATAATGACAAAGGCAATGCTCTTCACGATAACAGCTTAGCAGATCTCAAGGCAAGATGTGCTATACTAATCACGTAAAATAAAAATGACAAAAACCAGTGTGAAGTTTTGAGGAATATTCAGAGGTGAAAACTATCTGGGATAGTTATTTTTTCGTGTGAAATTTTTGAAAGTTATTATTATGAAATTAGCCAAGCTCTACGAACCCCAACAATACGAACCAACTATTTACGCCCTGTGGGAAACAGCGGCAGCCTTTGCACCAAACCCCAACAAAGATAAAGGGGTATATAGCATCGTTATGCCGCCACCAAATGCCAACGGCAACTTACATATGGGCCATGCCTTGATGACTGCTGTTGAAGATATCCTTATTAGATATCATCGTCAAAAAGGGCAGTCGACCGTGTTTATTCCAGGTGCTGACCATGCTGGTTTTGAAACATGGGTAGTATTTGAAAAACAACTTGAAAAAGAAGGCAAAAATCGCTTTGATTTTTCCCGTGAGGAACTATATAGTATGGTTTGGGAATTTGTGGCCGCACAACGCGGCAACATGGAAATCCAGCTGCGCGAGCTTGGCGCCAGCGCTGATTGGTCAAAGCTGGTATTTACTCTTGATAAAAATGTTATCGAAACTGCCTATAAAACGTTTAAAAAATTATGGGATGATGGCCTCGTCTATCGAGGTAAGCGACTGGTTAATTACTGTACGAAGCATCATACAGGCTTTTCCGATATTGAGGTTGAATACGAAGATCGTACGACACCGCTCTACTATCTGAAATATGGTCCATTTATACTTGCCACAACCCGGCCAGAGACAAAATTTGGTGATACAGGGGTAGCTGTCCATCCGGATGATAAACGCTATTCACCCTATGTTGGTAAAGAAATCGAGATTATGGGGGTTAATGGCCCTTTCACAATCAAAGTAGTCGCCGATAAACATGTCGACCCAAAGTTTGGCACCGGTGTTGTTAAGGTTACGCCAGCTCATGATTTTAACGACTGGGATATTGCTCAGCGTCACAACCTGCCAGTTATTCAAGTCATTGGCCTTGACGGCCGGCTAACCGAGAGGGCAGGGCGGTTTGCAGGCATGACTGTGCTCGAAGCGCGGGAAGCCATAGCCAAAGCTCTGGAAGAGAAAGATTTACTCGTCAAAGTAGAGCGTGATTATAAGAATAGGGTAGGGGTGTGCTATAAGTGTAAAACGGTTATCGAGCCAATGTTAATGGATCAATGGTTCATTAACATGAAGCCACTTGCACAGCCAGCCCTCGAGGCAATTAAGCAAGGGGACATTACTTTCTATCCCTCTAGTAAAGGTAAAGTACTTATCAACTATCTTAAAGGAGTTCGCGACTGGAATATTAGTCGGCAGATTCCTTGGGGTATTCCTATTCCGGCATTTCAAAATGTGAATAATGACGAAGATTGGATTTTCGATACCCGAGTAGAGGAAGAAACGATTCAAATAGACGGGAAAACGTATCGGCGTGATCCTGACACTTTCGATACTTGGTTTAGCTCTGGCCAATGGCCATTTATTGTGACTCAGGCAAATCCAGGCGGTGACCTCAGTGATTATTATCCAACCAGCGTCATGGAGACAGGCCATGATATTTTATACAGCTGGGTTTCACGCATGATCATCTTAGGGCTGTATAGTGCCAACAAAGCACCATTTAAAGATGTTTATCTCCATGGTTTAGTGCTTGATTCTCATGGTCAAAAAATGAGCAAAAGTAAGGGTAATGTTCTGAATCCTCAAGAAATAGTTCAGAAGTTTGGTTCAGATGCGCTGCGCATGGGAATCATTGCCAATAGGGGAGCAGGGAATAATCAAGCCTTCAGCCAAGCAGCAGTTGTATCGGGCCGCAACTTTGCTAATAAGCTCTGGAATATAGCCCGTTACATTGAAGATACTATTGGCGATGATTATAAAGAACGGGCGCCTACACCAGAATCTCTTGCGGATCATTGGGCGTTACGTCAACTTGACAGAGCCAATACGCGTATCACCAAGCTTCTCGATACCTACCGCTTTAATGAAGCTTACGAAACACTTTACCATCTAATATGGAACGACATTGCAGATTGGTACATCGAAGCTTCAAAAGTGTCACTTAACAAACCATTACTAGCCTATACACTTGAAACTCTTTTAAAAATTACCCATCCTTTTGCACCATTTGTTACTGAAACCATTTGGCAAACCCTAAAATGGGAGGAGGATATGGTTATCAACTCAAGCTGGCCCGAACCATACCAAGAGTATACTGTGCGATCAGCTAAAGCTTTTACTGAATTACGAGAAGTCATTACTGAAGCACGTTTTGTCGCTAATGAGTTAGGTGCCGGCAAGCAACGATTGCTCTTTACGGATGATAAATTAATTAGTGACAATCATGAGCTTGTGCGCCAGCTCGCTAACTTGCACGCTGTTGAAAAGGTTGATCAACCTCGTGGTTTGCGCTTGGCACTTGTCAAACATGAAGCGTGGCTGGATGTTGATGAGCACACCCTCCGTAAGCACCATGCAAAATTAGAAAAGCGCCTTGAAACTACTCGGGAGCAAATTAAGCGCTTTGAACTTCGGCTCAACAATAAAGCATATATTGCTCATGCGCCCGAAAAAGTAGTAGCTCAAACTCGCGAGCAACTCACGGAGCACCAAGCGTTAAGAGAGCGGCTTGCAAAAGAATTGCAAGTACTTCGAGGCTTTAGCCAAAAATGAAAACTTTATCCGAATGTAATCTAACCACAACCTGAAGCCTGAAGCCATATGCGTTCTGTGCCAATTAACCTTACGCACCACAAACCTACGAGCTTCGATTTGTATCAAAGTTTCGCTTGAATATTTTATGAGCGACTTTAAGGTTTGCTTATCCATATGATGATGCAGGTCGTTAGCTAGCTTGGCACCTCCATCATAAGCTATTGCTCCGGCATCAACTGAAAAACGAGGCACTGAAGAGAGAGAAGCCAATTCTTTTGAGTGCATACCATACAGCAAAAAGGTCAGGCTGAGAAGTATATAAAAAGTAATTGTAATATACCGTTGAAAAATCAGTATCATGTGTTTGTTTTAGTTTGAAACTACATGAAATATATCATCTAATTGACTTATTGTCAATTCAAGCATGTTATAAAGATACCTTAAAACGCTAGCTGCCTCGCCATTGCAACCAATTGCTCGTGGTCTGGCTCGGTATCCAGGCGTTGTTTTGCCCAGAAATCGGCGGCTGTCCGACAGGGTATAACGTGGACGTGGGCATGTGGCACATCGAATCCTTCCGCCTTCAAGCAGGCACGATATTCTTGTCCAAGAACCGCCACAACACGATGCATCACAAGCCGCACAGTGTTCATAAGTGCTCTGTAATCCTCGGCTGTCAACTCTTCTAACCGATTAATCTGTCTCTTGGGTACGACTAAAGTGTGCCCAGGCTGGACTGGATGGATATCAAGAAAGGCGAATGTTCGGTCGTCTTCAAATATCTTGTGCGAGGGGATAGTCTCATTGATAATTTTCGTAAAAATACTTTCTTCCATAGCACTAGTATACTTATTTTTTATGAGCCTGCTTGCACATTCATATAGAAGGGTCCTGTCACGCGGTCCGCCCCTAAAATTTTTTTCTTGAATACAAGAAAAACATTTTTGGGAGCTGCCCCGCCGCGT
>JARIHL010000026.1 GCA_029288315.1 Candidatus Saccharimonadota bacterium
CTATTCGTCGGCAGCGTCAGATGTGTATAAGAGACAGGGAGTACAATCTGGCCCTCGCACTGCTTCGGCGGTGCGATCGGATTGGCAATCAAGGGGCCGCTGCTCACCTTGAACGCGCTCTTCAGCTCTTTACTGGTATGAGGAACGACGAAGGCCGCATGCGAACGCTTCTCCTGCTTGCCCAACTTAAACTACGCAGCAAGGAGACAGCCTATGGGAATACAGTGCAACTGACAGCAGTCTACCGTTACTGCTCGCAACACGGACTTACCGAGGCAGCGGTTGTGGCTGCAATACAGCTCATACTGCTGCACGATCCTCAGAAGGAACCTGAAGCCTATCGCAAGGCCAACAAGTATCTGCGACGGTATGTTACCCAGAGTTGGCTGGCGTTCAAATTCTGGTCGAGCTTTCTCAAAGTTCACCCAGAAGAGCTCATCGACTTGAAACGACACTTTTTCTGATCGGAGGTCTCAGGAAGGATGCGACCCCGCACCCCAGCATAAGGCTGGGGTGCGGGAATTCACAAAAAGCCTTCTAGTATCAATGATTAACCTGCCACTTGGCAGGATTTTTTGTAAGGGGCACTTGACTACAACACTACGATAACAAAGCTGACTCGTTTCTGCATAAAACGTATATAATAATTACACACTCTTCGGTGAACCTTTAAAAGCAATGGAGGGATCATGCGACGCATTGTATCCGGATTGGGTATAGCCGTGATCTTGGCCTTGACTCCAGTGATAGCCAGTGCAGAAGCGGCGAATACACACAATGCGCCTGCCGCCAGCCTGGGCGATTCATTCATGGCCGGTGAAGGCGGCACTGAGACTGGCCCTTATGAGACTGGTACCGATACAGAAATCAACCAATGTCATCGCTCGCAATCCTCACCAACACAGTTGCTTGGCAGAACAAACGTGGTTGATATTACGGTAAACGCTGCGTGTTCGGGTGCCACGACGCAAGATGTTCTTCTCACCCCACGCTTCAATGAGTTGCCCCAGGTAACAAAGTTGAACAGTAAGATTAAGCGCACCTATATCATAGTTGGTGGCAATGACATAAATTTCGCATTGCTACTCGGTTGTTTCCTAGAGGCCGACTGTGATACCACTCCCATTCCTGACACCGCTCGAGCTCAATTGGCACTCCTTGGTCCAAAGCTCGATCAAGTCTACGAAGCCATGAGCTCAGCAGCGCCCAATGCTGAGCATACAGCGGTGCTGTATCCGCCACTGCTGCCTGCTACACCTCAAGCTGGGGCGTCACTGGATCTGAGCCGGTGCCCTGAGCTCAATCAGAACGAAGTGAAGATTGGCAACGAACTGCAATCGAGCCTCAACGCCCTTATCGCCAAGCATGCAGCCGTTCACGGATTCCGAGTAGTCGACGCATCCAGGGCGTTTGCGGGGCATGATCTTTGTTCTGAGAAGCCCTACTTCTACCGCCCCGATCAGCCAGGGATATACCACCCCAACCTGCCCGGCCGGACCGTGATGGCGGCTTATATGGCGGCCTCAAACTAGACGATTATTCTTCGCCGAAGAGCAGAAGAAGAGCCTAGTTGCCTTATGGTAATTAGGCTCTTCTTCTAGGCAGACGGATCAAGTAACCCTTATGGTTTTGAGATGTATGTTAGTATGGAAGACTTCGCACCAACCACAAACAATCATCGAGAATATCATTCATTCCACTCACCTGCCGTAATATGGCGGGATTTTTGCTATTTGCCAGCCGCAGCAGCTTGATATGCGCAGTCCCAAACCGTCCATCATGATGTTGTGTAAACGCCATATCAGTAAAATCAAAATTATACCGCAGATCTGCACTTAACCGCACATTATCAACACTGGTAGCCAAATTGAGCGCTCTGCCAAGCAAAAATACGAAATGCAGCCGGAACCATAGCTCCACAACCCTGTAATCAATGCTTAACGTATCAAGATAGGCAAAACTATCGCGGAGTAAATAATAGAAGTCAGGTTCGATAATTGTTTCTGTCGTACGGTTCACTATTTTAATGAGTTCGTAGCCAAATTGCAGGCGGTCATAATCATGCAAGATAGTACCATAAAACTTAATAAGCCGAGCTGAGGTTATAAGGCCCATCTCGCCCCGCCCTTCTATAATAGTGACGTCACAGGTTGCAAATAGCTCTAATCCTCCCGCCAATTTACTTTTACTTTTACGCACGCCTTTGGCAATTGCACTGACTTTTCCTCTTTCTGGCATCAATATATTCAAAATACGGTCAGCTTCACCATAATTTGTACGACGCATAATAATTGCTTCAGTACGGTATGTTGGCATGCAGTGCCTCCTGTATCACGCGCATAAATTGGCGTGGAGTCGTTTTAGCCTTATCAATAGTCGCAACGACTCCATAATGACGCAGAATGATAGGCTCTACGTTTTGCATCGCCACATTACTAGATAGAACAACCGGGATTGAGCCAAGATCCGCATGGGAGGCGAGTTCATGCAGCAATTGCAGTCCATTCGTCCATGGCAAAAGTAAATCCAGTACAATAACCTGTGGTCTGACGGCATCAATGAGATCGATAGCATCATACCCATCACGACACCAATTGACGGTATGCCCTGCATGGCCAAGTAATTTGCAGTAGAGCTCACCCAACCACGGTTCATCTTCTACCAACAATATCTGAGCCATAATTATAAAATACTTAACTGCCTTGATTGCAATAAATCAAGATGAAAATCAGCACCGCTTTTCGTATTACCAACTCCCACGCGGCCATTCATTGCCTCGGCCATTTGACTCGCAATATACAGCCCGAGCCCACTTCCACTTGAACGGCCGAGTGGCTGTAATTGCTGTCCTAATTGTTGGCGTAAGCGTTTGAAATTTTTCTTACCTAATCCTGGCCCATTATCGTGCACACACACTCTTACTACATCATTCCGCCGCCGCAAAGTAATATCAATAGTAGTTTGAGGTGGATTATGCTTAATGGCATTATCGATTAGATTAAAAAGAACACTTCGGAGTAATTCATTATTACCGACAACTAATTGCCGACGTGCCAAAATGTGCAGCTTGAGCTTTTGCCTGTGCTGCTGGGCAAATGGCATTATTTCGTTCGCTACTTCTTCGCAAATTTGACTTATATTGATTGGTGCTTGCTCAAATCGAAATGAGAGTTGGCTCGATTGATCATCAAGGCGGTATGCGATTGTCAATCCCTGTACCAGCCGCAGTGTCCTGTCGGCTGACAGTCGAATACGCTCCATTGCAATATGCTTCTCAGCTGGCGTTAATGAAAGTTCTTCGTCTTCAACAGCTGCCGCAAGCTGCATAATAATTGACAGCGGCGTCTTAAGTTCATGCGCAGCTGCAACCAGTTCATTCAGTGATGTTTTTGACACCATACCCTCAATCATCTATCTATGAGTGTAGCATGGGCAGAATCATTCTCTGAGCATAAGCGTTTAGACTGGTAACCTTTCTAAGTAGTAATCTCATCCCATGGAGAAACACTCCACTCGCAAATAGCTCGCTTCGTTCCTCCGGGAAACGTCGAGTCTCCATGGGATGAGATTACTACTTAGAAAGGTTACCCCTTAAGAGAACTAGGGCAAATGATGCCCGGACGCTGAAATAGTAAACAGTATTAACGACTAAAGATAAGGGATTTCAAAATAATATTTTCGAAGTCTGGCTGGAATGTTCGAGATTCTGTATACACCTTGAGTGTTTTATCACGAACCTTAAAGAGCACCATCACTCCATCCACATCTTTGCTGAATTTACCTTCAATGCGATTACCATTTTCACCTTGCACGGTCGCCGGCATAGATCGAAGTTCGCCCTTTCGTACTTTATCCTGATAGCCCTCAAGTACTTGCTCGTAGCTCTTATTCTCAACTGTTATACGCAGAGCATAAGGTGTATTGCTTGAAAGTGGCGGTACGATTCCTGGCATAAAATAGGCTTCATACGTGCTAGCGCCTTGGCCGAGTTTATCAACGTAACCGCTCCAGGTTTTGGGAAAATTAAATTGCACACGGCCAAGCTCGTCGGGCCCGACAAATTGCTTAGTCGGCTGTTTTTCGCGTTCGGCGAATTTAGTTTCGTCTTCTTCGCTTTGTGTCCGCTTTGCCTCAGAAACCGCTGCCTCGACTTTTTGATCGACATTATTTTTCTGGTCGGTGTAGTTAACATATGACCAAATGCCAAATGCTCCCAACCCCACCACTAAGACCGCCAATACTATCGTCGCGATCAACAAAGGGTTAAACTCACCCCTCTCTTCATAAGATGTTTGTGTTTCCATATGCTAATAGTAGAAAGTTATGCTTTATTTGTAAAGCTGGTTGTGTGCGACTGCCAGGAACAGATATTCCTGGCAGTCGGGCAGGCATTCATCTTCCAGTCAGTCAGAGCAAGGTGGCGAAGAGCCCTAGCTTGGCTGACTGCCTCATGAGATGCTTGGCCTCAGGAACGTCACTGAGCGTTACAGCGACCTTGCCGCCACGCTGTGATTGTGTATCTTTCAAAACCCTATCGGGTAGAGTATTGCGGATCTGCCTTATGAAAGCCCTTGGTTTCCATTCAGGCCTTACCTGAACGGTCACCGTTGTCCATTGTGGTGTAGCATCGTCGGCAACTCGGCTAATGATTCTCACCAGATCCCCAATCTTAGATTGGCATCATTATTGGACGGCATTAAACGGCTGACGCCACTAGCACTATAGTATACAACACAAATCTCAGATTATAACTGATAAAAATTAAGCCCTTCAGTTTTAACCGAAGCGGCGTGGCCAGGAAGCTCGAATCCATAGCTCACTAGGTGAAATGGCTCGCTGCGCTTGCTGGCTTCGCTATCCAGTTTTAGGGCAAGTTTTTTCATAAATGGCCCGCCAGAAAACACAAATACACCTTTTGTGTCTTTCGGCAAATTACTCAGCCAAAAATCGCGCCACTTGATTGTTACTTGATGTTGATATGAATAACAACGCAGCCAAGCTACTAGACAAAGCAATGGATTAATCTCATAACCATATACAATCAAACCGCGCTCGGCAGCGGCCCTAAGAAATACGCCATCCCCCGAGCCAAGATCTACCACCACGTCACCTTTATTAAGATCCATTAAGTCGAGGGCTTTTTCTACGTGCCGGCGATGTGTTGGTACATAGGGTGCACCACGAAAAACTGTTAAACCAAAGAGTAGGATAATTACCACTAAGAGCAGTGTCATCTATTACTCTGCCTCACTGTTCGGTTGATCAAATCGTTGTTTTAGTATGATAATTTTATTTTCGAGTTTTTTAAGCCGTTGCTTAATCGATTCAGCAAGTTTTACCCCTTCATCAAACTTTTCCAAGGCTTCGTCTAAATCAAAATCATCTTGATCAAACCAAGCAATAAGTTCATCCAGCTCAGCAAGTTGATGCTTTAAGCGCTTCTCATTTTTTACGGACATTTTTTACTCCTGCTTGTATTATGGCATGTTCTACTTCAATTGTAAGAGTATCGCCTTCCCGCACATCTGCCGCTTTGCGCACAAGCACGCCGTGGCTTGCTCTGACCAAACTATATCCACGACGAAGAACTGTTTTGGGATCAAGTTGTTTGAGTATCTGCCAGGAATATTCAACATGGTGAAGTTGCGTTACGAGTACGTGATGTATATGCGACAACAAACGTTCAGTTGTTTTGTTAACCTGCACCGTATAGTGCTGCACATGCTGGTGAAGCCGAGCTACAAGGTGTCGCTCTTTCTCACTTAATTCATTAAGGAGCGCTTGCCGATCAGGCACTACCAGCTGTGCGGCATGGCTGGGGGTGGCAGCACGAACATCAGCTACTAAATCACAGAGGCTTACATCAACCTCGTGGCCTACTCCTACTAACGTCGGAATCCGACTAGCAGCAACCGCTCGAACAAGCGGCTCTTCATTAAAAATAGCTAAGTCCTCAGCGCTACCACCACCTCTTATCAAAATTAGAACCTCAACCGGCTTACGGTGCTCATTAAAATGGCTCATGGCATTAATAATTTGCATTCCTGCCCGCATTCCTTGCACTTGCACATCAGCAACCTCCACTTCCACACCGCCCCAGCGATTCTGTAAAATCTTAATAAAATCAGCGTAACCAGCCGACTCAACTGAAGCGATAACTCCAATTCGCTCTGGCATTGTGGGCAATGGACGCTTTCGGTTGGAGTCAAAAAGCCCCTCTTTATCAAGCTGAGCTTTGAGTAATTCAAAGGAGCGTTTAATACTCCCCTCCCCTACCGCCCGTATATCACGTACTGTCAAACTAAATTTACCCCAGGCGGTCAGCCGTGGTTGAGCAAGTACTCGCACCCTCATACCATCTTCGAGTGGTGTACGTAAGCCGTAGGCCATCATAAAACAATTCAGTACACCTTCATCATCTTTAACATCAAAAAATATAAACTTGCCCTTGCTTACCTTGAATGAAGCCACTTCGCCTTCAACCGTCACAATGGGGTAGGCATATTCCAGCGTCTGATTAATCAGCGCAATACAGTCGCTAACGCTGAGGATTGTTTCTTCCATACCGTTTTAGGGTTAGGTGATAAAAAATATATCCAGGGCCGAGAGCAAGAATCAAGGTAGCAACGCGAAAAACAAGGGTTGAACTTAATGCCACGTCATAAGGTACGCCCGCCGAGAGCAAGATAGCCGCCATAAGTGGTTCATACACACCTACACCCCCGGGTAATATAGCCAGCAAGCCCGCAATGGCCGCAACCGCATAAGCAATGATAACCGCACCGGGATTAACCCATGCTCCGTGTGCTACAAATACAATGTATACAAGTGCTACTTCAGCAATATTCATAATGAGCGCCCATAACACCACTTGTCTCATCTTGCCAAAATCTCCCTTGAGGCGCATGTAATCTTGGTGAAGTTCATGGAAGGTACGTTCTACCTTAGCCAAACGAATAGTTTCAGGATGGGATGAACGAAAAATATGGATAATGCGATTCAAAATAGCCGCTAAATCTTTCGTAAAGTTTTGAATACGACTTTCAGAGCCAATAACATACGCTACGGCCACTGTTAAAAACAAGATAGTAAAGGTAAGCGCGGTGGCTATGAAAATAATGAGCCGCCCGGCATGATCTTCTAAGGCGAGTAAGAATAGCGCTACAATAAGTAACCCGATGTAGGTTACAAACGTCAACACAAAGCGTGTCAACTGGGCTAATGTTGACTTGGCAGTTGAAACGCCATCCCATTTCAAGCGAAATGGCAGATAGGAAAAACCCGAAACTCCTCCACTCGGAAATATATGGTTCACAAAATTAAGCTCTATAATGGCCGGTAGTAACGTTCGCATACGTACCGGTTTGCCCGTGGCTTTGAAAAAATGGTAGTACACTCTTGCAACTGCAAAAAAGGCAAATAATTGCACCGGTATAAGCAGTACCAACACCCATACATTCAAGCTCAGCATTTTTTCGAAAGCTGCTTGAATGTCGTGACGCCCAAAATAAATAATGAGGCCAACAGCCACAAATGTTGCAATATTTAACCAAACCTTGACCTTCATAGACGAACTTATTATAAACTACGCTTAGGGTAAATCCCATTCTCCTAAAAAAGGAGCTTCGGTGGCTGGATTGCATCAAGTTGAGATTGTCTCAGTCAATGTTGGCTTGCCCACACTATTGGGGCAATACCACGGAAAGGATGTTATTTCAGGTATCCACAAACGTCCAATAACTGACCTGGCGGTCAGAGTAACTGCAGACGGCCTCGAGGGTGATGGCCAAGCCGACTTGCGTGTCCACGGAGATAAACTGAAAAAAGTCTATGCCTATCCCTCAGAGCACTATCTGGAATGGGCCAATGTGCTTGATCGGCAGCTGCATCCTGGCATCTTTGGCGAAAACTTCACCGTCAAAGGAATCACTGAAGCCGACGTGAATCCAGGTGATCGCTGGACAATTGGGGGTGTCATTCTGGAAGTGACCAAGCCACGCACTCCATGCTACAAGCTTGATGTGCATCTCGGGCCAGGCACTGCTAAACTCATGCAACAGAATGGCAGATGTGGATGGTACCTCAGGGTGGTGCGAGGAGGAATTGTCTCACTCGGCTCCAATGTACCGGTCATTATCACGCGTGGTCTCAGTATTGCCGAACTCTTCGCTGAGAAAAGGCGAACCTCTCATGAGGTCCCGGGCCCAAGCTAGGGACAAAACCCGGTACGGGTGATCGATTGCCTGGCGCCGATCACCCGTACTAATAACTTTGGCAATTCACCGAAACCAACTATACTGATGTCTATGATCATCGCTATCCTTGGCAGGCAATCACGGCTGGCAATGGCCGAGCTTGAAGCAATTTTTGGCACTAAACCGTTAAAGCCTTTGGGCGATTCAGCTGCTCTGCTTGAAATTGAACCAACAGCAATCACTCATGAACATTTAGGCGGCACAATAAAAGTAGCGAAGTTGCTCACCTCAATTTCAACAACCAAATGGTCCACTATCAGCAACTACCTAGCCGAAGAGTTAACCAACCAGTTGACGGTTCTGCCCGAAGGTAAACTCACCATCGGCTTAAGCGCGTATGGTCTGCGTATCACACCTGGGCAGTTGCAATCGGCTGCACTGACGCTCAAAAAAATCGCTCGTAATACCGGACGTCCAGCACGAGTCGTACCCAATAAAGACATAGTACTCAATAGCGCACAGGTGCTCCATAACCACCTTACGCAACCTCTTGGCATTGAATTACTAGTGATAACAAGTGGTGGCACGGCATACATAGCGCAAACACTTTCGGTTCAAGACGTCGATAATTATTCAAAACGTGATTTTGAACGCCCGAAACGTGATGCTTTTGTTGGGATGCTCCCGCCCAAATTAGCTCAAATTATGATTAATCTCGCCAAACCCCAAGCTGCAGCTACTATCCTTGATCCCTTTTGTGGAACTGGGGTTGTTCTTATGGAAGCAGCCCTTCAGGGCTATGCCATTGCCGGTAGCGATCTGAGCCAAAAAATGGTTGATTTCACGAATGAAAATTTGCAATGGCTTAGGGAGATTTATCGTATCACCCCTCACATCCGGTCACTAGAACTAGCAGATGCCACTATCCATCAATGGCCGTCACCAATCAAGACAGTCGTCACCGAAACATATCTTGGTCAGCCGCTTTCTGGTATTCCCAATCAACACAAACTGAATGAAATCATGCAAAATTGTGATACGATTAGCCGCAAATTTCTCGTTAATTTGCGTCGTCAGCTGACTCTCGATGCGCGCTGTTGTATGGCGATTCCAACCTGGAGAGTGGGCCAGCGTTTTTTACATTTACCACTTGTTGACGACCTCAAGAAAATGGGCTATAATCGGATAAGTTTTTCGTGTGCGAATGAAGCTGACCTGATTTATCATCGGCCAGACCAACTTGTGGCACGTGAGTTATTAGTATTAACAGTCAGAGAGTAAAGGCGGCGCCAGTTACATTGGCGCCAGGAGAATATAAGCATGTCAAAAGTAAAAGCTGGCGGCTCAAGCAAAAACGTCCATGATTCACCCGGTCAGCGCCTTGGCGTTAAACGCTATGGTGGTCAGAAGGTACGCACTGGCGAAGTTATAGTGCGCCAAGTTGGCCAAACAAAAACCCCTGGCTCTGGCACATTTATCAGCCGAAACTTTACCATTCACGCTGCAAAAGATGGCGTGGTCGCTTTTCGTAAAATCAGAGTCAAGCGTTTTACTGGCAAAACCGTCCCCCGTACGCAAGTAGTTGTGAAATAAAAAAATAATTGGTAAACAGAAATACGCACATGCATATGTGCGTATTTTAATAGAAGCAAAGATGATCCAAAGGAGGAGCGTGCGGCCCTCGGCCCGGCAGTTTTGCCGGGCCGAGGAACCAGCTTCACGAGCTCAACGATCGAACGTGAATTCTTGCGTACCCATCTTGACGACACCTGTGCGAGACGCAGTGTTGCACTGGATCTTGATGTACGTCGCTTGTTGGGGTTGGCGGTATACACCGTCAACTATAGATGAGATGAGTTCACCCAGGACGACATGAGCGTTGCCGCTCTTATCGCCATCGCCCTCCTTGAGACCCGTGACGCGCACCTCGAGGATGATTCCGCTCACCGTAGTGACCTGGATGGTATGGGGATGACGCGGATGACGCCTATAGAGATAGGCGTCAACCAGCCCAGGAGCGGAAGGAATGCTACGCAATTCCGCAGTCCGAACAAGAGTGGGACGTGAAGTGTTGTCCGTGGTCATACGACCACTCCTCCTTTGGAAAGAGCTCGCTGTTTGGGTCAGCGTGCTTACCCGTTACCATGGGATCTCCCAGGCCACCTACCTATGCAGGTAGGTATTGGGTATAATAATACAATATTATTTTATATTTGTCAATATTTATTTACTAAATACGGGCTTCGTATCATGAAGTTTGATTTCCCCGGGAAAACAGGAGATGGCAGTCCGCCCGCCACCCTCTCGGGCAGCGGGCGGGCTATCTAGACCAAGAATTGGCACAACTCGGCGATGTCACTGCCACGAGCGCTTTTGCGCGCAGCAATTTCGTCAGCTGTCACAAGTTCCAACAAATTTGTTCCGCGCTGAGCAGCGCGCAATAGCTCTTGCCGCAACTCTTCTGGCACATCAGCTTCGTAGAACCGGTGAAAGCAGTGTGTCATTACTCCTTCCTGTCCTCGGCGTGTACTTGGTAGTACATATTCTGACTGGTGCATCAAAACAAATCTTGCCTGTGTTGCCAAAGCTGGGAGCAGTAGATTATGTTCGTCTGGCCCAGTCTCTTCTCGAAACTCGCGGCCAGCTGGATCGAGTTCGAGCTCGCTTCCCTCGTTGAACCAAATCCGAAAACGGTCAATGTGCTTACAGGCTAGCCTGAAACGTAAATCATATCCTCCTTCAAAGGTTGCAGGATCAACATCAAACTGATTTACTAAATCTGTTTGTCCACGCTCAGTAGTTTCAATGCCTCCCCCGAACGGCGATAATCTTCGCTGACCTGTTAGTCTGAATGTAGTTCGACTACCGATAAGCGCAAAACGGCCATCAACCATAAGCCTGATCAATGCGCCGCAGCTAACCCGAATTGCGTCCACTCCACACCTGCTTTCGTAAACGCGTTCGCGAACCGAATTACCTCTCTAGCAAAGAGGTGTTCAATTAGTATAATATAAATGTATAAGATTTTTAAGCTATCCCAAGGTGGTGTTTAATGCGGTCAACGACATCACCAATCACTACTTGTGATTTTACGAGATAATCATCGGCCCCAAGTTGTTCGGCTCGTTCTTTATCTTTTGCCTGGCTCAATGCCGTTAACATAATAATACGAATGTTCATAGTTTCAGGAGTATTGCGAAGAATATCAAGCACATCAAAGCCATTAATCCTTGGCATCATTGCATCAAGTACAATGAGATCAGGCTTGTAGGCAACTGCTATTGAAAGCGCCTCTTCACCATTTATAACATGTTGAACATCAAAGCCTTCTAGCTGTAAACGTGCAACGTAAACATTAGCCAGAGCTTTATCGTCTTCAACAAGAAGAATCTTCTTTTTAGGAGTCATGCTGACTTCAGTGTCTGTCTCTTATACACATCTGACGCTGCCGACGAATAG
>JARIHL010000017.1 GCA_029288315.1 Candidatus Saccharimonadota bacterium
ATCCGCTAACTGCAGAATAGTTTCAAGTTCATGAAGACGTTTAGTCTTCTTCGTGAAAGAAATTGTGTCACTAAAAGCATTGGGGCGACCTAAAAAATCTTGTAACTCTTGTTGCTCGCGACGGAGCGCTAATTCGTTAAGATGAATGCGCGCCATGATTTACCCCCGGAGTGGGCGTTGCCGCCCGTAGTTATTTAGCTTCGTCAGTTTCTGCCGTAACTTTTTTTGTAGCAGCTGTCGTCTTTTTGGCTTTATCAGCCAGGACCTTTTTACGCTCTTCAGCGGCTTTCAAGCGAGCGGCAAAGCGATCCACCCGACCTTCAGTGTCGATTAATTTTTCTTGACCAGTGTAAAAAGGGTGGGAGGCGCTTGAAATATGCACTTTAATAAGTGGATACTCGTTGCCGTCTTCCCATTTGATCGTCTCTTTGCTGGTTGCTGTCGAATGAGTCAAAAATGCAAAATCAGCCGCAACGTCTTGAAAGACGACAGGACGATAGTCGGTTGGGTGTAGGTCTTTTTTCATAATCGAAGGTATTGTATCTGTTTTAATGTTAAATGTCAAAATTAATAACAGTTGATAACAGAGTATAGTAACGTTGACATCAATTGGTAAATAGGTGTAAACTGCTCCTACCTCTTTTTGAGGAGGGGTTGGAAAAGCCTAGGTAAGCGCTGGTATCGCGTGATAAGAACGTTGTCTCAGCGCTTGCCTAGTCTAGAACTAGAGAGGGATACCCGCTGGCAAGTCGGGTAAACAGCCCATGACTGGACTGTTGACCATGGCTGCCTCAGCGGCCACCGGCGAAACACACGTTGTTTCAGGAGTTATTTGGATTGCCTTCATCTCGGGGGTAGTCATCCTGATGCTGCTCGACTTCCTTTTGGGTCGAAAATTCAGGAAAATGACGGTTCGCAAGGCAGCTAAGCAGACCGGCCTGTGGTTTGGCTTGGGGGCTGTGGTGGGCCTGCTCATGTTTTTCGCCTATGGAAGTCAGGTAGGTACTGAGTACTATGCGGCTTGGCTGCTGGAGTATAGCCTGAGTCTGGACAATGTCTTTGCCTGGGCACTCATACTGACGCAGTTTGGCGTACAGTCTCAATACCAGTACCGGGTCATATTTTGGGGGATCGTTGGCGCTTTGGTGATGAGGTTTGTCTTCATCTTTCTAGGCGTTGCCCTCATTGAAAACTTCTCCTGGATGACACTTATCTTGGGGATAATCTTGATCTGGTCGGCGGTGAACTTGTGGCGGGCGCGAGGTATCGAGAGTGACCTCTCGAAAAGCCGCACCTACAGACTCTTTACCAAACTCATACCGACAGCTCCTGGACAACATGGCGGCAAGTTTGTTGTTCGGCTGAGGGGTAAATGGATGCTCACTTCACTCGCACTTTGCGTGCTGGTGGTCGGCGCATTCGATGTCCTCTTTGCAATTGATTCAGTGCCTGCAGCACTGGGAGTGTCACAGAGTCTGTTTATTGTGTTTGCGGCTAATGCCATGGCACTGCTCGGGCTACGAAGCTTGTTCTTCCTGATTGTGGTCTGGAGAGACAAGTTCGGCCGGCTAGATCAAGGCCTCGTAATTATCTTGATCTTTGTGGGGCTGAATTTGATTGTGGCCACTGAGCTGTTTGGTTGGCATGGCTTCCACCTGCCAATCTGGAGCAAGCTTAGTTTTATTGTGATTGTTGTGACGCTCAGCATTTTGGCCAGCTTGAAATGGCCACCGAAAACGGCTGCGCTCAAGCAATTGCAAACCGGCTGCTACAACGCTTAACCAACCTCACTTTTGCTCGTGGGACTCTCTATGGATATTCGGAGAGTCCCACGGCAAGTGAAACTAGACGTTCGAGCTATTATCTGTTACGATCATACTTACTAAAAGTTTTAATGAATCAACCCGTATGCATATATCCTCCCTATAGGGCAGCGACGGGCGAAGGAGAAAAGGATTATGGCAGTAACCATTGATATTAAGGCATTACTTCAAGCTGGTGCCCATTTTGGCCACAAAACAAGCCGTTGGCATCCAAAGATGGCTGCTTATATCCATAGTAAACGGGCAGGCAGTCACATTATTGACCTGACCAAAACAGTCGAAGGCTTAGAGAAAGCGTTGCCATTTTTGACAGCGGTAGTCGCTGGTGGAAAGCAAGTGCTTTTTGTTGGTACTAAGCGTCAATCAAAGGATATTGTTCGTGGTGCCGCCGAGGAAGTTAAAATGCCTTTTGTGGTTGAGCGTTGGATGGGCGGCATGCTCACCAATAACAAAACCATTGGCGAACGCATCAAGCGTTTAAAGTCGCTTGAAAGCCGCATGGCATCTGGAGAGTTAACCAAACGCTACAATAAGCTTGAGGTGCAGCGCTTTCAGGAAGAAATTGACAGCCTAACCTTCAAATATGGTGGCATTAAAGAAATGAACGGTAATCCAGGCGCTGTCTTTATCGCTGATTTAGTGAATGAAGAAAATGCCGTCAAAGAAGCCCGACGTTTACATATCCCGGTGATTGCAATTGTAGACAGTAATGCTAACCCCACAATGGCTGATTACGTTATTCCTGCTAATGATGATGCTATTAAGAGCGTCCAACTTATTATCAATTACGTAAAAGAGGCAATTCTTGAAGGCGTTGCTGCTCGCAAAAGCGCTGAGGTAAAAGAGGACAAATAACATGGCAACAATTTCGCTGGAAGATGTTAAAAAGCTTAAAGAGTTGACTGGTGTTGGCTTGACTGACGCAAAGGCTGCCCTTACGGAAGCTGCTGGTAATTTTGATAAAGCGCTTGAAGCCATGCGCAAGAAAGGCCTTACTCGTGCCGAGAAAAAAGGTGAACGCGAGGCACGCCAAGGCCTTGTCGATAGTTATGTGCATAGCGGCCGCATCGGTGTAGTAGTGGAGGTAAATTGCGAAACCGACTTTGTGGCGCGCACTGATGATTTCAAAAATCTTGTACACGACATTGCTATGCATGTAGCGGCATCGGCACCTGAATACGTTAATCTCGAAGATGTGCCGAGTGAGACCCGCGAAGCGAAAAAAGCAGAATTTACTGAAAAGGTCATTACTGAAGGTAAACCGGAAAGTATGGTACCGCAAATTGTAGAGGGGATGCTTCGGAAACATTTTGCCGAGAAGTGCTTACTTGACCAACCTTTCATCAAAAATCCAGATCAAACTATTGGCCAACTCGTAAAAGAGCATATTGCTAAACTCGGCGAGAACATTATTATTCGGCAGATGGCACGGATTGAGTTGGGCGTAACTCAATAATTTCGTCTGAAAGTAATCTTATAGCGCTGATTTAGCAAATTGATAGTCGAAATCGGCTATGCTTATAATATATGGTTTGTCTGTTTTTCTGAGTTTGTGAATTTCAATGACTGCTTGAGTATTGTCATAGTAATTGAGTATAAAAATCTCATTACTATTAGTAGGTTCAAAACGAAGAAAACTGTATCTATACTTTTCAGCAACCCCCCCTCCTGGTCGATCAATATATTTTGCTTTTGTGAAGTAAACTTTTAGCTCATCTTTATTCAGGGTAGTGGAGAAGTAATAGGCATAACTTGGGCCAGAACAAAAACCTGCATAAAGTGGCACCTCCCACCATTCACAGCCCAGATTTGCTTTCCCTACATATTCTAACTGTGGCCCAAGATTAGTTGGAGTATCCAAATAGGTTTTTACACTCGAGAAAACAATCACTATAGCTATGAGAACGAGTAGCGCTATCCATTTATGTTTTTTAACAGTAGCCATTAGTTTTTTCATACGTTTATACTAACATATGCTTTACACTCTTACCCACTCCATGCTAAGGTAAGCGCGTCCCGTCAGAGGAACAGAGGTTAGCTAACGTTAGCCTAGCACATTAACTCAATCAGAAAGGAACTTGAGAGCTATGCACTTACGTAAATCACACATTGTCATTCTGATAGTGATATTGATTTTTTGCCTGTTGGGCTGGCTAGCATATCAACAGTCCACGAAAGACAACACGCAGGGCGGCACGCAAGAAGCAGTACCTGCAATCGTAACACCGCAGCCAACGTTTGGCGGAACCGACGCAGAGCGTCTAGAAACAGCGCTTAATAGTGGAGACCGCACTAAACAAGCCGCAGTACTGACCGATGAGTTTGGTAAAGCCGTTTTGGACTCGGGCCAGTTGCTCGGTGATGCTACTGTGCGCATTAAGGCCGAAACCTTCACGTCGAATGATGCATTCGCGCAAGTGGCTGCTGTGGTAACGAAATCTGGTGTCGGGCAGGAGTTTATCCTGTCACTTGAACGCCAGAATAACCAGTGGAAGATCTTTCTTATCGAACCGAAGAGGTGAGATGTTATGGGTTGGTTCTCTTTGAGGGCCACAATTTTGCTGGTGGCACTGGCGGTATTGTTTAGTATACTAGTCAGTATGCCAGCCTCGGCACAGACCGAAGGTTGTTTGCCAGATGTGGGTAAGAGGATACCTGTCCTGTTTGTGCATGGATTTGGTGCGAGCCAAAGAGTTTGGAATGAAGGCAGCCCATCAATGTTTGAGGCTGTGGATGCTATCTCTAAGGGTTACTCAACCCTTTTTGACTACAGCCAAGAAAATCTCCGCTGGGTCGATCATCCCAATCTTGGTCCTCGACTGGTTCATGAGATCAATTGTCGGGCTCAATCCTCGCGTGAACAGGGCGGACCGGGCAAGGTAGTGCTGGTTACTCATTCGATGGGCGGCTTAGCTGCTCGTTATGCCGCTACAAACGGTGCGGCTGATAGTATCGGCATGGTAATCACTATTGGCACACCGAATCTGGGGAGTGTGTTGGCAAATTCGGGACTTGGCGCCGCTTATAGCATGTGCCGGATGGCCGAAGATGGATCGTTATTACAATTGCCGTCCGGAGTTGATAAGGCGGCATGTGAGCTACTGGTGTCCGCTTGGCCTCAATTACAAGCGATTTCTGGCCTGCGGGAAGATTCTCTAAAGCTCGCTCGTCTTGGTTGGGTGCCGACATCTATTCCAGTATTCGCCATTGCTGGCAATGTTCAGTGGCGTTTTCGTACATTTGTCGGTGATATTACGGCTCCGCCAAGTAATAGTGATCTGGTAGTGGCGACCGAATCTGCCTTGCAGGGCCATACCAAGCGTGAAGTCGTTTGCAGTGGTTTTATCATGCTACCGCTTATTTCAGATGCTTCATGCGAACATGGCCGCTTGCTCCGTGATTCAGATGTGCAGCGTCAGGTTGTGGTAGGTATTCAACAATACCTCACCTCACTAACGACTGCTCAATGTGCGCCGGCTGAGACCTTTGTCAGCTTGCTGCAGCAAGAAGATGAAGGTATGGAAGGGCCGGAACGTCATTTCACCGTTGTCAAGGGGCCCGTTTGTCAGGATGGATACGCTGCGGCAGTAGTTGATGATGGCGGTACGCTGGGCTGGATAAGCATGGTGCTTCACTTCGAGAACGGTACATGGCAGCGCCAGCTTGCTGGCAGCTATCTGTCGGATGAACAATGTGCGGCACTGCCGTCTAAGTTATATGCGTTCTTTGATACTGCAGATAGTTGCGTGGCGATATGAAAAGTAGGGTCGGGGCTGCTGAAGAGATTCTTATCGGCAGCCCCGCCGTGTTTAGTTTATGGTATATTTTGAAGTAGTAAATAGAATTATTACATATATACAAGGATTAACTATCTACATGTTTGACACAAACCCTTATAAAGAGCGCATGGAACTAGCATACCTGCATTTTGAAGACGAATTAAAAAAAATTCGAACTGGTCGGGCACATTCAAGTATGCTTGAAAATGTACTGGTGGAAGCATATAGTGCAAAAATGCCACTCAATCAAGTAGCAAATGTAACGGCGCCTGAAGCTCAATTATTGCTCGTATCGCCATTTGATCCATCAAACATTAAGGCAATTACTGCAGCTATTCGCGAAGATCAAACACTTGGGCTTAACCCAGTTGACGACGGACGACTTATTCGTGTGCCTGTACCACAACTGACGACTGAACGCCGCCAACAGATCGCCAAACAATTGGGTGAAAAAGTAGAGGAGTGTCGTATTACGCTGCGCACTGTTCGCCATGACGCCCTTAAAGACGCAAAAAAATCTAAAGACGAGAAACAACTAACAGAAGATGATTATAAACGAGTTGAGAAGACATTAGATAGTTTTATGGCCGACATGCAAGCTAAACTAGAGCTAGCCACTAAAGCGAAAGAGCAAGAAATTATGACCGTTTAATTCATTTTTAGCTATAATAGAGCACATAGTTGCATCAAGGAGTTTATTCATTTGTCGTTTGTCATTTTTATTATCGGTTTAGTACTCTTCATTGGGCTTGTGGTGTTGCACGAGCTTGGCCATGCTATTGCTGCTCGTCGTAGAGGGGTTGAAGTTGAAGAATTTGGTATTGGTTTTCCTCCAAGAGCTTGGGGCAGAAAATTAAAAAATGGCACACTGTTTTCAATTAACTGGTTGCCGCTTGGTGGTTTTGTGAGGCTCAAAGGTGAACATGATGCTGCAGATGGTCCTGGCACCTATGGTGGGACGAGTCTTTGGGGTAAGACGCAAATTCTTCTGGCAGGAGTAGTGATTAATTGGCTAACTGCGGCCTTCATCTTCACTGTTTTGGCAGTTGTAGGTTTACCTCAATTACTACCGGATCAATTTACCGTCCCAAGTGATACAGCCTACACTCAGCGCGCTGTCGTAGCGGCTGTTATAGCTAAAGATTCACCGGCTGAAAAAGCAGGCATCAAAGAAGGTGATACAATTTTACAAATTGCCAATCAACAAGTGTCAAGCGCCGAACATCTAACCCGGCTAACCAGTGAGAATGCCGGCAAAACAGTGTCAGTTATGGTTGAGCGAGCTGGGCAAACCGAACAATTGGCTACTACTCTAAATCAGACGCGCACTGGTAATCAGGGGTATATTGGTATTGGCCCAGGTGAACAGGTGGTTCGGCGCTCTACGTGGTCGGCACCGATTGTGGGCGTGGGCATAACCATGCAATTTACCTGGGAGACATTAAAAGGCCTCGGTCAGACTGTGGCTCACCTTTTCCGTCAGGAATTCAACCAAGC
Organism: Candidatus Saccharimonadota bacterium; assembly: GCA_029288315.1. Classification (GTDB taxonomy): domain Bacteria; phylum Patescibacteriota; class Saccharimonadia; order Saccharimonadales; family EFPC-124; genus JARIHL01. The sequence goes on from JARIHL010000017.1 coordinate 7,100, forward strand.
AGGTGAGAATGTAGCTGGCCCCGTACGTATTTTTACTATTTTGCAACAGAGTAGCGAAATTGGTTTTGCCTCAGTCCTATTCTTAATTGGCATTATCTCGCTTAGTTTGGCGGTTATGAATGCACTTCCTATTCCGGCACTTGATGGCGGGAGGCTATTTGTGACTTTCATATTCCATGCGTTAAAAAAGCCACTTCCAAAAGAGCGTGAAGAGGGCATTCAAGCTGCGGGTTTCATGACTTTAATGCTACTGGTTTTACTAATTACTATTGTTGATGTTCGTAGAATCTTTGGATCTTAAAGATCAGCCAGGTAGTATAACTCCTCAAGCAAAAGGGTGGGGCGTATTTTCAGGTACTTTTTGGGCGGTTCTGGCATTTCTAAGCCCGCAATTGTTGATAGCCCCCTTATTACCAGCCCTTACTGAGCTATCGCTTAGCCAAAACACAAAGCTTTTTGTTTTGCAAATGATGATTCAATCACTAACAGTGATAATGATTGCGGCCATTATCTATGCCTACCGTCTTAGCCTAACTGATATTGGCATTGGCCGTTTCAGGCTCAAGTATCTCGGTTGGGCAATAATGATTTTCCCGGTCTATTTACTTACTTCGTTAGTGCTGACTAACATTATGAGCATTTTTTTTCCTTATATACTTGAGCAAGAACAAGAGATTGGTTTTATAACCCCACAGGGCATAGAGCTGGGATTGATTTTTGTGGCCCTTGTAGTTGTGGCACCAATTGTAGAAGAAATTATCTTTCGTGGCTTTATGTTTTGCGCTTATCATCGTCGCTTCGGGGCATTCTTCGGGGCCATACTTGTTAGCGTACTTTTTGGTTTAGCACACGGTCAATTAAGTGTTGGTTTGGATACCTTTGCACTGAGTATGTTCCTTTGCTATGTGCGTATTAAAGGTGATAGCTTATGGCCGCCTATCTTACTCCATGCCTTTAAAAATTTTGTTGCCTTCTATTTTTTGTTTATAATAGGTTCGAAATAGAGAATATGTATTTACCTCGTTGTATCACCATTCCAACAAACATACTTATCCCGGCCATCGGGCCGTTTTTTCATTAATTTTTTAATAGTAAAGTGATAACAACAAGGTGAACTATTATGAGAGTTTCTAAATTATTTGGCAGAACTAGTAAAACCGAAGGGATTGATTACAAAATTCCTTCACACCGTTTGTTGACCCAAGCAGGCTTTATCCGCGAATCAACGGCTGGCCGTTATTATCTTCTACCACTTGGTATAAAAGTGCACGATAAAATTACTTCAATTGTGCGCAGACACATGGATAAAGTGGGTGCTCAAGAAGTGCTTATGCCTGTACTACATCCGCTTGAACTCTGGAAAGAGACAAATCGAACAAGCACTACGGGCTTCGAGCTTATGAAGGTCAAAGATCGGCGCGGTGCAGAATTTGCACTTGGTGGCACGGCCGAAGAGATGGCGGTAGATTTGGTGCGACATTTTAATATTAGCTACAAAGATTTGCCCTTCAATATTTATCAATTTTCGATGAAATTTCGTGACGAAATGCGTGCTCGTGGGGGCTTATTACGGGTGCGTGAGTTTGTTATGAAAGATGCTTATAGCTTCAGCACTGAAGAGCAG
>JARIHL010000039.1 GCA_029288315.1 Candidatus Saccharimonadota bacterium
ATATTTGTTGACGGCATATTTTCTTCCTTGTTTGTTTTAGCGAATTACCAAGGACTAGTGTGCCGTCTTTTTTAGTTCAGCTCAAGGAACAGAAGAACGCCCGGCTAGCGCCGGGCATTGGGTGAAGTGAGGGTGGGGCAGCTGGTTTTTCTTGCAATATAATGTTTTATGTGTTATTATATATTAACCGTAGATACGGTTTCACTTTTTAACCCCAGGAGGGCCAGTGACTAGTCCGAATGACAAGCTCGCCAAGCTGGCAATCGCTCAAGCAGCGGTAGAAAAAGCTGAGAGAGATAAGGGCATTGCGAATATCGCAGCCATGCTCTTCATCTCTGATGCTGAGCCCTTCGGCGATATCAATAGCCAACGAGCCGAATCTGTGGCACCTGCCGAGGAGACTCTCCGAGCAGCAATCGCTGAACGTGATCGCTGCCTCAAAGAACTCGGCTGGAGCTTGGAAGAGTGGCTCCAAAAGTGGGAAAACGCCAAAGCGCAGGCTGCGGCAGTAGCCCAAACCTGAGGTCTCGCCCTCTGCCGTAACCCCCCATGGTCCTCGTAACCTGGGCCCTTGGCAGAGGGCGTTTCATTTTAGCTTAGTTTGTATAAGATGAATGTGCCTCTCTGACTCCTTGTAGTTAGATTGCGTTTGGGAGTGGAATAAGGGTGGAGGTATTTGACTAAAGATACTAACAAGCTATATTAATTCAAGGTGAAGAAAGCTCGCTATGTAGACGAGTTAAAGATGAACAGGGGTGAAGCGTTTGATTTCGATCTCCCCAATGACGGCGGTGTCGCGCTAACCCGCACCTATGGTGACGCCAGTTATGTAGTCACCTAATTTTATGTTATAAATAAAATATTCAGACGATTGTCTGAGGAGTCAAAGAGTGGGCTTCATGTGATTGTCGCTGATCAAGGTTACTTCTATCCTGGAGGTAGTATGGATCAAATCGAGATCAAGGCCACGTTCCGAGCACGGCTCGCAGAACTCATTGAAACAGCTAAAGAAGAGCAACTGTTACGAACCGAGGCCGCAGTTCTTGCTCACCCAGACAGAGCAGCCGAATTGAGACAGCAGTATGCGGAGCTTTGCGCTAAACTCGACGTGCAGTTGGCAGAATTTGACGCTTGTCCACTAGACAGAGATGAGAGTTACGCAGCGCGACGAGCTCAACTTGTTCTCGAGAATGAAGAATGCAAGCGAGTGTGCTGGGAACTCCTCGTGAAAGAGGCACAACAAGATCCAAAGCTTGACATTGTGGCCGAGCACAACCGCATCTGCGCCGAGTTGGATCAAATGCAAGCAAGAGCCGATCAGGCCAATGCCCGCATTTATCAATTATTTGCGGAGACCAAGGAGACAATGATCAATGTAATCATCGCGCTTCACCAAGGCGACACACAAGAGGCCGATCGTCTCATCGCTGAATACAGAGCCAAGTATCAGATTTGACCGGTCAGTAATAAGTTTGCTTTTGACTCAGCAACCCCGCCAGCCGTGACAATCACATGAGTGAAATACGTCGCCAAGGCGGGGTATTTCATTTAATAAGGGTTGTCAAGCAACGTCAGTGGTTATTGTTTGGCGTACTTTTTCTTATATACTTGCCGCGCTGCCATAACTTCTGGTATGTGCGTCTCCGACCAATATTGCAGTGCCTGCAATGATTCAAGGAGTGTTTTGCCCAAACTGGTTACCTCATACTCAACTTTTGGCGGCACCACTGGATAAATTGTTCGTTTGATAATGCCGTTTTCTTCTAATTGACGCAATACGCTAGTCAGTACTTTCTGTGAGATGCCAGGTATTTTGCGCTGGATCTCGTTATAACGCATCGTCCTGCGATTAATAATATAGAGGACGAGCACAGTCCATTTATTTGCAATAAGCCCTAAGACTTCTCTTGAAGGACCTTTTGCTAGGCAAGTATCGTCGCGTTCATTACATTCCATTTAGTATGTATATATCAAAAAAGTAAGTACTTGCCAAGTACTGAGTACCTCGCTAGAGTGGTGTTCGTAAGCATTATTCAATAACAGGAGATATCATGCAGAAAGTATTAGTTTTATTAGGCTCAAATCGCCCTGGCCGCAATGGTGAAAAAGTAGCAAGATGGTTTAAGGATATTACCAACCAGCGCACTGATATGGAATTTGAACATGTCGACATAGACGATCTGCAGCTACCCATGTACAACGAACCTCGCAGTCCCATGGAAGGTAACTATCAGTACGATTACACCAAACGCTGGAGTAAAAAGGTGGCCGACGCAGATGCGTTTGTCTTTATCACCCCAGAATACAACCACGGCTATCCAGCGGTCTTAAAGAATGCCATTGATTATCTGAATCACGAATGGAAGCATAAGCCTGTTGGTTTTATCAGTTACGGCGTCAATCAGGGTGTACGTGCAGTAGAACAACTTTGCCAGGTACTCAGAGTGCTTAAGATGGTACCAATTAGTACACTACCCCATGTTGGTTTCAATATCATTACCGAAATTGATAGTCAAGGCAATTTACTAGTGCATGAGGGTAAGGCGCCAGCTGCACAAAACATGCTTGACGAGCTAAAATGGTGGAGCGAGGCACTGAGCATTGCTCGAAGTAAAAATTAGTGATCCGACTTCATTTCATACAACGTAACATAGGTCTTATATAGTTCGCTGCTTCGCCCTTTTATATCTTCGCCTTCCGGGCTAACGATATCGTGACCAAGCTGCCATTCATCAGGAATTGTATACGTCTGAAATGGTGCGTGGCTGTGTTGAGCTAAATGAGCCGGAATGGTTGCGGCTTTAGAAAGATCAATCTCCGGATCATGCGGACTAACGGCAACTGCTACCGAGTGTAGATTCAGTTGATTAAGCATTTTTTCGTCTTTATAATTCTCTACTACACGCATATACTGTGCGAGCGCATGATAAGAGAAACCTTCTTTATTCGGCTTAGTAAACCGATCGGGCAAAATTTTAAAACCATACAATACAGTGAAGGGTTTGAGTTGCCAAACCGGAGCTTTATTGGTGTTTGGCTGATAAAAAGGTGCTAGCACGAGCAACCGCGTAATGACATCATTACGATATTCAGCAGCCCAGGTTGCTAAAACTCCTCCCCCTGAGAGACCTATTACTCCAACCTCATTCCCTAAACCTGCAGTCATTGCTACCGCGCTATCTGTATAGTGCACGAGGTCTTTCGCTGTCACATTGCTGTGCACTCCAGCCTCAAATTGGCCGTGATAAGGAGTTAGTGGAATATAGACATTATAGCCCAGGTTAAAAAATGTTTCGGCTAGGCTGTTAAATTGGTCGGGACAAGCCGTATACCCATGCAGCATCAGTATAGCCTTATCGGTTTTTTGTCCATGATCGTACAGTTTGCTATGGCAAGCAGATTTTAGGTTTTGATCAGCTTTTTCCTGTTGGTGAGTTTCTGTGAAGGCAGTTTTAACTTCTGCATAAGAAAGTTTTTGGCCAGATGCGGTTATTAAGCTCGGATCTTGCAATGGCCAAAGATATAGCGCAATACTACCAGTCGTAACAGAGGTTATTAATCCTATGGCAATCACTACGACAATTTTTTTTATTCTAGACATTAAAATAATTATGGTACGCGAGAGAGGATTTGAACCTCCACGTCCCGAAAGACACTAGCTCCTGAAGCTAGCGCGTCTACCATTCCGCCACTCGCGCATACGTTAGATTTAATATGTTAAATGGTATTGCACCTACAAGGCTGATGTACAATAACATTGATTAGTCTACTGACTTAACTGATAGATTTCAAGCCGCCATAATCTTGAGGGTAGACAATAAAAGCTTAGTCGCTTCGTCAATTTCTCGCTACACTTTAGCTTTCATTACTACATCCGTGGAAGGTGATCGTAAAGGTGATCCATCGAGTACTCTTGACGGAGTAGCGGCGCAATTAATTCTTTGGTTACATCAATTTTTACACCAGGATTCAGAGTGTTATAAGGGTCAAAAATGCGCTTAATATCACGGAAAATCTGGTACATTTCATCGCCATATACTTTGGGTAAGTACGGCGCTCGAAGCCGGCCATCATTATGCTCGCCGCAAGTGCTGCCGCCCATCTCCAGCACCATAGCATAGTACTCGTCCATAAGTTTGAAAACTTTTTGCCGGTCACCGATTTTTGATAGGTCAAGAAAAGGTTGTAAATGGAGATTGGCATCGCCAGCGTGGCCCCACAAGGCTACTCTTAACCGGTATTTTTCAAATAAAGCATAGATTTGCGTAATAAATTCGGGAAAACGATTGCGCGGTACGACTCCATCTTCAATAATCGGGAGTGCTTTACTGTTACCTTCAACATGCGTAATGACTGCCGCCGCACTATGACGAATTGCCCACAACTGTTGCTGTTCTTCAAAATCTTCAGTTCTGGCGTAGCGTTCGCTATATTGGCCGATTATCTGTTCAGCGCGCTTAGTCTTTGCTTTTCTCTTATTTTCGCCTGCATCATCAAATTCGGCGAGCAAGACAATTGCCGGATAAGGCGGGTCAACTAACCCTTTTAGACGATTAGGGTTAATCCTAGTAATAAATTCGAGAAGATGGCTGTCTACCATCTCAAGAGCACTTGGCTCAAGCGCCAGTAGCTGCAGTACAGCTTGGTTAGCCCGGTCAAGGTCCGAAAAATAAACCGCAAATAGTGTTGTGCGAGGATTGTACGGCTCAAGCCGAAAGATCGCCTCAGTCACAATACCAAGTGTGCCTTGTGAACCCACAAGCAACGGTGTTAAGTCAAACGAACCATCTTTTTGCTTGACGTCAATAATCGCATAGCCAGCAGAATTTTTGCTCACTTCAGGATGAGCGGTATGATTTTGTAACAGCTCCCAATTGTCAGTAATAAGATTGTCGAGTTGCCGGTATATCTCGCCTTCAAAATTAGTCTGGCCTTTCTTTTTGTTCAGTTCGCGCTTGTTTAAACGTTCGGTTTGAATAAGCTCACCATTGGCCAGCACAACCTCTAAGCTTTGAACATATTTGCGAGTTGCGCCATATTTAACTGTTTTTTCACCAGCACTATTGTTAGCAATGGCACCACCAAGCGTTGCAAAATCAATAGATGATGGATACGGTGGCAAGAAGTAGCCATGAGTCTGCACCGCATCCTGAAAGGTTCGATAATTAACCCCTGGCTGTACTCGCGCTAAACGCTGTTTGGTATCGAACTCCAGTAATTTGTTCATATGAGCCGGAAAAACCATAACTATACCGCTGCCAATAGCAGCGCCTGCCTGGTCACTTCCTCTGCCACGGGCTGTGATCGGCAATACATGCCCTTTTTCAGCCAATTGCCAGGTAAAACGAGTTATTTTACGTACGTCATTGGCATTCTTTGGATACACGACCAGGCTGGGCATAACTTCGAATACGCCGCCATCTGTCGAAAAATAACGGCGTACACTCGGCGTCGTCATCACTTCGCCCGAGATATGCTCTTGCAGATAATTTGCAACTTTATTCATACCACCTGTTTCTGATAGCTCATATTGCTTTTGCTTGCCTTCATAATAACAGGCAGAGGAATATTGTAAAAGCCAGAGCTTATTTTATGCAGGTCAATGAGTTAACACCTACCTTGCTTCAGCTTGAAGCACTTTTATCTTTAAGAAGAGCGATGCCGCCCCAAATATCAAATACCACGGCAAGGAGCATTGATGGCATGAAAAGTGCGTAGCCTATGCCAGCTAACGGTGTACTGGTAGTCCATACGACCAGGAGTGTTATTGTTCCACCTGCCGTAGCGACATACCCGAGGCCTCTTGGCAACAGGTGACTGGTGAGGATGGTGATCCCCACCACTAAAGCCATCAATCCTAGCAAGAAATTTCCTAAATTCTGGAACCCGCTGGTAATAGCTGTAAAAGCTCCCCAGGCGTTAGCAGCGATTGATGGTTGGCTAGCGGCCAAGGCAAGGATCATTGGGATTCCAACATAGAAACTCAGTGCCACTAGGCCATGACCAATACCACCCAATATCCCAAAGTAGTTAGTTGCTACGGCAGCTGTTGGTGATTTTTCCTGCAACCTGGCTGCAAGCCCAGCCACGTAAATAATGCGAGCAACTACGCCAAATGCGCCGAATACAACCGCTAACCTAAGAGGTAGCTCACTCTCACGCAAAAAAGCTATCGCCGCTTCCGGATTAGTGAATGTACTCGGCGAATAGCCACTCAGCATAAAGAAAACAAACTCTCCAAGCAGGAAAATGCCAGTTAGTATGCCTGCGATGCCAGCGTGTTTCATGATAGGAGCCATGTTATGACGCTTCTTTCTCATTATTGTTGCTAGCAGCTCGGGCAGCTTGCAAAGCTTTTACCCACCACTTTAATTCAGTAAGTTGTTTGGTAATATCACCCATAATGTGTTCCGGCTTAGGGTTGCCTTGCTCATCAAAAGCATTCCAGAGTGCACTAATGGTGATGTGATCGCGAACGCTCGCTACTCGCAGCTCAGTCATAATCTGCACAAGATGCTCAATGGATCGTACTCCGCCTATGGTACCATAGCCAACATAGGCTGCAGCCTTGTGACGCCACTCGGTGTTTACGTAGTCAAGGAAATTTTTTAAACTCCCTGGTACTGAATGGTTATACTCGCCGGTCACAAAGATAAAGCCATCGGCCGCGGCAATATGTTTAGCCACTTGTTCCTGTACATTTGAGTATTGGTGCATCATTGGAGGAGTGGCTTCATGAAAAACCGGCAAATCTAGGCCGGCTACATCGAGCAAAGTAAAATTCATGTCTGGAGCCGCTTTGCTTGCTTCGTTTAGATACCAATCAGCAACTTTCCGGCCAACTCGTCCCTGCCGAACCGTGCCAACGATTACTAAAATAGTGGGTTTCATACTTGTTTATCCTTTCTTGTTGTTGTAGTATATAACAATATTAGTTTATATATTAATATAGTTGTATTTGTCAACTATTATCCATAGTTCGCTTATGTCTAAGCATTCGAATGAAAGCCTCTACTGGCTCATAATGCAGCTCTCACACCAAACCCGAGCAAACCTTATTAAGCTTGCTGAGGAATTTGATTTGACTGGTATCCAAGCTCACTTGCTCTGTGGTATGACACCTGATACTTTGTGGCCAATGCAAAAAGCTACCTTACTCCTTCGCTGCGACAAATCGTACGTGACGAGTATTGTTGATAATCTTTTAATTCAAGGCCTCATTACTCGACAGGAAGATCCTCGCGATCGTCGCATAAAAATGATTGGCTTAACTGAAAAAGGCAAATTAGTGCGCGCAAAGCTTTTTGAAAAAACCGCCGCATTAGAATCAGCTAGTGATCTGCCACTGAATTTTGCAGAACGGAGGCTATTACGGCAACTTTTAGTAAAGGCAATCATTTCTTGAAGCCATTGTATCTTGTAGACATTATATATCCAATAAAGAAGTGGGGCGCATAGCGCGCCCCAGTGGCCTTCCTCCTATTCTATAAGCAACCGCATAACCTAACCTACGGGATGCCCACACTTCTGGCATGGGTGATAATACGCTCCGTGATTTGATTATCAAACATTTGCCGCTGTGCGATGGTATACCCGGCGGTTGCGTAGAGCCTCCAGCTTTGCGAGAGATCGTGTAGTAAGTCAAACTCTTCGTCGTCTACAGGCCATCGCCTCACATAGGCATGCCACCTTTCTGCAAGAGCGTTAGGGACCTCGATATAGTCAAATTGTGAGAGTCTCTTCACTATGCTGACTGAAAGCATAAAGAACATGCTTATATATAACAATATTTGCCACGCAGCTCCTTGGCCGGTAAATTCACCAGTCTGTACATAGTGGATGAGTTCGATCGAAGCACCCCATATGCCAACCACCAACAGCGCTAGCCCAACGACAAAGAGATACCGTTCAATAGCCTGGCATCGGACGCGCTTTTTGCATTGACTGGGACGAAGAAATTCCATGGTACCTACTCTTTCTTGGTGGGAGACCATCAATTATATATTATGACATAATATATAATTGATTCAAAAATTTAAGCGTTGCCGTACATCAATAGCAACGACCGCACTCCTAAGTTAAGTTATCTATCTTCTCCGTGACTTTTCAGCATTATCACGAATTCGCTTCGTTTCAGTGTGCAACATGATATTGGCAGTCACAATAAAATCGTGGATAAGTCGTAACTCTTCCTCTGTATATTTTTTGGTAAGCTCTTGAAAGCTGTTACTCAGTGGCCCGTAGAGTTCCCTGATGCGTTGGCACATGGTCATTAGCGGGCGCACATATATGCGGCGTCGATCAGTTTTGTCTGGGCTGCGCTCAACGAAACCGGCTTTCTCAAGGCGGTCCACGATACCGGTAATAGCCCCTGTTGTCAAACCAGTCACTTGGGCTAATTCACCTGCAGTTACGGGACGATCAGTAAGCCGCAGTGCATCAAAACACTCAAAGTCAGTGGCATTAAGGCCAATTTCTGTCGCCACAGCATGCGACATAAACACAGAACGATTGCCAAGCTCTTGACAGGCGTCATTAAGATCTTTCAGTATTCTTTGCCGTTTCACAAATATATTGTACAAAACTTTGCTTGCGTTGTGAATATCTTGTCTGCTAAGATACACATTATGTTAAATAACTAGGAACGTACCATGCAGAATATAAAAACAAATAAATATCGATGGATAGCCATGGCGACCTTATTGTTGGCAGCCTTTATGCAGCTCTTGGACATCACAATTGTCAACGTGGCCATACCATCACTGCAGCGTGATCTGCATATGTCATATGCCGCTATCCAGTGGATGGCAGCTGGCTATACCCTCACCTTTGCCGTGTCACTTGTTGCCGGTGGACGGCTAGGTGATATCTTTGGGCGCAAAAAAATATTTATGATTGGCATGGGATTATTTACTATTTTTTCGCTGTTCAGTGGTGTAGCACAAAGCGCAGAGTGGCTTATTACCGCGCGCTTACTGCAAGGGGCCTCCGCAGCCCTGATGATGCCGCAGATTATGGCTAATTTAATTGTATTATTTAAAGATCAGAAAGAACGGCTCAGGGCAAGTGGAATGTATGGTGGCATTGCCGGTTTGGCAACCGTCAGCGGGCCGTTGGTTGGCGGACTACTGCTTGAGTATAACTTGCTGGGTTGGGATTGGCGTAATATATTTTTCATTAACCTCCCAATAGGTATTATCTCATTATTGCTTGCGGCAAAATACGTCCCTGAATCAAAGTCACCACACTCTCTGAAGGTTGACTGGATTGGGATGGGTCTCCTAGCCACAGCCCTCACACTACTCCTTTTCCCGCTCATACAAGGCCGCGAACTCGACTGGCCTTGGTGGACATTTGCCATGATGGCCAGCTCGCTCATTGTGCTTACCATATTTGCCTTTTTTGAAAAATATAAGACCAAGAAAGATGGCTCGCCACTGGTGGTATTAAGCCTGTTTAAAGAACGTGTCTTTATTGCTGGGCTCATTATCTTTATATTCTTCTTTGGTGCAATGGGCGCATATTTTCTGATTGCCACGATTTTCTTGCAAAGCGGGCTTGGTTTTACGCCACTAGAGGCCGGGCTTACCAATGTGCCATTTTCGATAGGTATTGCGCTCGGTGCTGGCCTTTTAGTTAATCTGCTCGTACCTAAATTGGGCCGTAACGCGTTGCTTGTCGGTTCACTTGCGCTGATTACTGGTTTCGGATATCTTATTTGGATACTTACTACTATTGGCGTTAACATTACTGGCTGGCATTTGGTGCCGGGTTATCTTTTGAATGGTGCTGGTATGGGTTTAATAATTGCCTCGTTATTTAATTTTGTATTAGCAGGTATAGGGCACGAACATGCTGGTTCGGGCTCAGGCATACTCAGCACTACACAAGAACTCGGTACATCAATCGGCATCGCCGTTATTGGTGTTATCTTCTTTAATCTGATTGGCGCCAATGCGCTACCAGCAGCGCGCAGCGTGGAACAGCCTATTCGCCAAGAGCTTGCTTCGTTGCACCTGCCAGAACCGGCACAGCAGCAAATTATCGAAGCATTTACTACTTGCTACCATGATCGGGCCAATCAGAAAGACCCGACTGTAATTCCCCAAAGCTGCAAACAAGCTGAAACAGCGCCAAATATGCCGCCACAGGTTGCCGAAAAAATTAGCAGTACTTTAGAAAAAGCTGGCAACAATGCCAATAAAGAAAACTTTGTCGAGACATTTCGTACAACTCTATGGTATCAGATTGGTCTTTTTGCGGTTATTGGATTATTAATCTTATTCTTACCGAAAAAAGCGCCCGCGCAATTGCCAGAGGAAACTCTTATATAAAACTCGTTTCGAAGACTTACCCCTCCCTCACCTTCTCTTCCAAACACAGCCTTTCCAGTACGCTACCTATTCCAAACGGTACACCATTGAGCAGAAGTGGTACACGATTAATTATATTTGACATATTAATATATTAGTGTATAAATATTAAATACCCCAGGTTACTGAAACCATTAGTAATCGAGCGAAGGAGTGCTATGAGAGCCGAGGAGGAACGTCCTCTCGAACACAGCGGCATACAGGTTACCTTCAATTTGACGATGACAACGACGATGACACTGCTTGTGGTTGGTGTTGCCTACTACTTCCTTGGGGGCTGGATTGACGCGCCGCTCTCGTTCATGGAGGTATGGACCACGAAGGGCAGCTTAAGCAGTGGGCTGGCTGTTGTTTGGCCCATCTTTGTGTGGGGAATCGGCCTAACGCTACTCATCAGTAGCGTCGCAATCATCCGGCGGGTGCCACGTGAATACGAACCCAGCACCTACTTGATCAATGGAACATGGCTCAGTCTGAATGCCGGATTTTTTGAAGAAATCATCTACCGGTGGCTCAGACTGTTCGGTGCAATGATCGGTCTCAACATCCTGAATGTCATCACATTCGGCTTGGTAGAGT
>JARIHL010000067.1 GCA_029288315.1 Candidatus Saccharimonadota bacterium
GGCAGCGTCAGATGTGTATAAGAGACAGGGCGTAAGGCAGTCAAAGAAGACGGGGCGTAAGGGACAATCTGGAGGAGCGCCCCAACTCGGGTCAACACTTCATGATTAAACCTTCTCTGCCCTGAACTCAAACTGACGAGGGGACTCTGATGCAGCCTTTATGGCTGCATCGCGGGTCCCCTCGTTGTGAATATCCCTAGCTCGAACGATGTTGCTTGCATTTAACTGCAGTGCTCCGAGAAAGCTGGGGCTTTTTAATTGATCCGCGCTATACTTATGAAAGAAAGTAAATACGAGGATCAATATGCAGCGAAATACAATGGTTACGATACTCATCGTTCTTATTTTAGTGCTCGGCGGTGGTGCAGTCTGGTACTTAAGTCAGCAAAATCAAACCTCAACGCTGGAAGATACAACTGAAAGCACAAATAAACAAACTGAAACACCATCTAATCCACAGTCGACTGATCAAGATCAAAGCCAAAGCGCTGGCCAGCAAGTCATTATGAAGAATTCGGCCTTTGTACCCGCCAAGCTAACGATTAAAAAAGGTACTACCGTGACTTGGACCAATGAAGACACTATTAAACACAATGTGGTTGCGAGCGATCCGTCAAACACAGGTGGTTTGCCCGCTGCAAACCCCCTTTTGGAAAAGGGTAGCACCTATTCCTTTACCTTTAATGAAGTCGGCAGCTTCAATTACCTTTGCATGCCGCATGCTTCGTTCATGAAGGGTACGATTGAGGTCACGGAATAATGAGTCAAACGCTGCCTAAAATGCTCTTATGGGGGTTTTGGGCAGCGAACTTTTTAATCATCCTTAGCTTCTGGGCGTCAAATACTGGCGCCCAGTTACTAAGTGGCGAATTGAGCCCATTCATTGCATTCGGGCGGTTAGCGGGATTGTTAGCGATTTTTTGCGCTCTTACCCAGCTTTTACTCATGAGCCGGTCAAGCTGGCTGGAGCCAGTATTTGGCATGGACAAGTTGGCCAGAGCGCATCGCCTGAACGGCTATGCCACGTACTTACTGGCGCTGAGCCATGCGCCATTGCTGGCACTTGGTTATAGTTCAATAACTGGCAATAGCCTTATTGAACAGCAAATGTTCTTCATTCAGATGGTTCCCTACGTGCCTTTGGCAGTACTTGCCTTACTCTTGTTAACGGTTGTAGTAGGGCTTTCGATATATATCGTGCGCCGTCATTTAAGGTTTGAAACATGGTACTATGTACACTTATTTGCGTATGGTGCGGTGGCACTGATTCCCTTTCATGCACTTACAAATGGCAGTGATCTCGTAACGAATCCAATTTTTGCAAACTATTGGCTCGGTGCCTATGTGTTTGTAGGCATAACCCTGTTTGTGTGGCGCTTTGGTATGCCGCTGTACCGCTTTTTTGCTTTTGGCTTTGTTATCGAAAAGATTATACCGGAAGCACCGCGGGCAACTTCGGTTTATATTACTGGGCGGAATTTGCAGGAGTTTCGAGCTTTGGGTGGGCAATTTGTGCTGGTGCGTTTTTTGACGAAAGGGATGTGGTGGCAAGAGCACCCTTTTTCATTATCAATGCTACCAGACAGTCAACATTTTCGACTGACCATTCGTCAGTTAGGCGATTTTACAAATAGTATCCCAAATCTTAAACCTGGCACTAAAGTAATAGTAAGCGGCCCGCATGGCGCGTTTACGCATCGCCAAGCCATAAAGCAGAAAACCCTTTATATCGCTGGTGGAGTAGGCATTACGCCAATTCGTGCGCTGCTTGAAGAACAGGCTAAGCAAGCCAAGCAGGCTCGCGCTATTATGCTCTATGGAAACCGATCCCAGGAAGAGATAATTTTTAAAACGGAGCTTGAGGGGCTAGCGAATAAACTTCATATGCCCCTCCATCACGTTCTGAGCGACGATGCCCAGTGGGCAGGTGAAAAGGGTTTTATTGACCAAGAAAAGCTAGCGCGTTTAGTGCCTGATATTACTGAGCGCGACGTCTTTTTATGTGGGCCGCCGCCCATGATGACTGGTATTATAAAGGCGCTAGAAGCTCTTTGTGTACCAAAAGCGCAGGTGCATTATGAACGTTTTGCGCTCCTGCCTAAATAGTGATTTAGCTTTATATAGGGTGTATTGTAGTTTATAGTAGCTTTACGCTTTAAGTTTGAGTTCAAGCTCTGTTTCTGATTACGGAGACGTTAAAATGAGCGTTAGTTTCAGGCGCGGAGATGTGATCGTCTGGGATGTAGAAGCGCTTAAACGGCACGGCTTAGCGCATATCCCCCGGCAGTACGGGAAAGGGCCATTTGTCATCACGTGTGTCATTCGAAATGAAAAGTACTCGCCTAGTCCATATAGATTTCGAGTGAGACGAAAGGGCTTAAGGGCCGAACTACTGACTGAATTCGGCTGCCAGTGGTTTAAAAGACATAAATAAGAAAGGCCAGGGCTGGTGCATAGATTCGCCAGCCCTGGCCAACGACTAGATCTAATAGTCAATCCCTTTATTTGCCAAGAATTTATCATCAAAATGATGCTTAATTTTGGTCATGTTGGTAGCAATATCAACACTTGGTAAAAGTTCTTTTGGGAAGTTACGACCGGTGAGGCACAAGCTTGTTTTAGGATGACGCTTGGTTATAAGATCTGCCAAATCAAGTTCGGCCAGCAGCCCATCGTGAACGGCATTATTGATCTCATCACAAATCACAAGCTCATATGCACCAGTGCGCACGAGACGCATTGCAAAATTGTATGTTTCTTGAGCAGCTTTTTGGTGTTCTTCGTCGCTGATGTTTTTTTCGCTCAACTCACCTGCTTGGTAAAAACCTTTCCCGCCTTTATAGAATGTGAGCCGGTCACCAAAAACTGGAGCAATCTCAGCCAAAAACAAGTGTTCTCCAACTTCCCAATGTTTGATAAATTGAATAAAAGCCACTCTCCATCCATTACCCAACGCTCGAGCGGCCAGGCCAATGCCGGCACTTGTTTTACCCTTCCCCTCCCCCGTATATACCACCACGACACTTTTTTTGGTCTGGTAGCCTTCTGATGCCATACGTTGGCTAGCTTCTATTTGCGATTTATTCATAAAGATAGTTTAGCATGTTATTTCTGTAGCCCTGACAATTCATATAAAAATAACCTCTGTCATAATGATCAGAAGAAATTTGCCCTTAATTAAGCAGCTTGCTTAAAGTCTTTTTCACCGGTTTGGTGTAGATGATCTAATTGTTCATCAATTTTTAGCCGGTCAAAACCAACAATCGTTTCATTGTTGATGGTGATAATTGGCGTAACGGCCTGACCGACTTTTTCTAGCACAAATCGCAAGGCTTCTTCGTCCATGGTTATATCTTTTTCGGTGAAGTTAAAACCCTTTGCCTTAAAATATTCTTTCGCTTGATGACAGTAACCACAACCTGGGGAAGTAAAAATTATAATTGTTGGTTGCATACATCACCCTTTCTGCTGTTAAAGCTAATTACGAGTATAGAGTATTCAAGTGCTGAGGCCTAATGTAGCAAAGCTCTCTCAAACTGATCTATGGGGTCATATAGGCCATTTTCTATAATAACTGTTTGCACTTGCTTATCAAAACCTAACAAAACCGCGATGCCCACAATAATAAAAAAAATACCCACAATACGCTTAAACCATCCCTTTGGATTGCTTGCCCAACCCAGCCGCGCTACAAATTGTTGGCCCAATAATCCAACAAGCAATAAAACGACTGAAAGGCCAATCACATATGCTAGCAGGTAAACAATTCCCTCACTGGGTGACACGGGTAATACAGTAGCGACAATCAATGCATATGTTGGGCTGCAGCTACTAAAAACGGGGCCGAGTGCAGCACCAACGAGGATATGCTTGCCCGTCCCTTGGTGCTTCGAAGCTTTAGCGAGCAAGGTATTTGAGGCAAGATTAAGACGTACGCCAAACCTTTCCCATAGATTAGGAAATAATAGCAGAATCCCGAACACCAAAATAATGCCACCCGATAGAATTTGCCATACGATCGGCGGAATACTTAATAATGCGGTGCCTACCTTTAGAAGTAGGGTAAAGATAAACAGGGACGCGGCGAGACTGCCGGTAATAATGAATGGAGCCCGGTAATCTTTATGAGCGCTTGAAGCGCTGCCAATAATAACCGGTAAAAGGGGTAAAATACAAGGTGCAAGTATAGTCAAAACACCTGCCACAAAGGAGACAACAAGGAGCTCCATGCTATTGCCCAAGTGCTTTTAGAACTGCAGGAAGCGTCGGGTCATTGTACGCCACATGCTTTTTGATGGCCTTTCCCTGATCGTCAACCTCAATAATGGTTGTTTGTAATGTTACACCATACTTTTGACGCAGAGCAGTAGCACTGTCGTAATTGACTTTAAAGATGGTTACATTGTTTGGGATTGGTCCTTCAAGAATGGTTTTTTCTAGATTTCGGCATTGTGGGCACCAAGCAGCATGGAAGAAGAGAAGCTTTCTGCCTGGTGTATTTTCGACGGCTGCTTGGTCATAATGAACGTATTTGCCAGTAGTTGCTTGAGCCTGCTCTGGTGCTAGCTGTTGAGGTGTTTCAGTTTCTGTGGGCTGTGATGGCGATGTTTCGAAAGCTGTTTGTGGATGAGATGTTGGCTGAAGTGCGACAAACGCGATCGCTCCCGCAATTAATAAGATCAAAACAAAAATAACCAATATAATTTTCTTATTCACCATGCTTAAAAGTATAACTTATTTAAGCAACAAGCGGCTACTCGTAAAGAGTGGCCGCTTGTTGGCTTTCAGCGACGATTCCTGGGAGGTGGCGGCAGCCGATCATCATAAGCTTTCCACTTGCCGCACTCGCATTTAAAATAGCCACCGTGTTTGCCAATGAGTTTGGCAATGGCCCACGCGGGAAGCTTAGCGATGCAGTTAATGTGCTCAAGACCCTTACGTCTTTTCAACAGTGCCTCCTCGTTTTTGATTGCGAGAAACGGCTTTCATCGCCGAGAATTTGCTCTTGCTCGATCATCGTAGGCTTTCCAGCGCCCACACTCGCATTTGAAATAACCACCATGCCTTCCATACACCCGGGCAACTCTTCGAGCTTTGGTTTTCAAACCGCAGTCACGATGTTCAGCTATGTTTCGTGCCCACAGGAGCGACCTTGGCCTGTTTGGTCTCCTCCGCCACATTTTGCGCCCCTTCCATATGCAGCAGGCTAATTTAGTAGCTTAATCAATATAAACTATCTTTTCTTCAGAGGCAATGACGACCTTCTAGAGAAAAAGCAACGAGCTACCCCGCTGTGTGACAACACGGGTTATTAAGATTTAGGTATCACCACTGAATTGCTTTTTTATCTGTTTTATGCTATGTTTTACCAGTAATGATCCCTCCGCAACAACCAGGTCGTGATGAGCCTGACGTGCCGAAAGACACGCTGCAAAGCACCATCATCCTCCTAGCTACAGTGGCGGATACAACATGGCGCATTTTTACCCCTGCCGTGCTGTTTGTTGGGGCTGGCCTGTGGATAGATTGGCAACAAGGCACTAAACCATGGGCAACATTTATAGGGATGATCGTTGGGTTTGTAATTGCCACGCTCCTTATACGTGCACAAATTAAAAAAATTCAGAGGTAGTTTAGATAAGTTTTATGCAATTATATATCGCCAGTGCCGGACCGCATGTCAGCCTTACGCCCGACACGCTATTTCACTTAGGGCCAATCCCTATCACCAACACAATATTGCTTGGCGGTCTTGGATATTTGATTGTCATTGTGCTGCTTTTTGCTGTCGCGCAGCTCATTAAAAACGGTTCGCGTAGCCGGTTTGTATATGCTATTACTTGGTTATTTGAAACGCTTTTTAATACAGTCGAAGAAGTACTGGGTAGCCATGAAAAAGCTAAGAAGCTAGCGCCGCTGGCGATTACTATGTTTATCATTATCTTAATCAACAATTGGCTTGGTCTGTTGCCATTTGTTGGTTCTGTAACATACGACGGTTTACCCTTATTCCGAGGCTTAGCGGCCGACCTTAACTTTACTTTCGCACTAGCCATCATCTCAATGGTGACGGCGCAAGTTTGGGCCTTTCGAGCGCTGGGGTTTGGGGGCAATCTTAAGCGCTATTTCAGTTCGGTGGATGGCCCGCTGGAGTTAATTGCTGAGTTTTCGCGGCTTATTGCGCTGAGTATGCGTTTGTTTGGTAATGTGTTTGGCGGTGAAGTGCTGCTGGCCGTGATTGGTTTTCTGACTCAGTATGCTGCGCCGCTATCGCTACCGGTATTCATGGTATTAGAGCTATTTGTTGGGGCGATTCAAGCTTATATCTTCTTTATGTTAACCATCGTGTTCGTATCGCTTGGATCGTCACACATTGATCATAATGAGCATAAGACCGAGATTCATTCACCTATACCTTCTAAAACTTCTGGAGTGGTTAGTTCATGAGAACCATTGATAAAACTCAAACTAAACCTGGGGTGGCACGCGGCGGGGCAGCTCCCAAAAATGTTTTTTCTTGTATTCAAGAAAAAAATTTTAGGGGCGGACCGCGTGACAGGATCCCTTCTACTTTGACTTTTATCAATGGTTCTCATATAAAATAAGAATAATATAAGGAGAATATAAAGTAATATGGAATCACTCGCATTTGGCCTCACCTATTCAATTGCCGCCGGACTTTGTGGTATTGGTGTCGGCTTAGTAGGCGCTGCTGCTGTGCAAGCAGTCGGCCGCAACCCAGAAGCAATTGGGAACATCCGCACCATGATGATCTTGGCTATTTCTTTCGTTGATGCTTTGGCGATTATCGGTCTTGTTGTTGCCCTGATTATCAAATTTTTGGGATAAAGAATGGAGAATGTACCGACCGGCATGAATTCAATTCTTTACCTCGCGGCCACTGAAGCTACGGTAGGCTCTGAAAGTGGTTTATTTACT
The DNA here is from genome assembly GCA_029288315.1 of Candidatus Saccharimonadota bacterium. Lineage (GTDB taxonomy): Bacteria > Patescibacteriota > Saccharimonadia > Saccharimonadales > EFPC-124 > JARIHL01. The sequence continues at coordinate 6,940 of JARIHL010000067.1, forward strand.
GCGCTCGGCATTGATGTTAAGTTGTTAGCGCTGCAAGGACTGGCTTTTTTGATACTCGTGTTTATATTAGGCAAGTTTGTTTACCCTCACCTCATTAAAGCAATTGATAATCGCCGCGAAACTATTGAAGCCGGACTGCGTGACGCTAAAAAAGCTCAACAAGAGCTTGCTCAGGTTGAACAGAACGTCTCAGAGATTATCAGGACCGCTCGATTGGAGGCCAACGATATCGTGGTGCATAGTCGTAAAGAGGCGGCAGCGCTCGTAGAGGCCGCTGAACAAAAGGCAAGCAAACAGGCTGATCACATTGTAGCTGAAGCTCGTGTACAGATGGATCACGAGTTAACTGCGGCACGGCTGGCGCTGAAAAAAGAGACTGCCGAATTGGTTGCTCGTGCCACCGAGCAGATTATAAAAGAAAGAATTGATGTTAAAAAAGATGCCGGGCTTCTAACGGCTGCGCTGAAGGAGGCTGAATAGCTTATGGCTACTATTTCTCGTCGTCGGCTTGCTGAAACAACAGTGCGTTTATTGCGCAACCAGCCTGAACGCCGAACCACTATTTTGCGAAGTCTTGCCGCCTATTTAGTGGTACATAAGCGCACTCAGCAACTTGATCTGTTTATTAAAGACATTGCTCGTGAGCTACAGCGATCTGAGGGTACCTTATTGGCTGAAGTTCGCTCAGCGTTCCCTTTGGATCAAAGCAGTCGCAACGCAATCATTCACTATCTACAGCAACAGACCACTTCTAGAGCAGTAGAACTCAGAGAAGCAGTTGATCAAAATTTACTCAGCGGTGTCATAGTGCGCACAGCCGACCAAGAGCTTAATACTTCGGCTCGCCATCGCCTACAACAACTTGCAAGCCTAACTTCTGGAGGAAAGAATTAGTATGATATCTGTCAAAGAACTCTCAAATGAAATCCAGGCCGCCATTGATGACCTTAAAGTTACTGCAGGTCTTGAGCAAGTTGGCATTGTGACGCGCGTGGGTGATGGGGTGGCCTGGGTATACGGATTAACAACCGCTGGTTTTAACGAAGTCATTGAGATCGAAGCTACTGATGGTCAGACCGTCAAAGCATTTGCACTGAACTTAATGGAAGATGAAATCGGCGCCGTCTTACTTGGTGATGATGCCAAAGTAATGGCGGGTGCGAGAGCAACGTTAGTTGGTACTGTGTTGCAAGTACCAGTTGGGCCCGAATTACTTGGCCGCGTGGTGGATCCACTTGGTCAGCCACTTGATGGCGCGGGGCCGCTCAACGCGAAAACCAGCGGCTTAGTAGAACGTGCCGCACCAGGCGTGATGGATCGCAAGTCAGTGCATGAGCCGCTTATGACTGGTATTGTAGCGATTGACACCATGATTCCGGTCGGTCGCGGCCAGCGTGAACTGATTATTGGTGACCGCCAAACCGGTAAAACAGCTATCACCGTTGACACAATGATTAATCAAGCACGTCAAAACACCGGCGTCATTAACGTTTATGTAGCCATTGGCCAAAAGTTGAGTAAAATCTCTCGATTGGTAGAGCGTCTTAAGGCCGAAGGTGTGATGGAGCAAACCATTGTGGTAGCCACCAGTTCCGCCAATCCAGCATCACTTCTCTATCTTGCCCCTTATGCTGGCACTGCTATGGCTGAATATTTTCGTGACAATAAACAGCATGCCTTGGTTATTTACGACGATTTGACGAAACATGCAGCAGCGTATCGCCAAATGTCGCTTTTGCTTCGTCGTCCGCCAGGCCGCGAAGCTTATCCTGGTGATGTGTTTTATCTTCACTCACGCTTGCTCGAGCGCGCTGCTAAGCTCAGTGATGAACTTGGTGCGGGATCGCTAACAGCTCTACCGATTATCGAAACCCAAGCCGGTGATATCTCAGCCTATATTCCTACCAATGTTATTTCGATTACTGATGGCCAGATTTTTCTTGAAACTAACTTGTTTTATCAAGGTATTCGTCCGGCGATTTCAGTTGGCTTGTCAGTCTCGCGTGTTGGCGGATCGGCTCAAACTAAGGCTGTTAAAAGTGTTAGTGGTTCGTTGCGCTTGGATCTAGCGCAGTTTCGTGAGCTGGCTGCTTTTGCGCAATTCAGCTCTGATTTAGACGAAGAAACTAAGCATCGTATCAATCGCGGTCAGCGTCTAACGGAACTATTAAAGCAGCCGCAATATAGCCCCTTGAGCATTTGGCAGCAAGTTGCTTCAATACTTGCTGCTACTGAAGGCGCAGTAGATGAAGTACCTGTTGCCAATATTCGTACTGCCCAAGCAGCACTGCTGGCTGAACTGGGTCAAGATCATAAACAAGCCATGGAAGCGTTAAACCAAGGTGCAAAGCCAAGCGATGAAACCAAGAAGATAATCTTGAAGGTGGCTGAAAAAGTAGCCAAAGGATTTGCGGCTTAATGCTCGGTAAGCTCACCATGTCTGATTGCCAGAAGAGAGGTAGTAGGAGTAGCAATGGCTAGTCGTCAGCAAATTAAAGGCCGCATCAAATCCGTCAAAAATACCAAACAGATTACCAAGGCAATGGAGCTGGTAGCGGCGAGCCGGATGCGCCGCGCCCAAGAAGCAGTGAATCGTACTCGCCTGTTTGGCCAACTATCTCGTGAATTGCTAAGCCGACTACGACAGCTAGTACGTGTCGATGAATATGAATTGTTCAAAACTAGGCCTATTAAAGCCAGGCTACTTATTGTAATATCGAGTGATCGCGGATTGGCGGGCGCCTATAATAGCAATATTTTGCGCCTTTATCTTAGCCAATTGCAAGCAGATAAAAAAGCTGGTATTGATAGCCATAGTATTATTATTGGTCGTCAAGCAGCTAGCTTTGCCGCTAAGCTAAAAAGTACAGAAGTCATGGGGGTGTATCAAAATATTCCAGATACGCCAGGATCGAACGAACTTTTACCAATCATTCGTACGGTTGTTGATTCATTCCGAAGCGGAAAAGTAGATGCCGTTGATATACTCTATACCCACTATCACACGAGTATTAATCAGGAAGCTACATTGATCCGTTTGTTGCCTGCTGGGTTTGAAACAGTGGAAGTCACTGGTGACTTAGGGGTAGCTGAATTTGAGCCATCCGCCGAAGTTGTGCTTGAAGTAGCCGTGTTACGCTTGATCGAAACACAATTGCTGCAAACCTTGCTCGATTCTATTGCTTCAGAACATTCTATGCGTATGCTGGCTATGAAAAACGCAACCGACAATGCTACCGAGTTGGTTGACGATCTAACGCTTGTCTATAATAATGCCCGCCAAGCAGCCATTACACAAGAATTGGCCGAAATAACTGGTGGTGCGGAGGCAATAAAATGAGTATAGAAAAAGCTGAAACAGGCGTTGCACAATTAGCACAAGAACAAGGAGACACGACATGATTGCAGTAAAGACGAAGACCGGCAAAATTATCCAGATTGTTGGCGTGGTGGTGGATGTAGAATTTGAAAAAGGTCATTTGCCAGCGATTTTTAACGCCCTGAAGATTGAACAAGACAGTAAGATAGTTATGCTTGAGATTGCGCAGCACCTGTCAGAGACTACAGTTCGCGCCATTGCGCTCAGTACAACTGATGGCTTACGCCGTGGCGATACGGCCGAAGACACTGGGGCGCCAATTTCGGTGCCAGTTGGTGATGAAACTAGTGGCCGCATGTTTAATGTGATTGGCCAGCCAATTGATGGTCAGAAAGCGACTTTCATGAAGACGGCTCCTATCCACCGTGCGCCACCGAGCCTTACTGATCAGTCAGGCAAAACGGAGATCCTTGAAACTGGCATTAAAGTAATCGATCTTATTGCGCCCATTGCTAAGGGTGGCAAGGTTGGTTTATTTGGTGGTGCTGGTGTGGGTAAGACTGTAATTATCCAAGAACTGATTAATAATATTGCTAAATTTCATAGCGGCAATTCGGTCTTTGCAGGCGTTGGCGAGCGGACCCGCGAAGGCAATGACTTATATTACGAAATGAAAGATGCGAAGGTGCTCGACAAAACCAGCCTGGTTTTTGGCCAAATGAATGAACCGCCAGGAGCTCGCCTGCGCGTGGCGCTTTCTGGCTTAACGATGGCAGAACATTTTCGTGATCAAGGCAAAGATGTGCTGC
>JARIHL010000068.1 GCA_029288315.1 Candidatus Saccharimonadota bacterium
GAAAAATCCACTGTCTAAAGTAATATTTAGACAACCTTCTGTGAGAAAGAAGCGCCCGAGCCGGATTTCTGTCCGGTGAAAGCACTAAGGAAATTCACTTTACCTAAGTACTCAGATCGAACAAAAATCTGTGACTGATCGTAAGAGAGAACTCCCAACCGTACAGAAGACAATATCAGCTTTTCACACTTATTGCAAGACTTTTTAGAGACTCTTAAAATATCTATCAAACTTAAACTCGTTTCGTTGCGGCATTTTTACATTTGATCAAAGTGCTTTTTTATTAATTAGGTTGACGCCATTTCTAGGTGTTTCCAATATAAGCCGTTATTTTGTCATTATTGAATTTTTAGTAATCAAAGGTGTGTATATACCGTCTGCCAAGTATAACTGGTACAGCAATAAACGCGATTGCAAACCACACAGTATTTGCCTGATATATATCTGGGATAAACTGCAAAGCCAGAAAAAACAATGAAGCACTTGTTGTGGCAATCAGGCTACCACCTAAACCGTTCATATAAAAGCTCTGTTGCGACTTCTTATCTTTCCCAATTTTACCCATTAAAGCAAGTAGTCCAATGCTTGCAAAAACCATTCCAACCGTCGTAACTACTTGAAAAATCGAAATACTCGTAGGATGACGATAGACGCCAATGGCTAAACCACCGAGGCCCATCAGGAGCACGAGTATAAAAAAGCTAATCACTGACAGTTTCTGCCAATTTTTCATATCTAATCTTGGATTACAAGTGGCAATGGCTGTTAATAACAACAGAATAAAACCTTTATAAATATGTATAGTAATAAATATTTCCATATTCTAGTTTTTGTAGGTCACTGTTTCACGCCTACATTTTCTCAATCTTTGCTGCAATATATTGTTTCGTGGCTTGCAGTTGTTCAATGCGTTCCTGAATGCGTTGTAATTGTTTATTAAAAACTGCTTTTTTCTCAGCAGATGTAAGCTCTCCACTTTCCCATAACTGAAGGCCGACTGTTAACTCACGCAATGAAAACCCTGCTGCTTGACCTAATTTTATAAACCGCATTCTCCTACTGGCTACCTCGGTAAAATAACGGTAGCCGTTTGTACCACGAGTTATATGCCGCTCATCAAGGAGGCCAACTTTTTCATAATGGCGGATGGCGGCGCAAGATACATTATACTGACGGGATAATTGTTTAATTGTCATCACATTAAAACCTGCATCGCGTTTTATCTTTCTGCTTTACGATACCTCACTAAACACTTCGACTACGCACCGTCAAAAAGTAGTAGGCTTAGCCATGACTAACTTCGAAATGATGGCACTCAAAGCAAGTATCGTAGCCGCCGCAAAAGGGATGGCGTGGCTTGCATCTGAAGGAGTAAGGAGCAAAAGTTCAATAATAGTGATTGCTCCAACCGCCGCGCTTAAAGAAAGGAGTACAGATGCAATTTTCCAGTGTGATCTCTGGGGCCGCATGAGATAACTTGCCCCGAGGGTAATGGCCGAGACGAGTGCGAAAAGCGTTGTACCAGTTAATTGGCTGGCAAGCAAACGATTGTTCCAATAAGCTTGATCCGCATGGAAGTAGTCACTCAAACCACTTATTCCCACCGTAGTATAGCCAATAGCAGATATCAGCCAGATCACCCCTGCGACGAGTGCAAGCACAATTGGTACATAGATAGATAGTTTCATACTTTGTTACCTTAGTTTAGATAAGCTCTATTTTAACACAATAAAAAACCGTGATGAACGGTGACGCCTGTTTCAGGCTGTCACCGTTCATCACGGGAACATCATGAAGCTCAGAGTATCTCGCCGAAGCCGTGATCCTGCAGCCAGCGCTGGGCTTGACGAGGATCGGTGCTGTCAACGACAGTCACCTGATCCACGTTGCCCATGGCCGTCGGATCCGCCTGAATCTGCTCCAGAACCTCATGATTAGCGTCCACCAGATCGAACCGGCCATCGAGAACCCTGATGAAGTTGTCGACAATGCGGCCAGATCCCCGAGGCAAGAGCATCGGGAAGCCCCGCTGGAGCGAGAGCCAGATCTCTTTGGCGGTTACTCCACCACCGCTGTAGAAGAACTGCGCCGCCTCACCTTCTCCGCTGAGCCGGATGATATCCATTAGGTCATGATAAGCGATCAGGTCGCCGTCCCATCCACTCGTATCGCTGGCATTTTGCTGTACCAGCCACAAGAAATGAATATCAGGGTTGGCGATGGTATTTGTATCAGCTTCTTCCGCCAAAGAGAAACTGCTGCGATCGCCCTCATATCCCAGAGTCTTGGCAGTTCTGGGCGCATGTCCGGCGGTTCGCACGCATGGATCAAGACGATGAATTAACCCCGGCACCTCGACAATAGTCATGGTGCCCGTAGGGCTGCCGTCGGACAGTCCTGCTTCGAGTACCCTGGTACCGCCACTCATTGCGCCAAAGGGGTATGTTTGGAACGGATAGTCCGGGTTGCCGCCAAAGACACTCTGGAAGTACCAGAATTGATCTTTTCGAGCAGCTTCCTCTTTGACAGTGGTGGCGCCTGCGAAGTTGAGGATACCTTTCATACCGCCGCAGCGAGTGAGAACCGATCGGGGTACACCTTCGCTCGGAAAATTACTGACCATTAGCGCCACCCTGTGGTGACCGTGATAACTCGCAACAGTGACACGCTGTCCTTGGCCAGGCACGAAGAAGTCCTTGTAGCCAATCGAGAGCTGCGCCATGTCGTCACACTCCTTGTAGTTGTGGGGCGAACCCCATTTGACGGACCACGGTTGTGAGTTCCGCCTTCGTGCAGGACACCACGTGCGGATGAGATGCACGCCACGCCAGGTTGTTAGCAAACTCGGTTGCCGCCCTACCACTATCTTCAACCAGCACTATCCACCAGGGATTCACTGGATCATGTGGCAAATCAGCGACATGCAATATCTCTTTACGAGTGTACTCGCCACCGTTATATACCAAATGAAGCGACCGATGGTCACCTTCTCGGCGTAGCAAGTCCATATAGTCCAGGCAGACGAGTGCTTCATCAAACCAGGTCAGGTTCGGCCGGTCGGTGTTGAACTGCGCCAATACGCAGACCGGCGCCCTTTCGTCAAGGATAGTGTAGTGTGGCTCATCCGGCCGATTCTCGATGATTATCGAACCGCCATACAGGCGAGGCCCGTTGATGGTTGGTGCCACTCCCACAGTTTTGCCTAGAGCTCCCAAACGAGCAAGCTCGCAGAGGACATCCATCACACCTGGCTTGCGATGCGAAATAGTAGCAGCGCCTGCATGGAGCGGGCAATACGTTCTATTTCGATCGCACTCAGCGCAAATGCCGGGCTCTGGCCGACTAATAACCATAGTAGCCCCAGCTAAAACTGATGCCAGGCAATCTACACCGCCAAGCGCCTCGGCCAGTAGTTGGGCCACTCCGGCGCCTTCGTCAGCTGACATGTGCCCAGCACCACCGGTTACTCGCACGACTGCCTTGAGAAGAGAAGAGGCCAAACGGACCAAATCTACTCGTGTCACGGCATCAGCGCGAGAGATAGCGATACTGCACATTCTCAACCAAGCGCCTAATTGAAGGTTGGGCATAACACCCCCCTCTCGTAGCTTGTGAATAGTCGCGAGGGACGCGACACGACAATGATCACCCCAGATGAGTGAACAAAGTTAACAAAACTATACAACTATCTATGGATATTGTCTAGAGCAGCTTCTATAAAAGGTTACCGTTCATATAAGCTTCACCTTCCTAGGAGGAACGAGCAATTAGCATAATCATTATGCTAGCCATAAAGGATTTGCTGCGTTATCATTAAAATTAAGAATGTAATAATGTAATTATTTAGCAAGCATGGCACGACTACCAGAATTAGGAGGAGACGAGGGTACGTGGGGAATTGTTCTCAACGATTACCTTCAAGTCTCTCTCAATGCCGACGGCACCTTGAAGGCGAGCGCCACACCAGTACAATCAGTTGCCAGTAAAACCGGTGCTATTTCTTTGGTCAAGAGCGACGTTGGCCTGGGTAATGTTGATAATACTGCTGACACCAACAAACCTATCTCCACCGCCACTCAAACTGCCCTCAATGGTAAAGCGGACGTTAACACCACCGATGCGCTGGATACCCGAATTGATGCTTTAGAAACTGCAGGCATCGTCAGCTTAACTGATGGGGCTACCATTGCGACGAATGCGGCTACCGGAAAACACTTTCGCGTTACTGTGGCAGGCAATAGAACCTTAAGCACTCCTACCAATGCCACCGATGGCATGCGACGCATCTGGGAAATAACGGCCTCAGGCGCAGATAGAACTATCACCTTCACTACTGGCGTTGCTGGAAGTTTTGAGTTAACAACAAATATTACTTCGCCAATTACCATTACCAGCGGCAAGACGCACTTTATCGGTGCAATATATAACGCCTCAGGCGATCGATGGACTATATTGGCATCAAGAGCGACTTCATAAATGGCGAGTTATAGCGACGATTTTAATCGATCAGATTCGACAAATATAGGCAACTGGGTAGAATGGAACGATGACTGGTCTATCACCAGCAATCAGCTGGCACCGGGCACGGCTTCAATCGCATTTGTAATCTACGCGTCACCACTTGCTACATCCGATCATTACACACAAGCGGTACTGGCTAATGCCACTACCTCTTCGATGGGTGTCTTCGCTCGATCTACATCGGACGGCAGTTCATATTACTTATGGCGTAGCAATGGATCTGTCTGGAACTTATTCCGTCAAGTCGGCGGTTCGTTCATCGATTTAGGATCCTACAATGCTTCGCTGGCCAATGGCGATGTGGCTCGGATTGAATGCGTTGGCTCTACCATCAAAGGTTATGTGAATGGCATTGAACGTCTATCCGTTACTGATACGGTTATAACTTCTGGATTATACGCTGGTATTCGCAGCACTCCAAGCTCAACCGCACGATACGACAATTTTTTAACAAGCGATATCAGCCCGATCGTTGACAGTGACATAGGTGCATTTTTTGACTTTATGTAGGCTGTTATGAAATCGCAAGGATTAGGTGATAACCAAGCTCGCACATTTACACCTCTCTTAGTGATGTTTGGTATCGTGCTTTGTTGGGCAACAGCGTTGACTTATCCCTGGTCAAGCCATCATGCTGGGCACGACTGGATGCGGCATGTGATGGGCGGATTTTTCCTGCTTTTTGGGGGGCTGAAGGTTGTCAATTTGCGTTCTTTTGCATTTTTATTTCGTGAATACGACATTATTGCAAAGCGAGTTGCAGTCTATGGCTCTATCTATCCATTTCTTGAAATTGCACTTGGTATCGCTTACACCTTTAGTTTCTTTTTATTGGCTACAAATGTCATAACTGTAGTAATCATGAGTATTGGCGCTATTGGAATCATCCAAAAACTGCTAGCTAGACCGAAGTTCACCTGCGCATGCCTGGGCGGGCTTTTTACTATACCCCTCACCTGGCTCACTGCCGCCGAAAATATAGTTATGGCGGCCATGGCTATCTATATGATTTTCTTCTCCTAAAACATTTTAAGGAGTCAGCTCAAATTGTAGTGAGGGCTGCTGAGGATAACCCCTGCAGCCCTCACGTCTTCACGCACCTATACCCATCAGCAAATGTGCAACTGCTTTGCCGATAGGTTGCCCAGTGGCTTGTTCTACAAAAAACCAGACGCCGAGGGTATTAATTTCAAAGAACCAATGAACACCTGAACAATCTACCCTCATATCGATCGCTCCATATTGTATCCCCAGATGCTGAAGCAGATCAGCACAACGCCGTTCAATCTCTGCAGGCAATGTGTAGGGCTCAATAGAAATGTTACCGCTTACCGTCCGCCCTACTGCCCGCCAGTCGCATACGGGGCCGGAATATCCTTGATCATTCGTGAGTTTGACAGCAAATACTTTTGCGCCTACGACAATAATGCGCAGATCTTCTCCTTCGATGTATTGCTGAAAGATTGCCGGTGCCCGAGGAAGTCCACTAAGACGCGGCAAAGATTCTGGTGTTATTTTGCCAGACCAAAATACCAAATAATGATCTTCTTGAGGCGTTATCGGAGCCCAGTCAGAACAGGTTTTAACCATGCAACAGCCTGTTCGATTTTGTTCAGCTGCAATGAATGTTGCTGCTCTGGCTGGATCTGACGTCTGAAGCGTGCGTGGCACAGAAAAACCAAGTGAAGCGGCAACTTGCAGTTGCCAAGGCTTGCAGTCAACGCGCATCATGTCATAGGGATCTGATACCCAAAGAGCATTACTAAACCAGGCACCCATCGCCTTGGCGTGCCGTTCGACAGCAGCCTTCGAGTAATCCCGCAGAAAACTCGGGATTTGTTCAAATGGCAGTTTATCTCCAATAAGCGCTATGGGTTGGCGCCACCATATTGCCGAAACATCAGTGAGTTGTTGCCCTCCAACATAGATAGAACTTTTTTTGTCTTCTTGGCAATACGATATTTCTTCTCCTTGTGGAATAGCAGCGAGATCAACAATTATGAGTTCGCAATCCATGTGCGGAGAAACAAGAGAGTAATGAGCATCCCTTGGGTCTATCACAGCCAATATCTGCCCATTCGGCACCGGGGTTCTCCTTCTTGATGGGAACGATTATGAAGGTGCGAGACTGGAGTGCCAATTTTGGCACTCCAGTCTCTCAGGCGTACAGCGAGACAGCCCTAAAGATTCTCTCCAGTCGGCCCACCGCCGGTCTCATCAACCGTTGAAGCCGAAATCCATCCCGCAGGAGGCGAGAACCTCCTCGGTTGCGGGAACATAAGCTCCGGATATCCGAATACCTCGAGAGAGTTGCCCGTGAAGAGCGTTTCAGTGATTGTCGGCGTGTCCATACCCATCCTTTGTCGTCGGGCAAGTACGTCACTTTTGTTTATAGCAAGCCTTACAGGCATAGTCAATAAAATGGTAATGTATCAAGCGTAACCAAACTGACTGATTATGATTCAATCTAAGTTAGCCCAGATTATGCAAGTACAACGATTGATGCGAATGATAAGTTGGGCGTTAATTAAATATGCCCGCCTGCAAGTGCCAAAATAATACCTAACGCGGCGCACACCTGCCCAACAATCCAAAATCTCATGGTTACTTTAGTCTTTGGCCAACCAATAGCCTCAAGATGGTGATGAAACGGTGCTGAGATAAATATTTTACGGTGAAAGATTTTTTTAGAAAGTATTTGTGTCAGGCTTGAGCCAGCCTCGGCAACAAACACGAGGCCAATAATCGGTAGCAGGAATAATGTATCAGTCAACATGGCTACCACTCCCAATGCTGTTCCCAGCGCAAATGAGCCCGCATCTCCCATAAAGAAGCGCGCCGGGGGGATATTAAACCACACATATGCCAGGAGTGATCCGACAACTGTCATACAGAATGCAGCAATGCCAAAATTACCCTGTAGTGCGGCAATAATCCCAAATGTTCCATACGCACTCATCAAGAGCCCGCCCGCTAAGCCATCTAATCCATCACTGATATTAACAGCATTACCAGTACTGACGACTACTAAAATAAAAAGTGGGATGAGCAGCCAGCCAAGTGCTATATCTCCTACAAACGGAATGTGTGCCGCTGTGTAGCCTAGCTTGTAATAGAAAAACCATGCACCGATTGCCGCAACAGCCGTGATCATGGCAAATTTTATTGGAGACCGCAAGCCCGCTACACCGCCGCCCTTACCTCTGACATTAATAATATCGTCGATCAGCCCAACAATCCCGCCCCCCAACAATGCAGCCAAAGGCAGCCATGTCTGCTGGCGATCAAGATTAAATAACACCGTTACAGCGGTAACGGCAACTAGAATAATCACCCCAGCCATAGTCGGTATGTTTGGCCTACGAGTGCGCAACCGGGCAATAACTTCGAGCACTTCGCCCGTTGCCGAAGTAGTACGCGACAACTTCCAAAATTTATAGCGATACGCAAAGAATGTATAGATCGGCGTCAACAACATGGCCACACAAAAGGTGAGAAAACTCAGCGATAAAACCATTATTGCTTCTTGAGTGAGCTGTTCGAGTGTGAGCATGTAATTCCTTTTGCGTGTTTAGTTTACTTTACCATAGAGCTCTCAATGAGAAGCAGGAAACTTTCTCATTAGCTTCGAAAGCTCTCCATCAAGTCGACGAACAAAGCGTTCCTTGGGGCAGGGAAGTAAATTGCTATTTCATATAAAAATATACTACGATAAGGCCTATGAATATAGAAGCAACAACAGAACAGAACAGAAATCAATTTCATGAGTTGCATCATCCAATACTGATTATAGTAAGAGGCGTACCAGGCAGTGGTAAATCTTATTTAGCTGCCGCCTTACAAGAATCTCTCGGAAAAGAAAATGTAGTAACTCTTGATCCTGACTCCATAGATCAAACCAGCAAAGAATATAGTGACTTTTCCAAAGCTTTAACCACAGAAGGAGTCGATACAAAGCTTCACCCCTACAGATTTTCAAGATCAAAAGCTTATGAGGCAATCGTTGCCCATAAAATTATTATCTGGAATCAACCTTTTATAGATTTTGAGGGATTTAGAAAAACAATCGATAGATTGCAAACATATGCCGCAGAACACACTACTCAGTTGCCAGCACTTGTTGTAGAGGTTGAAGTTAGTGAGGCCATCGCTAAAAAAAGAGTGATGAGCAGAAAAGAACAGGGCGGGCACGGCCCAGCCGAAGATATTTTTGCTTACTTTATAAGCCAATATAAAAGTTTTTCAGAAAAAGGATACACCACCGTAATCGTTCAGGGTGAAGATGATGTAGCCGTATCTGTATCGGCAGTCAAGAATGCGCTCAGGAAATTACAGGAGAGATAGCAGCGTTTACATCAGAACAGTATGCGTAAGCCCGTAATGGCTATCTTAAGGGGCAGGCGCCCCCGCCTACATGGCGGGGGCATCGAGCTTCGAAGGAGTGGGGGGTGACGCTATCTCAGTGCGTCTGGGGAATACCAGTTTCTCAGCAACCAGAAGATTAATCGTACCCGGCACGATGAGGCTCACCAAATATGCGAGCATATAAGGCATACTCATCCAGACAGTCAGCACCACAAAGCCTAGTTGGTTCATGATGGTACTGCCTGCTATTAATGCATGAAACCTATACCATTGCTGCCATAAAGTCGTGGTGTGCTCACCTTTCCAGGTAAATTTCTTGTGGATATAAAAATGCAGTTGAGTTGTGCATGGCATTCTTATTACGTTTGCCAGAACAGGAAACAGACCCGCACCACTCACCAACACCCACAGTACCACTCCATTTACTACCGTCATAAAGATGCCGACACCCATAAACTTAAGGGAGTGTTTCATGCGCCCCTTCAGCGCCCGCCAGGTCATTCGTCCTCCTTACGTTGGTCGTGACCGGCTCAAGCTCGTGTAATACAATACCATGAATCTATATATAATCAAAAATATTCTGCGCCACCCTCCATTCCTCTGTCAAACGCCGCCTTCCCGGCGGTGTCACCTGATCTGGAGGAATGGAGGGTGGCGCAGAATATTTGGTTGCTTCATTCAGGAAGCGTCGAGCCTCTTTCAGTAATTACACCCCTAAGGCCGTGCTTGCCAATTTAACTCATTGCTCTCACCATGAGCGAGCAAGATCAGAGAATTCGCCTCTTCTATATTCAGCGAGAATATATCATCAACTCGATCTTTACCTACACCATACCCCATAGTAAATACGAGTTTCGTTCCATCGGGTGACCACACTGGCGGCCCAACCTCCTGATAATCACCCTTATCGATTGGTAGTTGAATAACGCTACCATCATCTTCGCTAATACTTATCGCTTCGCCATCCAGTTCTTCCAAAAAAGCAATTCTAGTACCATCTGGCGACCAGGCCGCATTATAACTATCACCATCTGAAATAACTGTCCGCCCACTGCCATCTGGCCATATTGTATAAATCTCATTGTTACTATCGTTATAAAGAATTTTTTTACCATTGGGCGACCATGCTACATGCGAGCGTATAGGGTCCGAAAGCTCGACAAGCTTCTTAACCTCACCGCTGCGTAAGTCTTTAATAAAGAGGTTGCTCTGGTCAGCAGTATATTTTTCGTAAACTAACTTGTTGCCATCGGGTGACCAAGAAGGCGACGCGTACCCAGCATTATTCGCCCAGCCTGTCACATTTATTTCGGTTGAACCATTTGCCCTGACTATGAATAGCGCACTCTGTTTATTGCTTTCGCGCACAAATGCAATATGCAACCCATCAGGTGACCACATCGGAGAGTGTTCATTATAGCCTCGTACCTCTGTTAGCTTCTTCTGACTGCTGCCATTACTATTCATACGATATAATTGGCTACCACGCCAACTTTCAGTCACCAAAACAATTTTACGACCATCAGGCGACCATACAGGACTACGAGCGTTTTTACGAAGTACTCTGGCATGATCACCATGCCCACTCATTGCCCAAACCATATCTGACCTTGAAAATACAATAGCACCGTTTTGCCCAGAGAATGTTATTGCCTTAACCGGCATAACATGGAGACTTCCCAGCATCAACCCCATTATAGTCGCCGTATAAAAGGTCCGACAAATCACTATAATTACCCCTTTATTTAGTTGAACGTATGGTAATATAAATTTCCCTCAAAGAGCAAGGGTAGTTTTAAAAATACCTTATGCCCACATGATTAATGCTGGCTTTCCTTAAAATCATCTGTGCTCGGTATTTGCATTTAGGGGTTTTGAGCATGTATTTGAATTTTTACCACTTTTATTGTAATTTATGGAATGAGTTTCACGGTTTTCGTTTTGAACCGTTGATTCTAGATAACCTTTCACCTGGTATACCGCCGATCCGGAAGGAAAGAGAGTGACTACCAAAGATCGTACCTTGCAGCAGGTCATCGCGCTGATGCGCACCGACGAGGTCATGAATACTGGCACCAAGCAAAAGCTAGTCACTACCGCAGGCACGTGCAAGGTTTCTGACTTGATCAACTTTGACGGAGCGAGCCTGGCCGAGTTTTTGCTCACTACCGACCCTACCCTGACCGATACTTGCGACCTGCTGACTGTATCAGAACGTCTATTGCAGGCATTCGGACAAGCTGCAACCACCGCAGGCACTAGTTCACCAGCTACGCAGGCAGTCGATCAGGCCATCAAAGTTCAAGTTGAATTGCCACGCAACGTTGGTGATATGTCCCTTCGTGAGCTTCTGGAGCTCTTGCGTAGCAACCCTGACCGTGCCGATGAAATCCTGGCCTACGTGCAAGTACAACCGCAAGTGGCCAGAGCATGCCGCAAGAGCGAACGCCTCGCCATCCTTCGCGATGGCCAGCTAGATGTCGAGGCCACCCTACGGTACATTACCCATGTGGCCCGAGACTATACGCAACTAAGCGAATTGTTCGAAGGCGTTCGCCCTACGACATTCGCCAAGGCGGCGGGTACGGATTCGCGGCCCTATATTCACCCCTTTACTGGCGAGCCAGTTGAAGGTGCAGATGAACTAGGCTTCGACTTCAGTGCACTGAATGAGGAGCTTCATAACGCCCTCCTCTGGGCGTCGGTAACGAGGCACCCCGCCTGGCCGGCAACAATCGACCGTTTCACCATGTCGCAGGAAGTCTTCGAGACGACTTTGCCACGCAGATGGCAGCTTATCCTCGATGCCTATCGGGCAGCCAAAGCTGACAATGACGAAGTTGCAACTCGCATCAACCGCTACTATCCTAAGGAGTTGATGAGAAGTCTCGGATTGGCTGGCCCTTCCGGGAGCCGCCACCCTTTCGGTCATGAGTCAAAACGGACCCCAGAGTGGTACGAAGAACAGCTCCGAGCGATTGCCGAAGCGCCCATCAGCGTAATCGGCAGCAACGTTCACAGACGGCAATGTGTATTGACGTCTGTTTCGACCCAAGGCGGCAACATCCATCTTGGTGACGTCATTCTGCTGGGCAGAGCCGTTACCACTGGTGGAAATCTCAGCGGCAAAGCCTGCATGCCTACAGGTGTTGGTGCCCACACAGTGGGTGGCGACAACAATCTGCAGGCGTACAACTTCTCGTGGAAGAAGCTCTACGAGAAAGCTGTTGAGCTTGGCTTGATCGACGTCTGAACCGCAAAAGCACGACCAGGTAAAGATCAGGAAGGCAGCACTTAATCGCTGCCTTCCTGAATCTTCCAGTTTCTAAATATCCTTATGAATAGCCGTGCAACAAACCCCCTTGGCTGATAAACTATAAGCATAAGGAGAAACAGCCTTGACTAATCGCCCTATGACGGCGGAATTCGGTTTGTTACGCAAGCTATCGGTCTTGGTTCTTATAGCCGTGCCACTCGTTGCGCTGCTAGGATGGGTGTTTAATGTACCCATTTTGCGCACTATAGCACCCGGTCTCACTCCTATGAACCCCTTGACGGCAGTATGTTTTTTAACCACTGCCCTCGTCATGTGGTTTTTATTAACTCACCAGGATCCTGATAAGGCCACGCCCCGGCAGCGTGCCATCTTGTATTTCGTGGGCGCCGGGTTGGTGCTTGTGGGCGGCTCAGTTATTTTTCGCAGCCTTTTTGGTTGGCCGCTTAACCCTGATACAATTCTTTTTAGCGAACATCTCGGCACTAACAGAATGGCGCCGAATACCGCCTTAAACTTCTTACTGCTTGGCCTAGCTCTTATCTGCATGACAACAGTTGCCTTAATTCAATACGGCATTGTACGGATCAGTGCAATGATTGTATTTTCTGTTGCTCTGTCGGCCATTATAGGATATGGATTTAATTTATTGCCGCTCTACAGCCTGGGTACGCTCACGCCTATGGCACTCCATACAGCAATCTTGTTCCTTATTATTAGCAGCGGTATGCTGACGGTACGCTTTCAAGAGAACGACCTAAATCGCAAAGTCCTCTTGGGTTTGGTGGTTATGCTAACAGCGATTTTGAGTGTTGTGTCGCTTGTGGTTGCAAGTTTTAATAGTCAGCACCATCTACAAGACAGAATCACCAAAGCAGAGCAAATCACTACAACAAGTGCCGAACTCTTATCCACCATGAAGGATGCCGAAACAGGTCAACGCGGCTATCTGCTCACTGGCAATCAAAACTTCTTGGAACCATATGATTCAGCGGTGGCTCATTATCCAACGTTGCTACAAACGCTTCGCGACATAACCAAAGATGATCCAGACCAAGCACCGCGCATCGCCGAACTTGAACTACTTATTCAAAGAAAATTTGATTTTATTGCCCTCACTATCACTACCTACCGACAACAAGACGCTGCTTCCAGTATTGCCATAATTAAAACCAATCAAGGCAAGCTTATTATGGATGCTATTAGAAGGGTGACTGATGAGATATCGCAGAATGCCCGCACCGACGCGAGCGCTCTTGTGGCTGCACAACAAGCAACCGATGACCGCACGCTTTACTACATTCAGCTAACGAGCGCTCTGGCGATGGTGCTTATTATTGGCATTATGCTCCTGCTTATCCGTGAAACCGGTGGTCGTACAAGAGCCGAGCGGGCACTAAGAGAAGAAAGGAACGTGGCCATTGCCGCCAAAGCCAAAGACGAAGCGATTCTCTCAAGCATCGGTGATGGTGTGTTCGCACTCGACAGTCATAACCGTATTATCTTATTCAATAAAGCTGCGCAGCATATAAGCGGCTATAATGAGCAAGAAGCGCTCGGCAAGCTCTATTCTGATGTCCTGGCTTTCAGTAGCGAAGATGGCAAAACGAAGCACGCTACTTTTATCGAACAGGCACAACGTGGGATACAAGCCCAGATGGAAAATCATACTGTGCTTAAAAATAAAGCTGGCGAACTTATTCCAGTTGATGACTCAGCCGCCCCCATTCGTAATGCCGATGGTAAGCAGATTGGTATAATTATCGTATTCCGCGATATTACAAAACAACGTCAACTTGAACGAGCAAAAGATGAATTTATCTCACTCGTTTCACATCAATTGCGTACACCGCTTACCGCTATTCGGCTGTTTGTCGAAATGCTAAAAGGCGAACAAGTCGGGAAGCTGAATGCGCAACAAAAAGGCTATATCGAAAAAGTACATCTTTCAACCGAACGAATGATTAAGTTAGTAGGTGATATTCTAAATGTCTCACGTATCGAACTTGGCCGCATAAAAGTCGAACCAACCACAACTGATACCAACGCACTTATCTTATCCCATATAGATGAGGTTGCACCATTGGCGAAAGAGAAAAAGGTAGCAATCACCTTTATCCCTCGAAAAGACCTACCCAAGCTATCGGTCGATCCAATCCTGTTTGGTCAAATTGTCCACAATTTACTGACAAATGCTATTCGATATACGAAAGATAAAGAAGGTAAAGTCAACCTTACCTTTTTACAAAAAGGAAAGGATTTTGAACTCAGCGTCAAGGATAATGGTATTGGTATCCCAACAGCAGAACAATCACATATCTTTGAACGTTTTTACCGAGCGGAAAACGCCAAGCAAGCAATCGGTGAAGGTACTGGCCTTGGGCTTTACCTTATAAAACTCATCCTAACAACAGCTGGTGGCGCTATCCGTTTTGAATCAACACAAGGAAAAGGCACCACATTTTACGTCACAATTCCTGCAAGCGGCATGAAGCCAAAACGAGGTGACAGGAGTCTAGGTTAATAACCATAACTTTCATCAATCTTAGTTGTTATCTTTAGCCCATCTACATTATTTGTATAGGTTTTATAGTCCAGCACCCATTGGTACAAACGAATTAGCTGTTATTGCAGCCCAGTTAATTGACTTAATCAATAATAGATTTTATTATATATAAGGTCAGGGTATTACCGCTCATTAAGGAGACCTTTTGTGACGGAAAACATTGAGAATGGCAAAGTGCTTGATGGCAGCGTTATTTCCACTTGTCACAATAGTCCTCTGGATGCTTCACGAGGTGATGGTGTTTCAATTGGCTGGTGTCGACAATGTGGCACGGCTATCGTCCGCATTAATCCACGCACTCGGGTTGAAGAATACCTCGATGGCCGATCTCCCTGGACAGAACAAGATAATCTCAGGCCAGTCCTACGGTAGCGGCCCTTGCTATCTCCAGGTTTTTCATTCAATGATAAACCTGGAGATAGCTGTAAGTATTGAATCACACCACCACGTTCTCCTGGATCAATACCATCTAAAAGCAGATAAACATAAGCAGCCGATAGTCGTGTTGCTCATGACGATTGCTCGTATATCAAAGGTAATCTAGAATCAAATCCTGAACTCTGAACTCATAACAGCACTTTATTACTTTGTCTGGCTTTCAAGGCCGTATTCTCAAATACTCGTTTCAGAGCTTCGTAATCTGCTCTGGCTTCTTCCTTCTCGTCTGCAAAGAAAATCTTAGTGCCGAAATCTCTCTCAATTTTTGCGGTAAACCACCTCTGCCATTCTTCGTAGGTATGACTAGTATCTGGCCGATTCATATAACAAATAACTGGAAAGAAGTTCGTTTGTAAGTGCCGCATGCCATCCGCAGTGGCTAACACTTTTCCTTCTAGCGCGGTTGGGAGATGTCCTGGATGACAGGAATGAGTACGGATAGCCTCAAGGATTTCATCACGCTCATGTTTGCGGAATTCGGCGTTTCTTAGTATTGCTTTAGCCGTTTCCCACGACCATGTGTCAAAATTTGCATGGTCTCTTTCATAACGGCTGTCGCCTAAGTCGTGAAGCAAAGCAGCACAATACACTTTCTCGGTATCGGCTCCATATTTTTCGGCTAATTGTTTGGCCTTATCGGCCACCCATTGCGTGTGATTATGCCACATCCACTCGCCCATGCTGGTTGTGGCTGCTTGGTATAACGTACGAACCTCAGAGAATGTTATTTTGCTTTTGTCCATATACCAACCATAACAATGCCCGAGAGTTTATAAAATAGTTTTACGAACTCAATTAATAAAGTCGGCGAGGTATTCATAAAAAGCCTCCAAAGTTGCGGAAGCTTTTATGGTCAGTTAAGTGTTGGGATCAAACGTGACAATAATTTTCAAATGGCAAGTATACCCTACGTCATGGAACGTCAGGCGGAGTGCAACTCGGGAATATATACCCAGGTAAATTTTTAAAAATTTACCTGGGTATATATTCCCTAGTGAAGCGTGTCCATGACGTAGGGTATACTTGCCTTTCAAATATCTTCTATTATCAAGTACTATAAAATAGTGAAAACTTTAGAGTTAAGTAGCGCTAAACATACTGTCGACTTTTTAAACAGGAGAGTGGGTACTGAGAACGAAGTTTTACATGGATCTTCACGCCTCGATCTGCCGGAATTACTACCTTATACAACAGATCACCGACGCTTTCATCGCGAGTCTGAACGTGAGCCACTTATCTATGCGACCAAGATTGCTGCGATAGCAATTTTTTATGCTACAGTTATGAGACCGGTACGAGATGCGCAGTTTCATCGAGCTTGCGGCACTAAGCCCGACCCTGCTAGTGAGTTTGGATATCAATTTCAAATGAGTGATGCCGCGAAAGAGCTTATTAGGCGCCGAGAAAAAGCAGGACTTTGCGGCGCTGTGTACTATATTTCACAGGCCCATTTTCAGCCAGAGGGCATAGAGTGGATCGCGAAAGCGCCTATTCCTAATCCACAGTCAGTAGCAACTACCACTGTCTGTCTTCCTTTCAATATATGGGATCTTCCCGCTCCTCAAAGTGACCCATGGACACGCGAACATCATGATCAATATGGTACTCCACCAGAGACACAACTAGACGAGGTTAATAAAGTGAATATAAGTAGAC
This sequence comes from Candidatus Saccharimonadota bacterium, assembly GCA_029288315.1. Lineage (GTDB taxonomy): Bacteria > Patescibacteriota > Saccharimonadia > Saccharimonadales > EFPC-124 > JARIHL01. Next base: position 16,821 of record JARIHL010000068.1, read on the forward strand.
AAATAGCGCGAACGGCTGTCAGCAATTGTTCTCTTGCATAATATAATCACCGGTCATGCTGTACACTCTATCAACCATAATGAGCTTCGCGGATTGTCGCGATGCTCCTCAAGGCACAGCCTCCAGCGAAGTCAAGTTATCCTGTAAATAGCTAGCGAGCACAGCGCCACTATCTCTCGCAATTTTAGCGCCTCATACATAGTTTCGTGAGCTGATTTATCGAAAAATAGCGCACTTGTGTGCCGGGATGACCCTATAGATATGAGTGTAACTGTAGGAAATGCTATGCTGCCCTTGGTGCCGATCAGCCTCAGCCGATTTTTCCTCAACTTCGTTATAGCTGTCAGGGCTTGCCACCAAGCGCCCAACTGGGATGTCACCCTATTTTTTAATATGGGTAGTACACCTCCTTACATTTCGGGGTCAAGGTCAGCCCTGGATAGTTACACGAGGCAAAATCAGAATCGAGGCCTTTCTAACCTATTAAGTGTTCCAGATATAAAAATAATGTCATAGTGAGCTACACGGGTTCTCAATGGAACGAATTACAAAATAAAGTCTTGATAATTAATCGTAAATGCGAGAACCCGCTCCTTAGCGGAGCAAGGCTCAACGCATGGAGCGGGGTAGTAGCCGGAAAAAGAGGGGGTCCGCGCAGGCAGTAATTCCACATACCACTTTTACAAAAGGTGATCAGGATGTTGCCAGCAACTCGTCGAGCAACATCTTCATCGTAGCCAATCCCCGTCCAGCCGACGGATCGTTGGCTGTGCAGAGAACCACCCAGACGTGAATGTGCTTCTCGGTCTGGCCCGCCGCTTCGCCCAAGTTGAAGGAGATAATGGCATCGTCACCCATCTCCTCTTTCTGGCGCTCGGCTTCCAGCATGATGGCGTCCCATGTGCCAACCAGGCTCGAAGCATTCTCGGCATGCTGCCTGGGGATCACAAGTCTGTATCTGCTGGGATCCCATTCCACTAGTTGGCCGGCGCCTTGTCCTTTCTCAGGGGGATCACCACATATACTTTCTCGTCTTCGGCGATAACCTCCCAGGGCTTCTCCGCAGGAATGCGACAAAGCATGCAACTCATCGAGTCTCCCTTTTGCTGGTTCAATGCGTAATTCGGCAATATTATTATAGAATGAAAAACAAAATTAGTCCAGACCTACTATACATGCCCCTGCGCAATAGCGAGGCAAAGCAACCGTTTTAAAATCCGATTACCATCATTAAGAGCCACTACTCATAGGCTGCGACATACATAAACAAAATCCGCTCATCAACATAAGCGGATTTGGATAATGTCATGAATAAAAGGCGGAACACCATTCCTCAAAGTCTACTCATAATACATGAAAAACTTAGAAAGCTCGATTTTATGCCGACAACCAACTTCACTAAACAATGCGCCATACATCCTCACTGTGACCACGCATTAATCTTGAACATTACAGCGAGGGCTAGTATATAGTGAATGATGATGGAGGTACCATTTCTACCTTCTAAAGAAAGGTTTTAAAACAATGCCTAAGTTAAACGACTTCGAACAGCGAGTCCCCGGTATTCTTGATCCGCCAGGCGTCGTAAGGCCCGATCATTACCATCGAATCGATGCGGAGTTCACTCAATTCAGAATACCCGATGATCCACTTGCGCCGGCCAGTATCCATGTCAATGTCCAACGTGCTAGCGTACTTGAACCCTTGGTTATGGGCCCCGGAAAGACACACCGAGAAAGGGACCTAAACCCGATTAAGTGGCTTTCCGGGACGCTTCGAAGGTAGTGCTCTTACCGCATGGGACTATTACCAGGAACGGCAGAGTGGTGAGAATTGGCATAGTAAATATCACGACAACTTTCTCGTTGCCCAGGAGCTATTAAAAACTACTCTCTCTTCCGCGCCGAGATAGTCGCATGGCAGAGTTCCGGGACTTCCTAACCGAGGCAACCTATATGGTCTTCGGCCGTTTACCAACCCTTTTGCCCAACGGTTCACATACGCAGTATTGGGGACCGGACCTTGCTGATGATGTAGCGATAGTCCTTTATATGTCTTCTCGCACTATCCAGGAAGGCAGATCGTTTTCTAAATATAGGCACGCTCACCTGGGATTAGCTTGTTCGAATGACTTACAAAGGTGAAAGAACAAATAAAAAGTTTCAGCTAATATTTCCTGAACATTTTACCTCTGTGAGAATTGAATAATGTCATACCCGAAAGCATTCGTTCGAAATGGCGCTAGTAAGCATATTCATGATTCATGATGGTTGTATGCCGTGAGCTTCTCAATAGTAAGCTTCCATTATAGCCACAAGCAATTTGATAGGTTATTATAAGATAAGTAATTATAATAAATGGTATATGGTACGACTACCGCAACCAGGAGCTGATGAAGGGACATGGGGAGAGATCCTCAATGATTTCTTGAATGTTGAGCACAATGCTGATGGCACGCTGAAAGCCAGTGGTTCGCTCGCAAGCAAAGCTAACGATTTAGCAGTGGTACATAATACTGGCAACGAAGCTATTGCTGGCATCAAAACCTTCAACGCTTCCCCGGTTATACCCACGCCAACCGCAGCCAACCAGGCTGCAAGCAAAGGGTATGTGGATGGTGCCGTCGGCGCTGCTGATGCCACAACCAGCAGTAAAGGTGTAGTCCAGTTGTCAGGTGATTTGGGTGGCGCCGGCACTACGGCCAGTGCGCCGGTAATTAGTGATGGCGCTATCACCACAGCCAAGCTCGCTAGTGGTGCGGTCACCTCAAATGAGATTGCTGACGGTACGATTATCAATACTGATATCTCCGGCTCGGCTGCTATCGCTAAATCAAAATTAGCTAGTCTGAGCATTGTTGATGCTGACATCTCAAGCATCTCTGAGAGTAAGGTTACCAATTTAACGACCGATCTAGCAGCACGAACCACCACCACAAACGGCGGTGGCGAAATTTACTTCGATGCCGGCAATTCTGGCGCGGCAAAAACGCTTGATCTGGCCAATGGTAATGTACAAAAACTCACTTTGACTGCTAGTTGCACCATTACGCTCACCAGCCCAGCTTCAGGGGCAATGCGCTCGCTTACCTTGCTAGTGTTCCAAGATGGCACCGGATCACGCACGATCACCTGGCCTGCTTCGCTAAAATGGGGTAATGCCGGAGCACCGGTGCTAACTACTACCGCAGCCAAAATGGACATTATTTCACTCTTCACCGTTGATGGCGGTACCAATTGGTATGGCGCACTTGGCGCTAAAGGATATTAAATTACATGACCAGCCTCCCTTCAGCCCGGCTGACGGCATTGCGACGGCGAGAGCAGCACCCGAACTTGCTTGGTGCTTGGGGCTTTGATGAAGGCACTGGCACAATCGCCCGTGATAGCTCAGAACATAATGCATCATTGACCGTCAGCCCCAGCTTAGCATGGGTAGCCGGGCACTCCGCCGGTACTGCTATTAGCAATACCGGCGGAGGTGGCAGTTCAGCCTACACCACCTGGACCGTCAGCGTGCCCATTACCATTATGGGTTGGGCTCGGCCTACCGATTTAACACCCGGCTCTACCCGGCCGCTTTTTGGTATTTGGGATACAAGCGACTTCTCTGGCTCCACCCAATGCGCCATCTCAGCCCAACGCGGCGATTTCGGCACACCCAATGTCTTGCAAGGCAACGTGCGTGTTAATGGTGGGCTAGTCGAGATAGCTCACACTGCTCTCACAGTTAATACATGGTATCATCTTGCGTTATCCTATGATGGCACTACCATCCGTCTTTTTCGAGATGGATCAGAGGTTGCCACAGTCTCTATTACTGGCACAATTTTTTCAGCTGCCTATTTCTTTGCGGTAGTTCCAGGTCCCACAAACGCACAGGTTGATGACGCCCGGGTGTTTAATGCCGCGCTCACTGCCGCTCAAGTCGCCGCCTTTATGGGTGATCCAGTAGCACCATAACCTATGCAAAGAAGTTTGCTCAAGTTGCCATAGAAGCCTCTGGCAGCTGTACTGCTTTTCGGTTACAACAGGGAAAACTGTCAACATGGTAGCCAATTGGTGAACCACCTATCCTCCCAAAGACCTAGAAGAGAAAAGAGCCAAGAAAGAAACTCAGCGACCAGCCGATTTAGCACGCGTACTGGACAGGGCTAGACATTTCGCCGAAAACCTTGATCAGTTACTCATTCAACAGATTGACCCAATCAAAAAAGCTCGTCTTTTTGGTGTAATTTTTGATCGCACACCAACCTATGATGATTTGCAACTTGGAAACACGAAAACACCCCTTTTTACAGGGGTGAATCCGTTCTTCCAAAAATCTATTATGGTGAGCCTGCGGAGCAAAAACTGGAACACTTTGCAGGCAAGCTTGGATCGCTTGGACAGCCAGATTACAAAACTAGGATTTTAAGGCTGTTTCACTGCCAATTTTCCAAATACCCTTCTCACGGAAGGCTGGAATAGTCTGGCGACGCGCAGCATTTAAAAGCGAGTTCGCAGACTCGCCAGCTCGCTTTGCATAGTCAGTTAGAGCGATTATCTCTTGGCCTTCCAGATACGTGATGCGCTTATGTAAAGATTCCATAAGCGAAAGCGCCAGCAAGCCATCGAGCTTTTCAGTGCCTTTACTATCTTGATAGGACTGGAAGGCTGGATAGTAGTAATCACGTTTACCCTTATTGCGAATAATCACTGGCGGATAACCATGAAGCATTAGCTGCATGTTAATAAGTACGCGACCAATGCGGCCATTGCCATCAACGAAGGGGTGGATGCGTTCAAATTCAAGATGGAAGCGCGAAATACGATCGAGGAAATAGTCATCATGTGAGCTTTCGTAGTCTGTCAAAAGATTATCAAGAAGCTGCTCTATATGTTCCGGCGCTGGTGCGATGTGGCTACCAACCCGAACGTACTCGTGCGAAGCGCGAAATCTGCCGGCAATCTTGTCGTCAATACCACCAATGAGCATATGATGTAAGAGTAAAATGGCTTCCTTATCAAGCTTAATGTCCGGTTTATTGCGAATATATTCTGTGACGCGTGCCAGGTTTTTCGCCTCAAATAGCTCACGTACACTTATATTACGAGCAACTTCCAGCTCAAGCAGAATACGCTCAGTTTCTTGTAGTGTGAGTGTCGAGTTTTCAATAGCGTTTGAGTTATACACAAGCTCAGGAACTTCGACTTCGTCAATCATGACAAGCAGAGAACTTTTGCCATTCCTGAGCTGCTCGTATACTTGTTTAAGCTGCTTAATTCTAGACTTATTGTAGTAACTTATCATGCTAACAGTATAACAAATTAACGCTAAAACATCAATAAATCGTTAATATTACGTTAAAACGTACCGAATTAACGATTCTGCTGCACCCAAACCATCTAACAAAATGCAGAATACACATTAGGCAATTGTATTAGATTTTATAGCCTACACTATGCCACGGCTTCTGGAGAATCAAAATCTTTACAAAGATGAAAGATTCTCTTACGAACTCACTACATATCAGGCGGAACACCATTTTCAGTAGGAATCTTCAACTCTGAGACAGCACGAAAGCCCAGTAAATAGTACGGATCTCGATATCATAAAAAGGGCATAATAAGCATGATCGCTTCTGTCGCACGCCAAAGACAAACTAGATATTGATGTAATACTTGCAATGGTGAACCTTGAGCCTTCGATTTATAACCAAATAGTGGTGGAAATAGTGCGTTGGAATGATGTTATCCGTAATACTGGCAAGCAGTCCAATCTGTTACAGCTAAGCTAGTGTGTTTATAGTATTCCCCTGTATTGAATAGAACCCTCTTGAAATGGAAAACCCCGCGAAACGGGGTCACCATGATGGTGTTGCCGTTGCGGGGCTAGCTCGTTGATACCCTGTCACGGACTCCGAGAAGTGGAAGACGATGCGCGAGATGTTCTTCACGCTGTCGACGTCGACCTTGACGGTGACCTGAGCGGGTTTGAGGTGGAGACGCTGGGCGATCAGATTCGTGATCCTGGTCCCTATGACATTGAATATCACGATGGGATCCTGATCCGACTTGCGCCACTCTGCCCACTTGTTGATCGAGATGCCATTCGCACGAAGCGAGGGAGCGTCGTTGATCGGTGCGACTGTGGTGCCACGCTTCTTCTTCAACCTGTTGGCGACGACGGCGATGGCTTTGTCGGCGATCACTGTGACGAAGTCGTCCTCGAGATTTATACATTCTACCCTTGAGATATGAGTAATCCGGATGAAACAAAACTATTAAAGGCTTTTGGCAAGCGAATTGCTGAAGTCCGGAAAAGCAAAAACGTAACTCAAAGCGATCTAGCAGAACGCGTTAATATGAGTGTCGTCACTATTGCATACATAGAAACTGGCAAGCGGTGGGTGCGCCTAAGCACTTTGGACAAAATAGCAAAAGCACTCAAGGTAGACATTGCTGACCTGCTCAAAGGAGTAAAGGGCTAGTTGGCTTACAGTTTAGTCTAGGGTAACATTAGTCGGTTACGGATCACTTTTTCCATATCAGCGTCCCAATAAGCAGCGAGAGGGCTGTTAGGACGATAGCACCACCGGCGGCGGCTCCTGCATAAAACGCAATGATCAGACCGGCAACAACCGACAGCAGGGCAAAGACAATAGCATAGCGCATGGTAGCGCCGAAGCCAGTACTGAAACGACTAGCCGTCACGACCGGCATAACGAGGATTGCACTAATTAGCAGGCCACCGACGATACGCAGCGACAAAACAACGATGGCCGCTGTAAGGGCTACGGTTACATAATTGAGTAATTCGACGCGCTTTCCGGCAATACGCGCACTGTCTTCATCGTATGAAATATGGAGCAGAGTCCGATAATTACGACTTACGAACACAACTACCAATAGGCTAATTATGGCCAAGGTAATAACGTCGCTCAGAGTAGTTGTAGTGATACTGCCAAACAAATAACTGCTAAAGTCGGTATTTGCACCGCGCGCCAGATTAGCAAACACTATAGCGAGCGCCAAACCGCTGCTCATAAGAATCGCAAGGCTGACATCACCGCTGATACGCCGTTTCTGGCGTAACCATTCGAGTAGTAAGGCACCAGCAACCGTGACTGGTATAGCCATGTATATCGGAGTTAGGCCCAGCAACAAGCCCGCTCCGACCCCAGCCAAGCTGACATGCGCCAGACTATCGCTGATCAAAGCATAGCGGCGAGCAACCAAAAAACTGCCGAGCATCGGTACTACGAGCGCTACTAATATCCCCGCGATGAGCGCCCGCACCATGAACGAATACTGAAAAATCTCAAGCATGGCCGTCTCCGTACTGGTGATGCAACTTCAGATGATATTTCGCATATGCTCCAGGTAGGTACTTATCCGCCTCAAAATGTTCCGGCGGCCCATCATACAAAACCGTACGGTTCAGGCAAATAACGCGTGTCACTAGTTTCGAGACCGTATCTACCTCATGCGACACCATGATAATAGTCGTGCCCTCGGCGTGCAGATAGCGGAGAAGGTTATAAAACTCTGTCTGACTATGCTCATCTACGCCCGCCGTGGGCTCGTCTAGAATTAGAACATTAGCACTCCCCGCAAGTGCTTTGGCAATGCTAACGCGCTGCTGCTGGCCGCCGGAAAGTTCAGTAAATCGTTTGTGAGCGTAAGCTTCCATATGTACGGAAGTAAGAGCCCGCGTGGCTTTCGCCTTTGAGCCCTCGGCACCCAGCATCACTACTTCGAGCACGCTGACCGGCACGGTACCGTTATACAGGTTGCCCCGCTGCGGCACATAACCCAGTATCGTATCGTGCCGGGTAATCGTGCCCGTAGTTGGTTTTAACAGTCCAAGCACTGCGCGTAGTAGTGTTGTCTTGCCCGCGCCATTCGGGCCAATCAAGCCAATGAATTCGCCGCTATGCACACAGCAAGAGACAGTATCAAGTACTGTCTCTGTGCCGTAGCGCACGCTTACATTATCTATGTCTAGCTGCATTGATTTATTGACATGCCAAGGATGTGCGGAGGTTTTGGAGGTTTTCCCGCTGGACACTGAGGTAGTTTTTGCCTTGTTTTTGATCTGCATCACTTAATCCTTCAATCGGGTCGAATACCAATGTTTTTGCACCTGTCTCGGAAGCAATCGTATCAGCCAGCCGTGGACTAACGAGGCTTTCAAAGAACACGTAGTTAATGCCTTTATCCTTTACCAACTGACTTAACTCGGCTAGTTTGGCGGCACTTGGTTCTTCTTCCGGGCTTAATCCGGCGATAGACGCTATATCAAGATTATACCGTTTACCCAGGTAAGAAAAGGCGTCGTGAGAACTAATAACCGTGCGGAGTTTACACTGACTGAGACCACTGCGGAAATCATCGTCAAGTTTAGCAAGTTGCGCCTTATAGTCACTAGCGTTCTTGGCATAGAAGTCTTGGTTTGCAGGGTCGGCCTTGCTAAAGCCGTCGCGGATATTGTCTACAATTTTTTGAGCTAGTACAGGGTCGAGCCAGAAGTGCGGGTCTTGCACTTTCTCGGCAGGATTATCTTCGGCTTCCGCACTTAATAGGTCAATGCCGTCGCTTGCCTTAACGGGGGTATTTTTGTAGTCATGGAGGAATCCGCTTACCCACGGTTCCATGTAGCCGCCGTTATAAACGAACACTGGGGCTTTCTGAGCATCGGCTAATGCTTTTGCGGATGGTTCGTAATCATGTGGCTCGCTGCCTGCAGGTGTCATATTACTCACCAACACCTTGTCCTTGCCGACATTCTTTGCAAAGTCATATAGCGGATAATATGAGGCTACGACGCGTAACTTATCGTTACTGCTACTGCCTGTACTGTTGTATTTGGTGGCATATACCACGCCCGCTACTACAACGAGTAACAGCACGAGGCTTGCCAAGATTTTCTTAGTCATTTGATACCTTTCTCATGGTTTTCATGTCATTATTCTAGATAAGCTCATAAAATACTGCAAATTTGTCGCAATTTATGATATAATTTTGCGTCATGACAGATGAATCATTGCGATTACTACAAAAGGTATTGAAAAATAACAAATACAGCCTAACCGAACCTCGCCGGGTTGTATGCAGTTTGCTCTGGAACGCAGAGCCGCTATCCATGCACGAACTCAGTGAGCGTTCAAAAGGCTTGATTGACCGCGCAAGTTTGTATCGTACGGTCGAACTATTTGAAAAACTCGGCTTAGTGCAGCGCATCTATATCGGTTGGAAGTACAAGATTGAACTGAGCGACGTTTTAACGCATCACCATCACCACATTAGTTGTCTAGATTGCGGCAAAATTGTTGCCATTACTGAGGAGGAAGAAATCGAGGCCATGATTGATAGCATTGCGCAGCGACATGGCTTTGTTGCAGCCAATCACCAATTGGAAGTCCGGGGATATTGCGCGGCATGTAGTAAGCAGCGTGACATTAACTATAGCAACCCCAAAACAAAACCCCACTTAACCAACCTCATCGCTTTGCGGATGAGCGACCGGCTGGAGGCCTTGGGCATCGATCAGGATATGGAGGAGCGCAATGTTTAGACGCTTCGGAGCCAAAGTGAACGTAAGCGGCTTGTTCAGCTCCGGGCTATACGACCAGAATACATTCTATAAAGCCTTCATCCAAGACTTGCATACGTGCCAGGGCGAAGTCATTATTGAAAGTCCGTTTATAACTGGCAATAGAATCGCCAGTTTACTTCCCATTTTTAGCAAAATGAGAAGTCGAGGTATAAGTATGACCGTCAATACGCGCCACCCTGCAACTCACGAGACACCGTTTGATGATCAAGCCAATGCAGCAATAACAGAACTGCAAAGTTTAGGTGTAAATGTACTATTTACAGGCGGCCATCACCGTAAGTTGGCGATCCTTGACCAGCGAATACTATGGGAGGGCAGCCTCAACATATTGTCTCAAAATGATAATTGACCCGATCAAAAAAGCCCGTCTTTTTGGTGTCATTTTTGACCGCACCCCAACCTACGCAGATTTACAACTTGGAAACACGAAAACACCCCTTTTTACAGGGGTGAATCCGTTCTTTCAGCTATTGAAAAATGAAAAATCTCTTATGGTGACCCCAAGGGGAATCGAACCCCTGTTGCCGGGATGAAAACCCGGTGTCCTAACCGCTAGACGATGGGGCCAAATATAGTAATTTGACAGAGTGGATTATAACAAAAACAGAGAGGATGTTAAAGGTCTGTTCGGCCTAGGTGCTGATGCAAGGTTGCTCACTTTGTTGAACAACGAACAGCTCTGACGAGTGGTAATTCCGCCCAACTAGTCATGTAGGCGGGGCTGCGTTGTTCACGTTTACTGTGCCAGGCATTGCGGTCAATGTGCTCGCTTGCGTGACGCACCAGCCTCGTGTTAAATCGTTTATTAATTGCATCAACAGATCGCATAAGAGCGCTCTGACGCTCAAGACGTTGAGGGTTAGTTTCAAAGAGCGACACCTGCACAGCTTGGGCCGATTTCAGATCAACTAGTATAACTCCTCCCTTTTTATAACTAAGATCAGGATCATAAATGGCTTGAAGCCCTTTGAGTGCCGCTTCAATAATTACTCCTGTATCGGCGCTTGGCTGCATTAGACGAATTACTACTGAGGTGCTCTGATATTGCTCGAATCGTCTGGCTGGCCGTAAAAAGATCATCACTGCCTCTGTCAATTCTTGCTGAGAACGCAGTTTAGCGCTAGCCTGAGCAGCAAAGGTGGCAATTGCCCCCTCTAATTCATAATAATTACGCATATTGTGCCCAAAAGAACGTGTACGGGCAATAGATTTTTGGGGCTCACGATCTGTGGCAAGCCTAAACCATACTTCGCCCTTGAGTTCTCTAACAGTTTGTACACCTCTGATGCCCATCTGAGCCTGAGCCCAGGCATCACTTACCTGCGCCAGATCATAGGCGGTTGCGATACCTCTCTGGCGAAGTTTTGGAGCTGTTCGCCAGCCAATCCCCCAGATGTCGCTAACTGATAACCACTTTAGTAATCGTTCCCTATCCATCTCAGTTTGAGCATGGTAAGCGCCCTCAGTTTCAGGTAATTGCTTTGCATATTCAGCCGCAGCTTTCGCCAACGTTTTGGTTGACGCCACCCCTATTGAGACGGGGATGCCCGTCCACTGAAATATGCACTGACGTAAGGCTCGGGCCCACCCAGTGTAATCAGAAAGGCGCAGTGAGGAAATTTCTAAAAATGACTCGTCAACAGAGTAGACCTCAACATAAGGAGCTGCAGCCTGTAATATTTTAACGACACGCTGCGAAAAGTCGCCATACAGGGGAAAGTTCCCCGAAAACAGCGTAACTTTATGAGCTTCTAATACATCTCTTACCTTAAACAGAGGTATGCCCATTGGTACACCGAGAAGTTTGACTTCGTTGCTACGAGCTACAATACATCCGTCATTATTACTGAGTACTGCAACCGGTTTATTCCAGAGGTCAGGACGAAAAACCCGCTCACAACTAACAAAGAAGTTATTGCAGTCTACTAATGCAAACACTGCACCCCTAGAATCACACACAATCGTATGTCCATTTTGCTTCATTCATGCTTTTTAGCATTTTAGGCTAAAATCAGTAAAAAGATAGCATGACAACTCGCTAGGGCACGACCATAACTGCTTTTCAAGTTATGGTCGTGCCCTCTTCTTCGATTACTTAGAAAAATACCCTCCAGCCCCTTTAATCTCATTAAAAACAATATTCCAGTCCCGCGAAGCATGGGGTAGGTGCCGATCTAATACATAGCATTGATTAGGCGTATGGCATTCCAACCGAAATCTCACTCGTATCTGATAGGCCGGAGGTTTTAAAAGGCTATTAAGATCACCGCGCAACTTTCTCTGAGCCTTCACTATTGCTCGATGAGCATCACGTGCTCTCCCTTGCCACACCACCCGGCTCATTGCAGAATCATAAGCGTTAGGGGCGGTTCTATAATAGGCGAAGACTTCCCGAACTACCCGATATTTCGGATTCTTCAAGCTCATCGCTCCTCCTGGAATGCAATAGTAGCTATGCTATCAGGTATGTATTTTTATCGTAAATCTTCTATTTGTCAATCTAATCTCATGAAATCAAAGTGTTAGCGATGTTTATGAATAGTAAAGGTTACTACACCCCAAACAGCCACCTCTGATACTTCATGTAGGGGAATGGGTGCATATTTGGAATGTTCAGCCATTAGCCAAGCTCGGCTGCCGTCTTTTTTAAGGCGTTTAAGTGTAAAATCACCTTCTACAGCCGCCACCACAATGTCTCCGCTCCGTGCCTCAAGTGCTTTGTCTACTACCACGATATCTCCCGGGAAAATCCCCGCCCCTGTCATCGAATCTCCTTCTACTCGCAAATAATAAGTACTAATGGGGTGTTTCACTAAATAATCATTCAGATCAAGGGCCAAGCCTCCCGCATCTTCAGCTGGATTCGGAAAACCAGCCTTAATAGAGGTGTTCATAAGAGATGGGCGGTGTAACGGTATATTCTTTCGAGGCATAATTCTTATAGCATAGCACCGCTTGACAAAAGTTAATTGTAGCCATAGCTAGCTATAGAGGTTAGGAGCTGGACCAAAATAACCATAATCTCATTGACATGTTGTCATGTATGTTACACTATACTTAAAGAAGTACTGTAAGGAGGTTTCAGAGGTGCAGAAGTTGTCGATTTTTATTAATTATGTGCGATTTGTTCAGAGCAGTAAGTTTTTGATGGCGAGCGCAGTAGTGGCAGGAATAAGTTTGTTTGTAATTACAGGAGTATTGCGACCTCAGTCTGTGGCAGCTGCTCTGCCACGAGATTGTGATGCAAATTCTATTATCAACTGTGGCGCAGTCACGAAAGAAGAATTTGTGCAGAAATACAATCAAAACCAACCTGGCGACCTCAAAGCCGTATATGAACACTTTGGTTTAAGCCAAAGCGAAATTGAGCGCTTTCAGCAAACTGCCAAAATGGGGACCGTCTATAAAGATGGCCGAGTAGTCGTTGACGGTAAGGTGGTAGGCACTCATGCCACCAGTATTGGCCGTCACAATAAGCCTTCCTCGACTCCTTTAAACATTGCCGGTAAAACCTACTATACTCGTACTAATCAGACAGCTTTTCAATCTGATGCTATCCAGGCGCATGTGATGATGAATGGTGATCAAGCAGAGTTTATTGCGCTCACCTCTTGCGGTAATCCTGTTACTGTTACCCATCCAGTTCAGCCAACTTATCGTTGTGACATGCTTAATCGTGAACAGATTGATCGCGATACTTATAAATTTAGTACTAAAGTGACGGCGAAAGATGGTGCCAAGCTTACCAAAGTGGTGTACGAGTTTGGTGATGGCCAAAAAGTTGAAAAAACTAACCCAACAGAGGTAGTAACTCACACGTATCAAAAAACTGGCGATTTTACCGCCAAAGTGACAGCTTACTTCGAGGTGAACGGCAAAACGCAAACTCATACCACCGCTGAATGCACAAAACCAGTCGAAATTAAGCCTGAAGCTGAAAAACCAACCTATAAGTGCACCTCTCTGACCGCTCGGCAGATTACACGTAATAAGTATGAATTTACAGCTAACGCCACTGTAACTGGTGATGCCCACCTAAAAGACGCTAAATTTGACTTTGACGATGGGCAAACCGCTGAAGGCATTATCCCAACAGAGAGCAATAAGGTAGTTGTAGAACATGAATACGCAAAAGAAGACTCTTATACCATTGTTGCTACCCTGAACTTTACCGTTGCCAACGGCGTCAAAAGTGACAAATGCGAGGTAAGGATTACCGTTTCACCAGAAACGTGCCCTATTAACCCATCTGTTTCAAAAAATAGCCCCGAGTGTGAACCATGCCCACATAACAAGGATCTATCGAAAAACTCTCCTGAATGTAAAGCTCCAGAAACTCCTAAGAATTTGCCGAGCACTGGCCCAGCCGAAATGATCAGTGGTGCCCTTGGTTTTGGCAGTATCATGACCGCTGGTAGTTATTATCTGCGCAGTCGGCGTGATCTGTTAGCGGTTATCTTTAAACGCTAATGATCACCCCTGTTAATGGAATAAGCCTCATCTGTTATAAGATGAGGCTTATCGTTATATAAGCACAACTTGCTGGCTAACAGATACGAAATCCCATAAACACTGGGGTGGCACGCGGCGGGGCGGCCCCAAAAATGTTTTTTTGTACTCAGAAAAAATTTTAGGGGCGGACCGCGTGACAGGACCCCTTCCAAAAGGATTTCGTATCTGTTAGCCAGCAAGTTGTGCTTATAACCTACTATGATATAACTATTGACAATTTTTGATAATAATGATATATTTAGTCCTGTCATCGTTTTGCGGCATGTGAGGTGGAGATCTCTAGCCCAGAAGATGGGTACCATAACATATAATGTATTTGCCTGAATATCGGCTCGTTCGAGATCAGGCTTTTCTTATACAAGGTACCTTTGTCTTTAGCGGTTCCGCGAGATGAGAAGGGCACATTAACAAGTCGAATCATTACAGTTCATTTAGCTACTTAACCAGTGTAGCGATGCGTTCTTTCGAAAGGCATCGCCGCAATCCTCGCCTTCCTGAGAGGGCGCTTCGCTGCACTGCAATAACAGTAGCAGCTGGCTACCAATGGCCTTCACAGGCCGTGTTTAGTCAGTTAGATATAGCATCTGCAAGCTGCTTTAGCTTGATGTGTCGCATTTGGCGTTTTGCCGGCTTCTTTATTATATAAAGCCGTCAGCACGCCAAATGTGTACTGTCTCGCGAGCAGCGCACATCAGCCTCCGACGTGGAGGCATTTGGCACTGTCAAAAGTACCGAAGACTCCACGAAGGAGATATCGTGACCACCGTAACCAACAACCCCCAGCCCACCACTGACACTCAGGCACTGCGCGACCTCGAGGCGGCTCTGGGCCGTATCGTCAGTCAGCAAACGTCTGGCATGCAGAGCAAGATCGATCAGGTCACTGCTGGACAGGCCGACCTGACCGGTGTTCGCCAGGCCCTCGAGGCTCTCGACCCGATCGTGTCCCGTCACACGGACCAGATCGGCGACCTGAACAGTCGGCTGGGTACCATCGCCAGCCTCCTCCAGACCGCTGGCACCACGCTGCTGCAGCAGGCGCAAAACCTGCCCAGCGGTAACCTGGACTCTAGCGCGCTCACCGCGAGCCGCCAGCAGCTTCAGGAGGTCGCCCAGCAGCTTCAGGAGGTCGCGGCCACCGCCGCATCCCGCCTGGAGCGGATCGAGACGGCGCTGGGAATGGACCCGGACACCGGGCGCTCCCGCGTTCTCGACGACCACGGTTGGCGGCTTCACCATGTCAGCAACGCGCTGGACATGGATGCAACTGGCCAGTCTGGTCACGTCAACAAGATCAACGCTCTGCTCGGTCTCGACCGTCCCGACGGTCAGCCCGACATCATCAAAGAGCTGACCGCTGGACAGGAGGCCATTGCAACAGCAGTCGCTGGAGTCAACTCCGCGCTGCTCATGCAGCCGGATGGTCGCGCGGACCGCATTGAGCGGATCGAAAGCCGGGTCGCCGCCCTGGAGAACCAGGGAGGCGGGCTCGGTAGGTCGCTACTGATCGGCGGAGCCGTCGGTCTGGTAACGTGGCTGTTCGTCGCCGTCGTCTTTGCCACCCCTGGATGGGTGGATATCGTGATCGGTCTTACGACCTTCCTGGCCGTGACTGGTGTTGCGATGTTCCTTGGTGGCGGTAACAGCCGTCGTCCGGCTCGGCCTCGCCACACACCGCGGCGAGTTGTCCCGACACGGACCCCAGCGCCGGCAAACCAGCGAGGTAACGGTCAGAACCCTGCCACACCGGCCAACCCGCCGGCAAACCAGGCCTGAGTAATTGGCCCAGCCAGAGTGATTTTCTACTCTGGCTGGGCCATCCCCACACTTCAAGGAGAAGTAAATGCCAAACAGACGCAGACGCGCAGGCGGACTAGTGTTGGCTAGCAGTGGGGTGCTCCTGACCCTGCTGTTTGCCCTGGTCCTTCTCGGTGTCGTTCCCTCACCCATTCCGGGCGTCGGGCCGGCACCGGCACAAGCAGCTCAGACGTGCATCAACGAGGTGCACGTTCATTACTACGATCACAACAAGAACCACCCTGGCGATTTCGGCGCACCAGTCACCACGACCGATGCCACCGAAGCCACGGAAATCGAACGGCAAACCCGGTGTGAAGATCCATACATCACGGCCAGTCACATGGCTGAAAAAGGGTGGATCACCAATACCGATTCGGCCATCCAGGCTGAAGCTGAACGATACCAACTTGATCGAGTCGCCTGGCAACAGTCACTCGATCGCTTAGATCGATGGGAAGAAGGAGCTACTGCTACCATCGAAGATGCGCCGTCTTCATACTGGACGTACGCGATGCGGGCTGGTGCCGATCGTACTTCGGTGTCAGTTTACCAAACGCATGTTGCGCATGGCTCAGGTAAGGTTCTGGTCTATCGGCGTGACGGCGTGACCGTTATGCACCGGTTAGACTGCTTGTTCCAGCCGGTCAGCGTCCAGCAACTTCCCGAGCAAGTACCTCCAATCCGAGAGGTGCCCAAGGGACAAGGTGGCGAACAGCCTCCGGGCTCACCGCCGCCGAGCAGTTCGGTTCCGCCGCCACCCGGTACGGGTGACTGCAAGCCCAACTGCCCGACCACGACCGTCCCTCCGCCGCCGAGTGATGATTGTCATGACCGTGGAGACTGCAAGTCGTCCAATCCGGACGACTATGTCTACCCTGATGGCAAACAGAAGGTGGATGCACCTGGCGCAGCCGATCCGGCTCCGCTAGTAGTGGAAACCCAACGGCATGAGCCGGAGCCTGCGCCAGTCATCACACCTGGTAACACAACCGACGACACTCCTGTCGACACCGGTAGTGACACCAACCACGGAACCGTTCCAACGGATCCGGGGCAAGGATGCACCAACCCCGACTTCTGCTGATCCAGCAGAAGTCGGGCGGGGCCTGCCGGGCAATCATGCCCGGCAGGCCCCAGAGGCCCTATGCTATATCTATCACTCCGAGAGGGTGTACTAATTGTCGAGCCTTACAGCTCCAAGACGTACACTCCTCTCGAGAAAAACCTTATACATGATGTGACCTGTAATGATTCGACTTAAAGTGCCTGAGGAACGTTAACAATTTGGACCAAAGAGATTTGCAATTTAATCAAGTTTACTATTTAATTACTAATACTAAGGAGACTATATGAAGAAGCTACTTGAAAAGCTTCGTCGCGCACCCAAGCAGGTGGCGTTGACAGCACTTGCTGTTGCCGCCATTGTGACCCCCGCCATTGCCATGGCTTGGGGCCCAGATCGTGCAACCTTTACGATCGCTAACCCTGCTCCGTACGTGACGTTTAACTCGATCACCGACAACCCTGCACACGGTGACGAACGCAATTTTATGCAGGTAAAGCCGACTGGCGCTCCTAATTCTGCTTACAGCGAGAAAGTGAACGTCGAAGCTGGCAAAGAGTATGACGTTTTTGTCTACTATCACAACAACGCAAAAACAAGCCTTAACGCCAGCGGTGTTGGTATTGCTCAAGGGGCGAAAGTCCGTGCGCAAATTCCTGCCGTTGTCGAAGGTGATAAAAAGGCCGTGAGTTATATTGAAGCTGACAACGCCAATCCTAAAAGTGTTTGGGACGATGTTACTTTTGCCAGCGCAACCAAACTGAACCTTGACTATGTACCTGGCTCAGCCACCATTCACAGCAAGGGTAAAGTAAACGGTAAAACACTACCTGACAGTATTGTCGCTGGTGGTGCAGCCCTTGGTTATGACGACCTTAACGGTGTATTGCCTGGCTGTGAGCAGTTTTCTGGCTACGTGGTTTTCCGCGTCAAAGCCACTGCTGAAAAGCCCGACTTCACCATCAAAAAGGAAGTCCGCGAAGCTGATAAAAACGCCACTTGGGCCGAGAACGTTAAAGTCGCTCCCGGTACCAAGGTTAATTACCGTCTTACCTTTACCAACACTGGTAAAACCGATCTCAAGAATGTTCAATTGAAAGATCAACTGCCTGCTGGTATGTCAATCGTATCTGGCAGCGTAAAGATCATGAATGCTTCACATCCAAATGGCGCGCCAATTACAAATGGTGACCAGCTGGTTGCTAATGGTGTCAACATTGGTTCTTACACCCCTGGTTCTAACGCGCTTGTCGTGTTTGACGCAACAGTTGCCGCCGAGAAAGATTTGCCCTGTGGTAAGAAAACTTTCCGTAACGTCGCCAGCGCTAAGCCAGAAGGCCAGAATCCAAAAGAGGACGATGCCAATGTTGAAACTGAAAAGAAGTGTGAAGAGACAAAACAGCCAATCTATAAGTGTACTGGCTTAAATGTCGAGACAATCTCGCCTACCCAGTTTAAATTTACTGGTGAAAAGCAGGTTGAGAACGCTGAATTCGTGAAATTCATCTACGTTATCCGTGATGAAGCTGGCAAAGAAATTGCCCGCAACGAGCAAGGTGGTTTTACCATCGACAAAGTTGGTAAGTACACTGCTGAAGCAATCTTGGTGGTTAAAGTTGACGGCCAAGAGAAGCAAGCTACTGCTGCTGAATGTAAGAAACCTTTCGAAGTGAAAGAACAACCCAAGCAGCCAGTATACCGCTGTGACTCATTAACCGTTAAACCAGTTCGCATTGATGGCAAAGACAGCCGTGACCAGTTTGAGTTTACGGTTCAGCCGTACTCTGAAGGTAACGTAAAAGTCAAAGAATACAGCTTTGACTACGATGACGGTCAAACTCAGATCGTCGGTGCCGACCAAAAAACAGTGAAGCATACCTATCAGAAAGCTGGTGACTACACTGCCAAGGTAGCAATTACCTTCGAAGTTGATAGCAAAACCGTCCCTGGTGTTACCGGTGACAAATGTAAGGTTAGCCTGAATGTTAAACCTGTACCTCCTGCAGAATGTAAGCCCGGCATTCCGATGAATGACGCGCGCTGTGAGGAAAAGCCAGGTCAACCAGGCCAGCCTGAACAACCAAAAACACCTGAGTCATTGCCTTCAACTGGCCCAGAAGCCATCCTCGGCAGTCTCTTTGGTTCAAGCGCGCTTGGTCTTGGTGTGCACACGTGGCTGAACAGCCGCCGTGCCCTCCGCAGCGTCGTAAACAAGAAGTAATTTCTTTAGACAGGCGACCAACCGCTCACGTAAAACCACCCCCCATTTTTGAGGGGTGGTTTTCGTATCAACACATGTTATCCCCACTTCTGTACATTACGCTTGCAGATAATGGATTGGCGGGGCATAATATCTGCTCATGCGTTTTGCCGCTATGACTTAGGCAGGAGAGGGATGATGAGTAGACGCAAAGGTAAGGCTCGACCCGTAAAAAAGAGTTCCTTAATCAGCAGGAGCTTGTCCCGGACGAACCAGAGAAGCAAGAGAAACCGCTGACTGGAAAACAGAGGCGTGCTAAAAGGAGAGCAGCTGAACGAAGCGAACTTCCACCCGAGGACAGAACTCCTCGATCTCGCCGAAGATTAGAAGAGAAGTCGAAAAAGCCAGGAAGGAAATAATAGCTCCTAAAGAATATCGCTTTTTCGGCCTCGTTGAGTCAAAAGAGCACAAGACCATATTAACGACGGCAAAAGGCGCATACAGTTCAGCATGCATTCCGCCTTTTCGTAACTACGAAAGGGCGGAATGCATGTATACTTAAGATACAATGAGTAAACGAAATCGCAAGCATCGCCACAAATCCTACCAAGGCGAAGACGCTAAAACACCCAGCCAAGGCCCTACCGTTACTCGCTATAAAGCTATAGTACGCTCACCACTTGGAGAATGGTGGCATGAACATAAACGCAGTACCAAAATAATTGGCGGTATTACTGGCGGCGTTGTTATTGCTGCCTGGCTTTTGTTCGAGTTGTTTCGACTCGTTTTTTAAACTTGCTGGTGAGTGGCAATTTGAAGCCAAAAACACTTCCTTTATGTTCTTGGCTTTCGAAAATCATTTCACCTCCGTGCGCCGCAATAACCATTTTAGCCATAAATAGTCCGATGCCAGTGCCATCCGGCCGGACCTGCCGTGCATTGCTAGCCCGAAAAAATTTTGTAAATAGACTGGCTTGCTCTTTCGGGGGCACACCAATACCATTATCTTCTACGGTCAATATAACTTGCTTATCATTTTCAGAAAGCGTTATCAAAATGTCGCCACCGCTATTTGAATAGAAAATTGCATTATCAATAAAATTCATAATAACCTGCCGAATCTTGGTTTCATCAAGCTGCATTACGAGGAAATCAACAGGAACGTGCGTTCGTATAGTTATGCCCCTTGCTTTTGCCGCAGCCGTTAATTGGCTCACTTCTTCATGTATCAAATCTGGCAAACTCACAGTACTTGGTTCGAGCAAAAACTTGCCAGTTTTTAGCCGTGAGATATTTAAAAAGTCAGCTATCATATAGACCATGCGCTGAGCACTTGCATAAGCTTCTTGCAGCAGTTTCCTCTGATCGGTATTTAAAGCCCCTGCATCTCCCTCAAGCACCATCGATACATAACCTTTAACACTTGTCAGCGGCGTGCGCAACTGATGAGAGGCCATGCTAATGAATTCGTCTTTGGCCTCATCAAGCGCACGGAGTTTTTTGTTGCTCTCGCGCAACTGTTTTGTTGCTTCATCCACCTCTGCTTGCAATGTCTCATTAAAATGCGCAATCTCTTCAAATCGAAGCGCGTTTTGCACCGCCACCGCTAATTCATCGCTTGCGATGCGGATGAGATTGATGTCTTGATTAGTATAAATATTACCGCTAGACTTGTAGCCAAATACTATATAACCAATAAGCTCTTTAGAGGTCTCAATCCGGGCAATAATCCCAATATTTTCTTGGTGCATTAATCGATAAAGATGCGATGTCTGAGCAGCTAAGTCATCTTGCACAATGATAATATCATTGTAGTGGGCAATTTCGGTGAGGAGTTTTCCTGTATCTTGATTTTTTGGAAGACGACCAACTGAAAAATGCCGCTCATTAACTTGTTTAGAGCTAATAAGATAAATCGCAATATAATCAGCTTTGATAGATTTTTGCAGAATAGCAAGAGCATCGTGCGCAAGTTTTTGTACAGCATTTGTACTTACTAAAATATTGGCTAGTCTATCAAGAACTTGCTGAGTTTCATACATATCTTGGTAAAAGATAGCTTTACTAATTTTATCAAAGAAATTCTTCATAGGTCCGAACGTCGTGGCTAAAACTAAAGCGAGAAAAATATAAACCATCTCTCGAGTTAATGAAGTCTGCGGTTCACCTTGGAGTAAGCCTGCAGCCAAAGCGAATGCTAATAAGCTATATACAGCAGCGATAGTCACCAACGATAAAACATAGGCGACAAACCGCGCCACCACTAAACGAATATCAAAAAGTCTGTGTCTAACAATGGCATACGCTGTGCCGCCTACTAATAAAAGCGAGAAGACTGGTCCAAACTGGACATAACTGTAATTACCCAACATTGGTAACACCAGGTTGAGGATAACTCCTAAAAAGGCACTGCTACTAAAACTGGCGATAATTATTCGAATTCTAGCACGACTAGCCCCCCGATGAGTTCCCACTGCTCTCCATAGAGCAATAACACCCGCAAGCAAGTAGGTAATAATAATCAGACCATACAGTATTAAAGAAAAGGCGTTAGTAATAATGGTGTTATCCACTATTGTAACTGCAACTACACCAGGTATTGCTGAAAAGATGGCCGTGATACACCCCATGCCGATTAGTACAGATTGCTGCCAGGATTTAATTTTTGCATCGCTTAACTTTAGGCAAAATAATAGAAAAAATAGGACTATAAAAGCTGCTGCAGCGTAGCTTGCGAGTGCAATACTATATTTTAGCTCGCCGCTAACTTGTTGATATAGAACATTAGTAATGCTCCAGATAGTTATTGAAAACGCTTGACCGAAAAATAAACGGTTCAGAATACTCCTGGAATTGCGTAATAACACGATCAAACCAACACCAAGGTTTGCAAGAGATGCAATAATCAAGAGGGAGTGTGCCCAAAACATATGCGTTATCAAGCACTATAAAGCATACGAGTTTTCAAGTCCACTCTCTACCCATTTAGTCGTTCTTTGGTGGACTGGATTAGTACTTTGTTGAAGTGTTGTGAGAGCCTCAGGGGTATTAACATAACAAAAATGCGATTCATCATTATCATGAACGTCAATTCTGCCACTGACCAATACATGCGTTTGAATCCCCAATTTAGTTAGCAAGTCTTTCATTTTAGTAGTAGTTGTGAAGAACCAATAAGTTGATTCATCGGCCTCAGTATGGTTTGTTTCAGAGATACCGGCCCCCATTAGATACATCATACCTTCTATAATCTCGCGGCTGCTTACCGATCCATCTAATGGATGGACTAGCCGTGTTTGATCCCAAAGTCTGCCCTCTTCGGCTGCTGTTTGAAGGATCTGTAAGCTATCTGCTTGTTCTTTTTGTACAGTTATTTTCATTGATTCGTTAAGCATAGACCAACTCAGCGAATGCTCTACTGCATCAACAGGAGTTAAGCGCATCCCACAAGTCATCTTTACCTCAGCGTCAAGCCCTGCTTTTTCTTGTGCGAGTTTTATAAAATAACGAGTTTGTGCATCTATATTATCGTATTCGTCTGTATCGTCTTCTCTGGAATTGAACCATCGCATGCCAATAACGAATTCTCTACGTAATTGTAAATAATTAGCATAGAGTAGTTGCGCTAGTTGATTAGAAGCAACCTCATCGCGTTCAAATTTATACACCCCCAAAGTGGGGGTGTATCTTTCAGCGTTTTGCCTAGAAAGCTCATAATTAAGTGCTTCTGATGCCGATGCAATATGAGGCGGCGACTGCTCGTTATAACCTTCAATTAATTTTTCTGACATAATTATTGGCGTGGTTATGTTTGTATTTTTATAATAGCATATCTAATAGAAAAATTCAATACAAATATACTCTTTTTAGGTACATTGCAAATTTTTTACCTTAACCAGAACCACCCTCTATGAGCTTGCCAAGTATGATATGGTAGAAACAGTAACTGTAGAGGTAAATGTATGCCAGTCAAGATCGCCATTATTGAAGATGATCCGACGATTTCCCAGATGTATCGGATGAAGTTTGAGGCCGAGGGCTTTGACGTACAGACAGCAAGTAATGGCAGGCTAGGCGTCGCGTTGGTGGAAAAGATGCGACCAGATGTTTTGCTTCTTGACCTGCGCATGCCAGAAATGGATGGCGCTGAAGCATTGGCAGAAATCCGCAAAGAAAGCTGGGGCAAACATATACCTGTACTTGTTTTAACGAATGTTGGTGAAGAAGAAGCACCCAAAACACTCAAATCGCTGGATGTCTATGACTATATTGTGAAGGCTGATCTCACACCGCGCCAAGTGGTTGAGAAAGTTAAAGAAGCCCTGACGGCTTAGCTTTAGATTCATTTGCTGCACGAATCACGTTTTCAAATAAGGCGCAGACGGTTAGCGGACCAACGCCTCCTTTTTCAGGGGTGATGGTTACATCTTCACGCTGTCGAACGTTTTCATCTACATCACCGATCAATTTTCCGCCTTCTGTTGCTACACCAGCATCAACCACGACCGTATTTGGCCTGATCATATCACTCTTCAGTACTCCTGGTGAACCAGTGGCGGTAATAATAATATCTGCTTGACGTGTCAGGGAACCAAGATCTTCAGTTTGGCGATCAGCCATCATGACTTCACAGCCAGAATCTCGCAACATGCGTGCAAGAGGTTCACCAACTAGTCTGCCCTTGCCCACAATAACAATCACTCTACCTTTTAGCTCAATATTATAACCAGCCAAAAGCCATATCACTGCCAGTGGAGTGGCTGGATCTATGGTAGCTTTTTGCCCCAACCCATCGACGTCTTTTTGGGGCGCAACGGCATCAACAAGTTCTTGTGTTTGTAGTGGATGAGGAAGCGGTAATTGCACGATTATACCGTGCACTGAGCTATCCTGATTAAGACGTTCTATTAAATCGTGTGCCTCGGCTTGCAGTATAAAGTAAGCTTCTACTTCAACTGCGATATCTGCTCCGTAACGCTTCTTCAAAGCAACATATTTATTAATAACCGGGCTATCGAAGGTTTGAACAATAGCCAATTTCGGAGTGATGTGCCGAGCCTGGCGCATGCTACGCACTTGGCGCGCTTGTCTCGCCTTAATAAATCCCGCTAATTCGGAGCCATTTAACAGTCGCATGGTGTTTATTATACCAACTCTGTTATAAGCAGTAAAAACCAAATCAGATTATAGGGTTACTAGAACCACCAAAGCCTTGCTGCAACTGTTGCTGTTGTTGATCAAGTTGTTGTTGGTGACGCCGCAGGTCATTGGTTTGCCGCTCTAGATCGTTTGCATTCCGGTCATGTTGATCCGCACTTTGGTTAAGTTCTCCTGCAAGCGCACGTAATCGCTTTGCAATTTCACGAA
Organism: Candidatus Saccharimonadota bacterium; assembly: GCA_029288315.1. GTDB lineage: Bacteria > Patescibacteriota > Saccharimonadia > Saccharimonadales > EFPC-124 > JARIHL01. The sequence continues at coordinate 41,363 of JARIHL010000068.1, forward strand.
GCTCTTGTACGCGGTCTTGTAGATCATTGGCATTCATTGGGTTCATAGAGCATTCTCCTTACTGTACTAGTATATCAGCTCGCGATACGGCGGCAACGTTCAGCGCTGTTTGCTAACTGCTGTTGCACGTTGAGCTTCGCTTGGCCAGAAAGTGGAGTGTCGGCTTGACCCACGATTTCAGCCAGCTCACGCAGCATTGGTTCATATTTTTTTGCAAGGGCAGTTGCTTTCAGCGGATTTTTGGCGAGAATAAGTTCAAGGTCAGCAGTATTATCAAGTACATCACACGCTTTAATAATGCGTGCATCAGGATGACTGGCGAGTTTTTGCAGCACATTGGCGCGGTACAATTCATGGCGTTCCCCGCGAGGCATTGCCGGATCAAGCGGAGGGTTGGTCAAGATATTCACTAAACGAGCCACGCGCTCATTAAACATAGACTGCAAAATATCCAGTGCCATAGCATGGAGCATCTCTAGTTCGTAGGTTGGTGAATCGAAACTTTCTTGGTTTTCATCTTGAATCAATTTATTATGGTGATTTTCCACTGTATCGTGAAGAATAGCTGCAACAATTACATCTATGTCAGCAAATTCAGAATCTTGTAAGATGCGTAAAGTTACTCTTAGGACGTGGTTTATATAAGGCTCGCGAACTCGTTGTTCACCATCATGCAAAAAAGTAGCAAGCTCTAATGCGCCATCAATGAAAGCGCTATCTTCACCAGAGAAACGCTTTGCTTCAAACGCAAACTGCTCGCGCAGTCCCTGCTCTCCCCATCTTTCAGTAATTTCTTCGAGCGAAAGCAAATATAGCTGCTCTTGCCTCAGGGCACTGCGTTCAACCATATTTTATTCTGACTTGTATGTATGGTGTGTGTCAAATCGCTTTTGGTTAAGTAAGTAAACTTTGACATAGTACATAGCAGTCTACTATAATAATTTATCTATCCTAGACCCCTAGGAGGACGGGAAGCCCGAGCGTATCTACGAACCCAGAACCAACGAATTGAGGGAAGAGACGCATGCCACTCCTAGACATAGCACGTGAGGCATTAGCTGCATATCTTCAAGAGCAAGATGAACGCCAAGCTAAAATGACAGCACTGGTGCAGGCAGGACGTGCCGCTCACCTGATTGTTGATGAGTATGCCAAGCAGATTGGCGTTGATTCTGACTGGCGTAAAACAGTGACAGTCACCGTGCAGGTTGCTTTAACGTCTCATACGAGCATCACTGTAAATTTCACGCTGAACACCGAGGGAGAACTAACCATCGAGAACCCCACTGAGACGAACATCAAATCAGTGAGCGAAGAGCATCTCATCGAGCGGATCGTCCGGGTGCTGATGATCGAACTTGATAAACATCGGCAAGCTCGCGCAACCAACTAGCACAGACCGTTCCGTGGGCTTGTTATCTCAGCACGAGACGGCAAGCCCACGGAGCACATACGAATCCCCTGGAGGGATTTTTTATTTTGTGCTCAGACCAAACTACTATTCCAAAGTTGCCATCATTGTTTCCGCCTCCAGGGAAACAGTCCGCTCGCCAAAGCTCGCTGCCTTCCTCCCGAGAAGGTCGAGTCCCTGGAGGCGGAAACAATGATGGCAACTTTGGAATTCAATAACAGTCGTACCTCTTATGAACCGACAAAGGTTAATGCGTGGCCAGCTTTACCAGCTCGCCCGGCGCGGCCAATACGGTGTACGTAATCTTCGTAAGATCCAGGTACGCTGTAGTTAATAACATGTGTGATATCTGCTACATCAATACCACGTGCCGCTACATCAGTAGCAACCAAAATATTCACTTCGTTTTTACGGAAACGATTTAAGGCACGTTGGCGTTGCCCCTGAGTTTTACCGCCGTGTAGTGAATCAGCTGCAAAACCGCGTGAGACAAGCTCTTTACTGAGGCGCTCTACACTTCGCTTTGTGTCGTCAAACACGAGTGCTTTTGAGACACCGGTTTGAATTAACACATCATGCAATTTTTCCATCTTGTTTTCGCCAGCGGCATACCGCACCACATCTTGGGCAACGTTATCGCTGGTTTCACCGGTTTTAACCGAAATTGTAATGGGGTTATTCGTAAAGCTCTGAATGAGCAATTCGATTTTTTTATCCATAGTGGCTGAGAAAAAGAGTGACTGGCGTTGCTGGTTAAGACGACCAAGCAGCATACGAATATCACCGATGAACCCCATGTCTAGCATGCGATCAACTTCATCAAGTACGACAATATTAAAGTCTGAAAGGTCAAGCAATTCACGTTGCACATGATCTTTAATACGGCCTGGTGTACCGATCACAATGCGCGGCTTGCGGCGAAGTTCAGAGATCTGCGCACCCATTGAAGCTCCACCAATCAGCAGAGCACCAGATAAGCCGCTATTTTTGGCGAGTGATCGAATTTCTTCTTCAATTTGTTGAGCCAGTTCGCGGGTGGGCGCAATAATAAGCGCCTTTACTCCTTCAAATAGCAATAATTGGTGTAGGGCAGGGATTGCGAAAGCCGCTGTCTTACCGGTACCAGTATTAGCGATGCCCACGACGTCTTTACCAGCAAGTGCATGGGGGATGGCTTGATCTTGAATATGTGAAGGCGTAACAAAACCTTTGTTTTCAATATTCTTCTTCAGCAAATCGTGAATGTCAAAATCAGCAAACTGATGCTTTGGCGCGTAAGGCTTAACCTCTACGACTCGAGCAGGTTTGATAAATTGGCTGAAATGAATAGTTTGTTTCGCGAATGCACGCTTAGGGGCTGGACCGCGTGAATGTGACATATGTCGGTTGCGGCCAGTATGATATGAGTTTTTAGGCATAAAAATAGAATCCTTTTCGTTAGTTCATAGAGTTCTCGATTGCTGTAATGAACATCGAGTGCCATATGCGCAAGAACTAACCCGGATTCATCAAACAATACTCAAATTATAGTAGCATAATAAATATAATAAGTCAATCACCCTGCCTGCGAAGAGCTTGTCAATTGCTTTTAGTAGATGAAGAGCCCCCCTGTTGCCACAGCATTTCAAAAAAGTACCGCTGGCTATCAGCCAATTCTTGATTATGCACTTCTATGCCAAATATCTCCCCTTCTTTCCAATTGTAATAAGCAATGACATCGTTATAAACCACCATTGAGTGGGTTATATGGAAAACCGAATCCGGTATATACCTGGCATGCCAATTGTTAAGCCGCTCATTATCATGCACATCATACCAATCACGGATTGAAGTTTGAAAACGATCACCGATAATGCTTCTAAATTGCAAATTGCGTTCATTACAACGGTGCGCCCACCGTTCAAAGAATACTCGTCGCGTGTACGTCTGCATGCTTTCATACAGTATCGATAGATTTTCAGTTTGAGCGCGTGTTTCATTCCAAAGCATCTGCTTTAAACCAGCATCGCCTTTATAAAACTGTACGTGTGTGGCAGGCGATACAACTGCCGCTTGATCAGTCACTACCTTTTCAACCTCGCCGAATTCCTGACGAAGTTCTTTGATTTCATGTTCACGTTTATCAATCAGTAATTGTAGATTACCAACAGGCGCAGCCTTGACAATGCTCCGTTTATAGTGAATTTCAGTTTCACTTAAATGCAAATCGGCCATGATATCAAGCAATCGATAAACACGAGTACGTTCTACGTTTGCTCTTCTCGACACCTCAGAAATACTCTGTGGACCATATGCATTGAGCGCCAAGTAGAGATCGGCGATCTCCGGTTCTAAACCAAGTTTTGCAAAGTAATTCCGGATAACGTCTGTGTCTTGAGGCATATTAGCATTTTATACCAGTTGTGTAGTCTCCGCACAACAGTTATTCATTTTTTACCTCAGTTAATAAACTTCTCATGACACACGGCAACGTCTGTCAACGCACCTTAAAAAATCGAGAGGCAGTGCCATGACCAACCTCGGCCTATGGGCCCCATTCATTGACGAGCAGGAAATGCGAAGCTGGTACGAATTGCCGACCAGCTTGCAGACTGAATGTCAAATTTACCAACCTGACGGGCATGAACTTGACCCATTCTCTGAATCGGCTTTCGCCCGCTTGCATCGTGAAGCCGTGGCATATGCAGACCAATCAGTGGCCTACGCCAACCCTCCTTTCCATAACCATGAGCATTTTCGGCAAGTCGAAGAGAACGGCTTGGCGGCAGCTGACGCCTACGCCAATGGTAATCGGCAGAAGTTGCCTGAGGCAGTGCGGCAAGCCCTGAGTCTTGCCCTGTACATGCACGATGCGCACCACTGTGCCAGTACTTTTCGCGTTGACGCTCGACACGGGTTGTATCGTCCTGAGCTTGGTGTGAATGTTTCACTCGAATGGGTGACGACAGGGGCAGCCAACGAATTCATGACCGCCAGAGGACTTTGCTTACCGGCACGGTTGTTCCAGGTTGGGATTATTTGGGCTTCAACGTATGGCGGCCAGACCCCTAAAGGTCGCGAACTGGGTATTCCAAACCCCCAACCACAAACCGTATGGGGCTGTATCACGCGAGCAGCCGATGTCTGTCCGCAGAAAGATTTTACTTCTTGGCTGCGAAAAGGCATCGCGGTGAACTACGGCGAGATTCCCGCTGCCAAAGCTGCTGATACTTGGCATGGTTTCTTTGATCAGCTGAACAAATTTGTTGACTACGTCGAACACTGCATGAACAGGCTTGACACCACGGCGCAGGCACCGATTACCGTCACACTTGGATGGCGGAAACGGATCATTACCTTGCGCCAAGGACTGGCACAGCTCAAAGCTGGAGATCCGCAGCTGCGAACTTTCATTACTCAAGAGCTGCGTCAATACAACGCTACTCTCGGTTAAGATTGTGGGCGCCGGGGCGCCCACAATCTACTATTGGATCCGAGATTCAGATAATATATTCTTATTTCAAAAAGGCGTATACTAACATCATAAGTAAGAGGATAAAGCTATGAATGTAGAAATAAACTGGCTTGCTGTTGCGCTGGCAACGGCTTCATCAATGGTAGTCGGCATGGTTTGGTATGCAAAATCAGTATTCGGAAAGCAATGGGCTAAACTGGTCAACCTTGATGAGAAGAAGATGAACGAGGGCGCCACCAAGGCTATTATTGTTACCATTGTAGTGAGCTTCTTGACTGCTTTCGTATTAGCACATGTTTCCGCTTTATCGCACGCTTACTTTAATAATCCTTATCTTCAAGATGTTCTGACGACCGCCTTTTGGCTTTGGCTTGGTTTGACCGCAGCGCGTATAATTACGCATGATATATTTGAAGGTCGGCCATTGCAACTGACAGCTATGAATGTGGCCCATGAATTCGTAACACTTATGGTTATGGGGCTGATTATTGGGCTCATCCCCTAAATTATTTTCACTACAATTGCCTATTTAATTTAAAAACTTCTCTGGAATGGTAGAGAGGTTTTTAATTTGGTTATTTAGATTGCAGAAATATTAAAATTCTATTAAGTTTTTTTGTTATACTAGTAAATTCATATAAGGATAACCATGATAGGAATTTATGAATTATTCAAGTACCGCTTTTCACGAACAATATCCCACCTACGCCGATACTACTGAACTAGACAAGCTTCGAGCTATTGATTTTAAGCTTTTAGATGATACGAATGAAGTTTATTTAGACTACACAGGTGGCGGGCTGTATAGCACGTCCCAAGTAGCTGCTCATACAAAAATTCTACAAAATACCCTTTTTGGCAATCCACATTCTGATAACCCTTCTTCAATTCGTGCAACAAAAATAATGGAGCAAGCACGTGCTGCTGTGCTAAGCTTTTTTGATGCTTCACCAGATGACTATTGCGTTATTTTTACTTCTAACGCTTCTGGCGCATTGCGCTTGGTCGGTGAAGCCTATCCTTTTAGGCTGACAGGTCAATTTTTGCAACTTATTGACAACCACAACTCTGTAAATGGTATTCGAGAATTTGCCCGGCAAGCTGGCTCATCAATTAGCCTTATTAAAAGTCAACGAGATGATCTTCAGGTTCGAACCGAAGATGTAATGACAGCTCTACGCAATCATCAAAAAGGTTCACGTCTCTTTGCCTATCCAGCGCAGTCCAACTTCAGTGGCGTGCAACATTCATTAGATTGGATCGCCTTGGCCCAAAGCGAGGGCTGGGATGTATTGCTTGATGCAGCCGCGTTTGTGCCGACTAACAAGCTTAGCTTTAGTCTCATAAAACCTGATTTCGTTTGCTTATCTTTTTACAAGATGTTTGGCTGGCCTACCGGTATTGGTTGCCTGATAGCTAAGAGGAGCTCCTTGCCAAAGTTGAAACGGCCTTGGTTCTCTGGCGGTACGGTACAGGCTCTGAGCGTACAGGGAGACTGGCATATTATGGCCAATGAATATGAAGCATTTGAGGACGGTACAGTCAATTATTTAAATGCTCCTGCCATAACTCTTGGTCTTGATTACTTGCAAAAAATTGGTATAGAAACCATTCATACTCGCGTCATGTGTCTAACTGATTGGGTGCTGATGCAGCTAAAAACATTGAGACATTCCAATGGAAGACCGCTTATAGAAATATATGGTCCGCTCACCACGCAAAACCGCGGTGCGGTCATCACCTTAAACTTTCTAACACCAGGAGGTCAGATTGTCGATGAACGCATTGTCAGCCGCGAGGCAAAAAAATACCGCATTTCTCTGCGCACGGGCTGTTTTTGTAACCCTGGCGCAGCAGAAATTGCTTTTAATTTGCCACCAGAAAAGCTGGCGGTCGGACGTAGTAATAGTAATGGTAATGGTAATGGTCAAAGCTTTGACCATTACCTGGCGCTTATGGAGTTGCAAAGCGGCAATGCGATCCGTATTTCATTTGGCTTGGCTAGCAACTTTAATGATGCGAAAGCTTTTTTGGAGTTTGCTCATACTTTTCGGGATACTCATTTTAGCACTCAAGATCTGCCGAAACGAGTTCATTGTTGACCTCTTTTTTCTACACCACCTCACTTCCTCAAACCGTATTACCTGATCAAACAGATCAGGGAGGTGGCGTTCGACGTGAGAAAGTGAGTGTAGCTTTTTGGCAAGTATACCCCTACGTCATGGACACGCTTCACTTGGGTATATATTCGCCGGGTTGCACTCCGCTTGACGTTCCATGGCGTAGGGGTATACTTGCCAGCTTTTTTATATTGAATTTTAAAGTTCTATGGGCTGAAGACCTACGGTCCGTCCCTAAAATTTTCTACAACTTTTCTAAAATATTCTTAAGTGTTGTCAAGAATTGATCGTTCTCAACCGGCAAGCCAACTGTTACACGCAGCCACTGTTCCATACCATACCCATCGAGCGGCCGCACAATGACACCGTGGCACAGCAACTTCTCATAGATAAGCTGAGCGGACGCCACTTTAAAGGTAATGAAGTTACCATAAGCTGGTAAATAATCTATAGCTAGACGCTTTAAACCAGCCATTATTTGAGCCTTTCCGTCAAGGTTCGCTTGGTAGCTCTTTGTTACAAAATCTTTGTCGGACAGAGCTGCTTGAGCTGCGACTAAGCCAATTGTACTAACGTTGAATGGCTGCCGAACCCGATTTAAATAGTCCCCTATTTCCGGAGAAGTCATGCCATAGCCAATACGTAATCCGGCAAGACCATAGATTTTAGAAAATGTTCGTACGAGGATGAGGTTTTGAAATACATCTAACCACTTGACTGTATCGACGCGATTTTTTGGCGTAAGGTAATCGTAATATGCTTCGTCAAGCACTACGATAATCTCAGGTGGCAGCTGTGTTAAAAAATCCTCTACTTGAGCATAAGGCAGAAAAGTACCAGTTGGATTATTGGGGTTGGCAATCCAGATCACTTTTGTAGCCGATGTCACCGCCTGAAGCATAGCAGATAAATCATGCCCGTACTGCCGGGCGGGCACAATACTATTACGTGCACCGATTGCTTGGGTAGCTAATTGATACACAATAAAACTATATTGGGCAGAAATCGCTTCATCACCTGGCCCCAGGTAAGCACGAGCAACTAAATCCAGCACATCATTTGAGCCATTACCCAAGACAAGTCTACCGGGCGCAAGATTATGGAGCACCGCCAGTTGATGTAAGAGATCATATTGGTCAGGATAGCGGTGAGCGCTTGTAGCCATCTGTTGTATGGCTTGGAGCGCTTTTGGGCTTGGGCCAAAGGGATTTTCATTAGAAGCCAGCTTTACGACTGCTTCTGCCGCGATACCATATCGTTTTGTAATATAGTCTATCGGTAAACCAGGTTGATATGGATGAATAGTTTTAATTTGTAGGCGTGGTTTGCTGGTCATCGCCTAGCCTTGGGATAAGAGCCTACTATTTTAATAAGGCTTGAGTTAGCTTGTAAGCGAGCGAGTGCGCGGGCAACAGGCGCTTCAGTTTGGTGGCCCTCAATATCAATATAGAAGATGTAATGCCAGAGCGCATGAGCCGCTGGTCGTGATTCAAGTTTGAGCATATTCACTCCCTCAGTGGCGAAAACGCGTAACAATTCCAACAAAGCACCTGGTTGATTTGGCGCCTGGCAAATCAACGACGTTTTGTCGGCACCACTTGGAACAGCTGTTGTAGTGCCTAGTAGTAAAAAACGGGTAGTATTGTGAGGATTATTCTCAATATTTTTTGCTAGGATTGGCACATTATAGTGCACAGCAGCTCTTACACTAGCGATAGCGGCGACATTTGCAGCTTTATGCGTCATTTTGACTGCTGCAGCATTACTACTAGCCGGCTTTAGTTCAGCCTGTGGAATGTGCATGGCAAGCCAAGTTTGGCATTGGGCCAGTGCTTGCGGATGAGCAATCACCTTGCTAATTTCCCTTAGCGCTGTAGCGTATGATACTAATTGATGATGAATAGGGAGAGTAATCTCGCCAACAATAACAAGCGGTGTTTCAAGCAATAAATCAAGTGTACGATTAACACTCCCTTCAGTAGAATTTTCGACCGGCACGAGCGCGAGATCAGTAACCCCCGACTCAGTGGTACGCACAATATCATCAATAGTGGTGCAGGGTATGAACTCACTTGTCTGGCCGCAATAGTTCATAGCCGCTTCCTCGCTATACGTTCCCACTGGCCCAAGGTAAGCCATTCGTAAAGGTTGTTGGATATTACGGCAGCTGGCAATAATTTCTGTAAAAATAGTCTGTAAAGCTTGATTCGATAACGGCCCCAAATTATCTGCGGCTACCCTATTCAGTACAGCTGCTTCGCGTGCCGGATCATAAATGGAGCGGCCAGACTTAGCCTTACCAAGCTGCACAGCAATTTCGGCTCGCCTATTGAGCAAATAAACTAATTGCTGCGTAACATCATCTATCTGCTCACGTAGTCGCTGTAATTGATCGGTGTTGTCCATTAGTAGTTGATTGTAGCATTAAAGACGATCCCCAATCACCCACTACCATTAGAATTCTACGCTTTCTCGCCATTCCTCAAATCAGGCCCAGTATTGAATTTATTTACTACGAGTAGCTATGCTACTATATGACAGATTATGAGAGCTGATAGAAAGCTACCCGCCAAGGAGTATTTGTTGGCTGTGCTAGCAGTAGCCAAGCTTAGTTTTAAAACCGCCCCTTTGGCAGTTAGTTTCAAATTGGTTGGTGCGATCATTGACGCTAGTCTACCAATTGCAGTAACCTACTTCGCGGCGCTTACTACAACTGAGTTGGCCGCTGCCTATAATGGAGAGGCTGGCGCAGGCCACCAAGCACTTATGTACGTGGTTATAACCGCCAGCCTTGGTTTGGCTACCACAATATGGCGCAGTATTGATCAATATATCCAACAGCTTATGCGCTACAAAGTTGAGGCCAAAGTGAGCGACATTATGTACGAACGCTTTCTGTCGCTAGAATTTTGGCGCTATGACGATAAAAATACTGCCGATCTCTACGATCGTGCCCAACGCTTTAGCCAGTTTTTTGCATACGTTTTTGACCGCTTGGCGGGTATTTTGACCCAAGTTATCACGCTCGTCTTTTCCATAGTTGCTCTGCTATTCTTTTTACCATGGATTGCCTTATTTGTGGCTATTGCCGTATGGCCAGGTGTGTATTTACAATTTAAATTATCTCGCGCCCAAATTAACCATTGGAATAAAAATGTCGATGTTCGTCGTGCTAAATCATATATTGAGTGGAATTTATTGCAGCCAAAATCAATTGCTGAGCTCCGGCTCAATGGATTAGTACGCCACTTGCTCGATTTGCGACAATCACTTCGAGACAAAGACGAACGTACACGTTTACAATTTGAGCGCAAGTTTATCAGCAAACGGCTTCTGGCAGATGCACTAGAAGCTGTGACTGAGCTGGGCGCGCTGGTTTGGATTGTATTACAAATTATCGCGCGCGAGCAACCAATTGGGCAATTTATTTACGTTCAGCAACTTGTTTCAAGGGCAATCGCCAGCGCGAATGGATTCGTGAGTCAGCTCAGTACTATTGACGAAGACCTGGCTAATTTATATGACTACCAGACGTTTATGGCATTACCTACGGGCCACGGCGGGACTCATCAACTTATTGACGCACCGGAAATTATCGAGTTTAAAGATGTCAGCTTTCGGTATCCAAAAGCTAAACGGTCAGTTCTCAAACATATTAATCTGACGATTCAAAAAGGGCAGCATGTGGCCATCGTTGGCGAGAATGGCGCAGGTAAATCTACGCTCATTAAGCTGCTTACGGGGCTTTATCAGCCGACATCGGGCGTGATTGCGATAGATGGTAATCCTCTTACGGCTATCGATATTTCTACGTGGCACAAACAATTATCAGTATTACAGCAAGATTTTGAGAAGTATGGTTTTACCGACATTAAACATAATGTTTATTTTGGCGATGTGAATCGCCCTGTTAGTGACCGTCTTATTGATGATGTATTGCGTCAGGCTGAAGCAAGAGAGTTCGTTAATAAGTTGCCGCAGAAACTTCAAACATACCCAAGCACATGGATGGAAGACGACGAGGGCAATCAAGGAGTTAATCTTTCTGGTGGCCAATGGCAACGGCTGGCACTGGCTCGTAATTTTTATCGTAACTCTCCGATTATTATCTTAGACGAACCTACTAGCGCCATTGATGCGCTAGCGGAAACCCGAGTTTTTAAACGGCTGTTTGCTACATCCAATAATAAGACAGTCATTACCATTAGCCACCGGCTTACAACAGTGGAGCGCGCTGACTTTATTGTTGTGCTAGTGGCTGGCTCAATCGCCGAAGCTGGCACACATGCTGAATTGGTTGCCAAAAAAGGTGCATATTATCGTATGTTTGAGAGCCAGATTAAAAAATAGCAGAGCGATTAACTTTCTACTAGTTTATTTTATGTAAAATAATATACTTGACATTTTTCAAAAAAGTACTATATTAACATAACCAACTGTTTTAGGAGGTTACGATAATGGTAGGTGATACGACCGGGCAAAACGGCGAATATTTTGAAGATGCAGAATTCGGATTGGGCGGAGATTATACTGAACGTTTACGGCATGTTAACGCAGCCAGTAAGCATATTATACCCGACCCTGAACTTCCGAACCGCACTGATTTAGCGGCTGAAGCTGAACGCATGCTAGAAGACGATACGGACTTAGAAAAAGAGCTCGTACTTCTACGCCAAGAGGCAAGGATCGCCGCTATGAAGGCTCCTTTAGAAGACCCAGACGACCAAACCGAGTGGTCTTCTGAACTTCATGAAGCGGTAGCCGAGTACGAAAAGTTACTTTCTGAGATAACAAATGTCAGGATAGCTGGTCTTCCTGAGCCTTTCCACGCCGGTGGCCCGCTGGAAGCTGCTGCGCAGGCTGCCTTTAAAAGTGCGGCCGCAGAAGTAACAATAGAAGAAATTACCCCTCAAGCACTCGCCGATCAATTGAGAGCCTTAATGGATATTGCTTTATTAGATCTTTTACCTGATGAAGGTTATCGCCGCGCTATGAGCCTTGTTAGTCTGGCAGCCGAGAGCGAAGCTGTTTGCGCAGATTGCGCAATAGAAGGACAGAGTACTCCAGCCTTGCAAGAACTCGAAGTTTGTCGGTCACACGTACGTGCTTTTTTATTAGCGCACAAGGACCATAATCGTTACTCTGATCAAGACTCAGCCTAGTTAAGCCGTGGCGCCCAGGTATGCTACAGTAAGAATGCCGGAATTATGGCGTCAAATGTAATGCTGGTAAGGGGTAGTTAGTTATGAACAAAATCATCATAGCCGATGATGACCAGTTTATGGAAACTGTTTACCGTGTTAAATTTGCGAGGCGAGGATTTGAAGTACGAATGGCCGCTGACGGCGACGAAGTATTTCGATTACTCAAGACCTTCACGCCAGATATTATTCTGTTAGATCTTGTCATGCCACATACTGACGGCTTTATGACGCTTATAAAAATGAGAAGGCACGAGAAGTTTAAACATATACCTATTGTTGTTGCCTCAAACTTGGGACAACAAGAAGATATAGATAGGGCGCTTGCTTTAGGCGCTAATGATTATGTTACCAAAAGTGATATGACAGTCGATGCTATTATCGATAAAGTAAACGCAGCACTCAATAAAACCAAATAGGGTGCAAACACAAAAGAAGTTGATCGCATGAAGATAGAATTTATTCCGTTCGCATCACATCAACTGTGCATCCTCTCGCAGCTATAAAATGGTTTACTGCTGATTGCTGGTGATGCCAGCAAGCTCAACGATGAGCAGCTTGGATCCGCGTCTTATTGGCTAGTTGATCTAAATTTACTGACAGGGAGATGGCGCTTGATGCTTAGATGTTGCTTACTCTTCTATGGTACATTAAAGATATGCCAAAGTTAAAATCAACAATCAGAAGCCATTGGTTATATAATAAAAAGTGACATGGCACTCGAGGCCATCATCGAACAAATTAATGCAGTCTTAGCTCAGGCGCAGCAAGCAGCTTGAAGCAAAAAAATAATATGGGTGGGAATACTTGATGGAAATAAGTAATGCGCAGCTCTACAAAACACTTGAAGAGCTTGGTTATGTAAAACCAGTAGAGCTACAGCACGCTAAAGAACGAGCTGAAACAGAGCATATTTCACTTTACGATGCCTTACTAGGAAGTGATACTCTTTCGGATCAGGACTTAGGAAAAATCATTGCCTATTCGCTGAACCTTCCTTTTGTTTCTTTAGCTCAGCTCTCTATCCCTGATGAAGTTTTACGGCTCACGCCAGAAGATGTTGCTGCCCGGCACAAAGTTATTACTTTTGGCATTGACGATAAAGAACTTAAAATCGTCACCGTTAACCCAGCTACTACTGATCTTTTTGAGATGTTAGCCAAAAAGGCTGGGGTTGCGAACTATCGGCTCTTTTACGCCACCCACCGCGACATTGAAGATGCGCTCAAATTGTACCGTAAACAGTTGCAAGCTACTTTTGAGGATTTGCTTTCAATAAAAATCAACAAGCAGGCTGAACCGCCGGTCGCGAAAATCGTTAATACGCTTATAGAATACGCCTATACCAGCAAGGCTTCAGATATCCACATTGAACCAATGCGCACCGCATCACTCGTCCGTTTTCGCATTGACGGCGTGCTGCATGATGAGATTCGGCTACCAAAAACGCTTCACAGCCAAGTAATAACACGTATTAAAGTGTTGGCGCGGCTGCGGACTGACGAACATTTCAGCGCTCAGGACGGACGCATGCGTTTTGCAATTGATGAAGATGAAGAACTTGACATGCGCGTCTCAATCGTACCTGTTGTGAGCGGAGAAAAAGCAGTGCTGCGTTTGCTGAGTTCACATAATCGTCAATTTAGTTTGACCGATCTTGGTATGGCAGAGGCCGATCTCGCCAAAGTACGTCGCGGGTTTAACCGGCCGTACGGTATGGTGTTGGCAACTGGGCCGACTGGTTCAGGTAAAACCACGACTATGTACGCAATTTTGAAGATTCTTAATACGCGCGACCGCAATATTGCCACTATCGAAGACCCTGTTGAATATGAGATTGAAGGCATTAATCAAATTCAAACCAACTCCAAGGCGCGGCTAACATTTGCCCAAGGCTTACGTTCAATTTTGCGCCAAGACCCAAATATTATTTATGTTGGTGAAATTCGCGATGATGAAACAGCCGACATTGCCCTCAACTCAGCCATGACTGGGCACTTAGTATTAAGCACACTTCATACTCTGTCTCTTATACACATCTCCGAGCCCACGAGACTACGCTGCATC
>JARIHL010000070.1 GCA_029288315.1 Candidatus Saccharimonadota bacterium
GATGCAGCGTAGTCTCGTGGGCTCGGAGATGTGTATAAGAGACAGAGGTTGGGCGGCGAAAGGCGTTGACAAAACAAGCGGACTAGCACCTGGTGTGATGGTTGAAGTGGCGAGTGCCAGTGATATTATGGACGAGCAAACTGAGCTAGCGAAATCGTTCGATGATTTGCTTAACAAAAAAAATCAAGAGCATCGCCTGGAAGCGGTACAAAAAATGCAAGCAGCTCAACAAGCGACTCAGGACGCCCGTGCGGCCAATCCAGGCCTGGCGCTTGCCAATAATCCACACGCTGACGTTCTACAAAAACAATTTGTAGCTCAATCTGCCGAACCAGCCTTGATGCCAAAATTTAATCCGTATCCCACAATCCATCAAAAAGTAATCACTCCCTATGACCCAGATCAAGCAGCACCGCCACCACCGCAACCGCCTCTCGTAGCTGCAGCTCCGGCGCAATCAGCCACAAGCTCGATGACACAACCGCTGTCGCCTGATATAATGAGGCTTGCAAACAATAATGATCTGAGCATTAGTGCAATTGCCCACGAAGCTCATCGTCTTGAAGAAGGCGATGAAGGAGAGGTAGTTATTACGCTTCACTAATGCGGCGTGTCATGAACTAACGAACAATAAAGGTAGTGCTGCCTATGCAGCCAAACGCAACACCAAATATACAACCACCAACGGGAGGTAATCAACCAGGGCCGATCAGCCAGCCTCCTGTTCAGTCATTGACTCCTGCCGGTTCGCCTGGGGTCCCAGGCCAACCACAACCAGCACCGATTCCAAAGAGAGTAGTGAGTAGCGCTCAAAATTCTTTACTTATCTCTGAAATTCGGGACAACTTAGCCATTATGAACGATGGCAGTATGCGAGCACTTGTGGCGTGCCGTTCAATTAACTTTGATCTTATGAGCGCCAGGGAGCGTGAGGCAGTGGAGTATTCATATCAGAATTTTTTAAATTCGCTGTACTTTCCAATTCAAATTACCGCTCGTTCTCAGAAAGTTGATATCGGTCCATACCTTGACCGCCTTGAAAAGCTACGCCGTGAGCAAGACAATATGCTTTTAGGTGTCCTGATGGATGATTATATTGATTTTGTTTCGTCGCTCGCCCAAGAAACAAATATCATGGATAAAAGCTTTTTTATCGTGATACCGTATTATCCAGCTGGCAATGTAGATAGCGCGGTTAATAGTAGTAAAAACTTTTTCGCAAATCTGTTTGCGCCGCAAACCCAACAACGAATCCGGATTGATGAAAATACCTTTAACAAATCGAAAGACGAGCTTCGTAACCGGGTGCAAACTGTCGTGAATGGACTCATGCAAATGGGCATCAGAAGCACACAGCTCACCACCAAAGAACTGGGCGAACTCTATTACAATGTTTATAACCCTGATACTGCAGTGCGTCAGCCAATTGGCAACTTTGAAAATTTGACTGCTCCTATTATTACAAAAGGGTCAGGGCAGGCACCACAGCCACATCTCGACCGGGAGATTTTATAATGGCCTTTGGAGGAAAGAAAAAAACTGATCCAATTGACATTGCCGAGCGGCAACGGCTTCGCGAGCAAAAGGAAATTGAACAAGAATTTCTGCGCAGCATCACCACGCTTCGTGATATTATCGCCCCCAGTTCACTCGAAATTCAAGCAAGTTATTTTCGTTTAGGAACTCGCTATGCGCGCACTTTGTACGTTTATGGCTATCCACGCCAAATTTATACCGGTTGGTTGAGCCCGATTATTAACATTGATGAAGTTATTGATGTTTCAATGTTTATTTACCCAGTCGAAAGCCAGGTGGTACTTAATAATCTGCGTAAAAAAGTAGGGCAATTAGAGGCCAGTATTTCATTGAATTCAGAAAAAGGGAAGGTGCGCGATCCAGCACTTGAAGCGGCTATCCAAGACGCTGAAGAATTGCGTGATCAACTGCAAGTTGGCGCTGAACGATTCTTCCGTTTTGGCCTCTACATTACCATCTACGGTGAGAGCCTTGATGAGTTGCAATTTGTGCAGCATAAAATTGAAACGATTCTTGGCCAGCAGCTTGTATTTAGCAAAGTGGCTTCCAGCCAAATGGAACAAGGGCTCAACGCTACCGTGCCGCAAATGTCCGATCAATTACAGATTCGGCACAATATGAACACCGGCGCACTCTCGACCAGTTTCCCATTTACTAGTGCTGATCTGACGCAAGATACTGGCATTTTGTATGGAGTCAACATGCATAATAACGGTTTGGTTATTTTTGACCGTTTTACACTCGAGAATGCCAATATGGTCGTCTTTGCTAAATCTGGTGCCGGTAAATCATTTACCGTGAAGCTTGAGGCCCTGCGCAGCATGATGCTTGGCTCTGAAGTGATTATTATTGACCCCGAAAATGAATATCAGCGGCTCTGTGAAGCAGTGGGCGGTAGCTATATCAAGTTATCTCTCGGTTCAGAAACACGGATTAATCCGTTTGATCTACCCCGCGTTATTGAAAATGAAGAGGCTGAGGACGCTCTTCGCGCTAATCTTATCACGCTGCACGGCCTTCTGCGTTTGATGATGGGAGGTGCTCAGATGGCCGCCAATGGTATTAGTCTGCCGGCATTAAATCCAATTGAAGAGTCAGATCTTGATCAAGCCCTCATCGATACCTATGCCCGAGCAGGCATTACCGGCGACCCACTGACACACAATTCACCTCCGCCAACCATCAATGACCTTTATGAAACATTGCTTCATATGCCGGGCACTGGCCCTCAGCTGGCGCAGCGGCTTCGCAAATATACGACCGGTACCTTCGCAGGGATATTCTCGCAACAATCCAATGTTGATATTAACAATCAAATGATTGTGTTTAACATTCGTGATCTCGAGGATGAACTCCGGCCAGTAGCCATGTATATTGTGCTGAGCCATATCTGGAACAAAACACGAAGTGATCAACGCAAACGCCTCTTGATCGTTGATGAAGCATGGCAACTGATGAAATATGACGATTCAGCTAATTTTTTGTTTAGTTTAGCGAAGCGAGCACGTAAATACTTCTTAGGACTGACCACTATTACGCAAGACGTCGAAGACTTTATGGGCAGTAAAATGGGCCGAGCCATTGTGGCCAACGCCTCACTGCAGTTATTGCTGAAGCAATCAACCTCTGCGGTTGATGTACTCGCGGAGGTGTTTAAATTAACTGAGGAAGAGCGTAAACGGTTGAGTCAATTTCCGGTGGGGCAAGGCTTGTTTTTTGCCGGACAAAATCATGTTCACATTCAAATTATCGCTTCGCAAACTGAAACATCGCTTATTACTACTAATCCGCAACAAGTGCAGCAATTGCAAGCCCTTTACCAGCAACAAGGTTCACAGCCATCACCATTCGCAAACAATGTATTGCCTGAACAAAACAGCCCCGCTGCAGATTTTAACGATGTGCAATTATAGGCTTTAATCATGGCTGATCCAGCAAGAAATCAGGATTTTGATCCCAGAGAGGAACGATCATGGGAACCGCGGGTTATTCAAGGCGAAAATCAAGGTGGCGGGCCAGGCCGTCCGGAATTACATGTAGTTGATGGAGGGGGAGGTGACGGTACACCTCCTTCTGATCGCCCAAATCTGCAGCTCCTAAAAGGAGGGTTGAGTGATGCTGAAAGTGCAGCTTCAAAAACGCCGAATCGCCCGAAAGATCTAGCCGCTCAAGAAGCAAACCCCGCTGGCTGGAGTTCAACCATTAAGGGCAGAGGGCAAAGATTTGCTGGCCGTAACCTAAGCAGTACGATTAAAAAAGTACGGCTTGTTTTAGCGGGTGCTGGTATTATCAGTGCCGTTACAGGGGCCGTAGTAGCGGGTGTACTGGGCTTTTTTGTTACCATGAAAGAACGCGCACTCGACTTTTGGAGCAAAAATCAATACAGTGCCTACAATAGACGTGCTGCCAGTGTCCAAAAACGTCTTTTTCAAGAACCAGATGCTGATTGTAAAACCATCCGCTGCCGGCTCAAACAAGGGGTAAGCGATAAAGAGATTGCGAAATATCAAAAGGCCGGTCTTCGCCCAGAAGTAGGTGAGAAAGGGGGTAAAAAATATATTATTGCCTTCAATTTCGTAGACGAAAATGGAAAGGAGGTACGGGTCACTCAGGCCAATTTTAAAGAAGTGTATAAAAGTAGCCCGAAATTCCTTGGTATGGTTTCGGTTGTTTCAAAATCGAAAGCTATTGTATACCGAGGACAACATGCGCTTAAAAAATATTCTAAATTTGGCGTCGATAGAGCAAAAAAAGCACTGGTTGATAGTAAGAAGAAATTTCGCGCTTACATGTTTGGTGACACTGGCCAGCCGGTCAACCTAAACCCAGGCGATGACGCCGAAGAAGACCCCGAGAAACCCCCCGAACAAGCAGCCGTTGAAGGTGAGCTTGGTGATGCCGAAGAGGCTATTACCGAAGCTGCCGCAGAGGATAAAGCCCAGATGGTAGAGAGTGAATATGAAAATGGCCCGGCCGTTCAACCTGATACCAGTCAGCTTGATCAAGATCCGGCTAATGCTGCTAATGTGGGCGAAGGACTTTTGAAGGGAGGCCTGAAGGGTGCTGTATTTAGTGTGTTTTCAGTTATTGATAAAGCATGCGGTGGTTATCAGCTCATTCGAGCAGTTATATTTGGTGCTAAAATCTATGCTGCCGCGCAACTTATTCAATATGCCTTGCTGTTTATGACTCATGCTGACGCCCTAAAAGCAGGGGAATTATCATATACACAAATTGCTTTTATGGCTGGTATTCTTATATTGCCGAACAAAGTGAAAGGGCCGGATTACGGAAAGACGGCTGCCAATTCAATACTTTATTCGATGATTGTCGGCCTCGGTAAAGTGTCGAGTAAGACCGGTTTGGCACGATTTTCAAATGGTACTGCTTTTATGAAGTTCTTACAAACTACCAAAGCTTATTTTGAGTCACTCGGCGCCAACAAAACTACTTGCAAACACGTACAGGCTTGGTATGGCCAAGTGGCGCTCGGCGCGTTAGGGCTGCTCGCAAGTATTGGTACTGGCGGGCTAGCAACAATTGTGGGTATTGCTCAGGGCGCAGTCGTAGGGGCAATTACCTCTGTTATGATAGCCTATGTAACGCCAATGCTGATTCGTATGGCTAATGACACTCATGCACCTGACCCGGATGATCCAGAAGGCGGGTTTGCGGCTGGCAATGCCATTGGGTCAGGTATTGGTGCTTTTGCTGGCCAATTAGCTCGAGGTAGCTTACGCCTTCTGACTAATGACGATGCACCACAAGTGGCCATGGAAACAGCTCGGGAAATGGCTCGTATAAAAGCTGCTGAACGGATTGGGCAAAATCCTTTCTCAATCGACAATCCTGATTCAATAACCAATCGCTTAGCCATGGTCGTCGCACCATATGTCTTCGCACCAACAGCACAAGCAAATTATCAAAATATTGCCTCGATCGCCGCCTCACCGTTGACGCTCATTGGCGGTTCAATTAATCAGTTATTTACCAGTAGAGTCAATGCGCTTGAAACAAGCTATGGCGGACAGTTTTGTGCCGATGAGGATTACCGCGATATGAATATCTTGACCGATGCCTACTGCAACCCTATTTATGGCGAACAAGAAGCGGTAATCGAGAGTCCGAAATACGAGCCAGACCAAGTAACCAACTTTATGGCCGATAATGGCCATGTTGATGAAACAACGGGCGCGCCAAAAAGTGACGACTTTCAAAAGTTCATCCGGTCTTGCGTGGATGGCGATGCACCACCTTCTCCTGACGGCGGTGGCGCAGAGGTAGGTGAAGATATTGATACACGTGACTGCTTAAAAGGTGATAAAACTGGCACGGCCGCAACACCCGCCAAATTAGCCCGCTCAGGCCAGACACAACTCGCCCAAGCAGCTCCAACGGCAACCGTTACTGGCGATGACAAATTCACCATGTTCCGCATGTATCTTATGGATACTGACATTTTGGATGGCATTCAAAAAAGTGCTGATGGTACATTGGGTGCTGGCGGTGCAGACGGTGGCGGATCACAAGTGGGTAGTGCGCCGCTTAACCCCGGCGCCTTTACCTGGCCAATTAATCCAAGTGGTGCTTCAACGATTAGCTCATGTATGAACTTAACCGACCCGAGCTATCGCCAGCATGCCGGACTAGATATCGCCGCACCTATTGGTACCCAAATAGTAGCCGTAGCCGACGGTACGGTAGTATTCGAGAGCAAAAGTGTAGGGGGTTTTGAATATTATGTAGCAATCAAGCATGCTAATGGTGCTATAACAGGCTATGGCCATAATCAACAAAATCTAGTAAAACAGGGTGATATCGTGAAGCAGGGCCAGCCCATTGCCACTGTTGGCAGCCGCGGCCAATCAACTGGGCCTCACGTGCATATGAATTATATTCCAGATGGTAGTAATCACTTTACTAACCCAGATTCAATTGCATACAATCCACTGTATAATAATTTGATGCCGAAACCAGCTAATGTCGTTGATGATGCTGGTTGTATGTCACCTCAGAAATTAAAGGCGAGGTAACCAATGAACCAGGTTAGCTTCATTTCCGAAAAAGGCAAGAAGAGTATACTGCTTCAATTAGTGGTGACTATAGTAATCGCTCTGACGCCACTGCAACCATTACTAGCCCAAGTCAACAGCCTCGACTTTACTGGAAACGATATTCAAACCTATGATCCGCGAGCTACTCTTTGCGCACCAGGTGGCGGATCAAGCGGTGACTCTCAGCTGGTGGGGGGTGATACTGAACAAAACGAGAAGGATGCATTTTTCTATTTCACCGGCAAGGGCCTTGCGCCGCATCGGGCAGCTGGCATTATCGGTAACTTAATGCAGGAATCTCAAATGAATCCAAAAGTTATACAGTCAAATGGTGTTGGCCACGGCATTGCTCAATGGAGTAAGAACGGGCGCTGGGCTGAGTTACAAAAATGGGCTGGAAGCCGCGATATATGGGCACTGGGCACACAGCTTGATTTTATATGGCACGAGATGAGTAATGTGCCACCGTGGAACAAAACAATTCCCGCATTGCAAGCCGCAGGCGATGTCGAAGCGGCTACTTATGCCTTTGAACAAAACTATGAAAAAGCTGGCCAACCAAATATGACTAACCGCATTAAATATGCTCAAAATGCCATGCGTTTTGCGGGGCAAGCGCCAAATGCCGCTGGTACGCCAGTTACTACGACCACTCAAGGTTGTACCTCTGGAGGTGGCATTGGTACCGTTGATGGCTTTACCTTTCCACTGCAAACTCGCAAAAGTGTCATTCTTAATGACAGTGGAGTAAAATGGTGCTCCAATCAACAAACTAACTGCCACCATGATTACAATGCAGCTGACATTGGGGCTCCAACCGGTACTGTGGTTGTTGCAGCCAAAGGTGGCGTCGTTGAGCATTTACGTGAAGGAAAAGACGCGAATATCGGTATTCTAGGTGAGGATAAAAATTTTTACTACTATGCGCACATGAATGGTAGTATCAAAGCGCGAAAAGGTGATAAAGTAGCTGCTGGCCAGCCTCTTGGACAAGTAGGCACTGCGGCCGATAATGATGCGAACGCTCCTCCACATTTACACATTGATGTACAGCCGCCGCCCGCTACAGGGCGTCCAAGTTGTTCTGGAGCCGCCTGTAATGCTTATACCTTTATTAATATCCAGCCGCCGCTCATAAAAGCATTTCAAGCCTTACCGGAGTAATGGAGTCAAATAATGAATATCGAACCACAACGTTTCATCAAACCAGTAATCATCGCTAGCGTAGTAGTAGCTTTGTTAAGCCTGGGATTATTTATAACTACTCACGGTGTTTTGATCGTTCATAAAGAAGGTGACGGTGAATATACATTGCACAAAACTTCAGATCAACAATTTGATCAACGTCCCAGCAAGAGTTCTCGAATGATAGTAGCGAGCGGGTCTTACACTATAGAATACAAAGATAGCAATGCCAGCCAGACTAAATATGTTGAAGTCCCCAACTTTTTACGCTCTGCCACGGTAGAATTTAAACAAACAGTGCAACGACAAGTAGAAAGAGTAGCCGCCAAAACACTTGGCTATCTGATGCGCGGCCCAGCCGGTGAACTCATTGGCGCAGACACCAGTAAAGAAAGTGAATTTACCTACACATATGCTAGTACAGACCCTACCGGGCTTAGCGCAAATGCTACCCGCATACCATTTTCTGGCTTGCAAACAATTGCCCACAATAACCAATTGGTCGGTTTCGTACCAACTCAACCAGTCGAATATGACTTAGCCTTGACCATGCACGATTTTGCGAGCAGTAAGACCACTCGGTCAGACAAAATTTATCGTGAAGCCACGCCACCACGGCTCATCAGGCCCTCATCTGCCACCAGTAATACGTATGGCGTGTACATAGCCGAGGATCAAACTATTACACTGGATATCTACGAAGGTACTCAAGTTAAACACACCTTTAAAAACATTCGTGATGTTGCCGAAGGAGCAGAAACTAAAGCAATTGCCCTTGGCAAGCAATATATTGCCATAGGCTTTGGGCGTAACTATGCATCACCGACAGCTGATCATGATCAGTACAATTATCAAACCGGCGAGAAGGAGGAGAACCAATCTTCAGAATTAAATCAAGATTATGTAGTAAAAATATTTGATACTACCAGCCAGAAAGAGTTACGAAGTTTCAGTTTGGGTAAAACGAACACTATAGCCAACCTATACATAGCCGATGATGGCAAATACGTCGCTGTCGAAGATGGCACAGGTATTAAAGTTTATGATAGCTTTAACGGCAAGCAAGTATTTGCCTATAATGCAACCAGCGTTACTTCCATTCAGTGGCGCGATAATCAACGGCTATTATTCAGCTCAGTACGAGGTGGTTTGTTTGAGCTTAACCCAGGAGAACAATCTGCAGTTACTCTCTTTTCGAGCGATGCCTTGCGCCTCAGTTCATTCCAAGTAGTTGGCAATCAAATCCTCTTTACGGCATTCTCAAACCGCTCTACCGCTAGCTCCAGCCCTTCACCCGATGGCTATATTGCTTATCTAGATCAAGCTACGAAGGATAATAACCAGCTCATTACCCAATTACCATTTATTACAAATAGCTTCAAACTTGCTAGTTTGGGGAACACTATTTATGCTGCTAAAAATCAGTCGTACGTACCAAGGATTGATGCCAGCGGTGATTTTGCCGGGCCGGAATTTCGGCTCATTACAGCTGACGAAACGCTTAGGAAAGAGGTGACTGAATATCTTCAAAAAACACTTCAGAATTATGAGCAATATACGTTAGTGTTTGGTGAGAATTTATAAGCAGCTGCTGGAGATTTCTAAACACTGGGGTGGCACGCCACGGGGCTGCCCCAAAAATGTTTTTTATGTACTCATAAAAAAATTTTAGGGGCGGATGGCGTGACAGGACCCCTTCTTACGAAAATCTCCAGCAGCTGCTTATAAATTCCTGCCTGTAGTAATGACGTGATGATCAGTTGAAAAATAATCCATTAGTACATCGGCATCAGTTGTCGTAATAATCGTCTGAAAATCTTTAGCTAAGCTTGCCAGCGATCGGCGCCGCTTGGCATCCAATTCACTAAATACATCATCAAAGAGGAGTAGAGGGCGTTTTTCATGCCTTTCATTAAGCAGAGATAGTTCAATCATTTTTAAAGCCAACACCAAGGTACGCAGTTCACCCCGAGAAGCACTGGTAGCTGCATCAGCTCCATTAAGTAAAATAACTATATCATCACGATGCGGTCCAACGCCTGTAAAACCCCTTGCAATATCACGTGGTCGCTGGGCTTGCAACTGTTGTAGTAGTGATGTTTTGTAATCCTTAAGATTGGTATCGCTTTTATATACCACCCTGACGTCGTGTGGAATGTCAGCGATCCGACTATATAGATCACTAAGTTGCTCATTCCAGGCTTGAATCAGCCCAAGCCGTTGCTCAATCAGGACAGCAGCATATTCAGTTAATTTTATATCCCACACAAATAACTGATCGTCAACTATTCCATGAGACTGCTCTGCGGCGTGCCTAACGATAGTATTACGCTGCATAAGAGCGCGTTCATAATGACTACGAATACGCACACCTGCAGGCCTTAAACGACCAAGTAAAGCATCAATATAATCGCGGCGACGCTGAGGTGAGCCATTTAGGAACCGCAACTCATTTGGCTCAAATAACACTAAGGGAATGCGCTGTTGATACAGCAATCGTTGTTTTTTAATGCCATCTAAGGCAAACTGCTTTGGTGGTGTACCATCAACTTTATAGGTAGCTATTCGTTGTTGATCTTCGTACATGGCCTCGAGTCTAAACCATTCATGACCCTGCTGTACCAGATCCTTATCACCAACACGAAAAGAAGCGCCCAACGAAAGCACGTACAGGGCCTCAAGCAAGTTTGTTTTTCCACTACCATTTGCACCAACAATGATATTGAGGCTGGGGACTAACCGCACCGTATGATCAGTATATGAACGGAAGTGTTTGAGCGATAGGGAGTAGTAGGCCATGATTTTAGTATAGAGGAGCGGCTTTTATTTTCTGCTATAAGTGCAGCTAAAACTATCCCACACTTCTTTTCCTAAACCGTGTTACCTGACCAAAAGGTCAGGTAACACCACCGGGAAGGCTGTGTTCAGGAAAAGAAGTGTGGGATAGTTTTAGCGATGAAAGAGGTAGAATTAAAGAGCAGGCATGCAGAAAAGCTAACTCTTCAACGGCATAATGATATGCTTATAATCTCGCTCGCCCTCAGCAATCGTTAAAATGCAAGCAGCTAGTTTACCACTAAAGCTAAAGGTTACCACGGGGCTATCAATGCATCCAAGCCCCTCAATCAGATACCGTGAGTTCAATGTCACCTGGCCCGCCGCCGTAACTTTTGCTTCAGCTTCAGAAGTATTTTCACCCAGCTGCGAGGCAACTGAATGAATACTCAATCGTTGATCAGCCTCACTTGCCTTCAAAGTGACACTGCCTCCGCTTTCCCGAGCAAACAAACTCGCTACTTTAGTAATCCGTGTAAACTCATCCTTACGTAAGGTCACCTCGATATCACTTTTTGCAGGGATAAGCTGACGATAATCAGGAAATATACCATCAATTAAACGACTGGTAATTTCAATGTCGTCAAGTAATATGCGCATCTGATTCTCGTCAAAGATGAGTTTTATTTCATTCATGTCATCCGTCATAACCCGCAATACATCTTGCAGTGTTTGAGCCGGAATAATAGCTCGTAATTCTTGTTCAAAAACGCCAAGTGAACGCTCGGCTAAGCGATATCCATCAGTCGCTGCAAAATAAAGCGTACCCTCGCACGTATGACAATACACACCAGTCAGCATCGGTCGCGTATCGTCAATCGAGGCAACAAGTACTGTTTGTTGTATAGCTCGTTTGAGTACGGAAGGTGCAAGCGTCATTTCTTGATGTGCTGTAATCTCGGGTAGGGCGGGGAACTCATCTGGCGCCATTCCGTTAATCGTTGATTGATAGGTGCCACTTTTTATATGCAGTTTAGTACCATCCGCCTCAAGGGTAACATTGCCTTTTGGTAGATTACTAATAAATTCACTCATTAACCGAGCGGGCACGGTAATGGTGCCTTCAGTCTCAACTTTACTGCCAACGTATTGAGTAATGGCGATTTCAAGATTTGTAGCCGCAAGCAATAAACGGTTTTTATCAGTTCTAAATAAAATATTGTTCAGAATTGGCAGAGGAGTTTTACCAGTAGCAACCCGTCCGACTACCTGCAGAGCTTTGGCTAAATTTTCTTGTGTAACAACCAATTTCATTGAAGCCTCCTTTATTCATTTCTTCTTTATTAATAATTTAGTAATCGTAGTAGTAAGCAATGGGGATAGTGCGCACAAGTTGATTTTTACAGAGTGAACGGCTAGAAATTGTATGTGCAAAACCATGTGCAGTGGTTGTGCAGTAAGGTGTGGAGAATACTCAGAATGGAGCATAACCTGCTTTCGAAGCATAACCTGCGAGTTACTGTGTGGAAGCTGGGGAAGTTTATGCACACTATTCTGCGGCAGTGTATCAACAAATTGTGCACATTTTTTGTACAGTTTAAAGGTGATGGTGTGCGGGTTGGTTGGCAAAGATGTACTAAACATATAATTTCTCCCGTATCTCTGTCACTTGTTGGCGAATCATATAATCTAATTTGACCGCTTTCTCAATTTTTTCGACTGAATGGATAGCCGTCGTGTGATCCTTACGCCCCAGCTCCTTCGCAATTTTAGGGAAGCTCAGGTGCAACTCACTGCGCAGAAGATACATAGCAATTTGCCGTGGCACCACGATATGCTTGTCGCGTTTAGGACTCAAAATATCATTTGATTCAATCTGAAAATGTTTAGCCGTTTTATCAATGACTTGTTTAATGGTGAGATGATGAGGGCGAGTAGTACGCACGTTTCCAATCAGACCAGCTGCAGTCTGCAGGTCGGGCGCAATACCGCGCATTTCGCAAAAAGCCAGCAACTGATTTAAGCCGCCTTCAAGTTCCCGAATATTAGTTTGGATGTGAGTAGCGAGGTATTCAACTGTTTCGCGGTCCAGCGTAAAACCATTGCTATTTGCCTTTGTCTGCAGAATAGCGCAGCGGGTTTCGAAATCGGGCATTTGGATATCAATCGTCATGCCCCATTCAAACCGGCTACGCAGACGGTCGGTCAAGGTAGGGATAGACTTCGGTGGGCGATCAGAACTAATAACGATTTGTTTGTTCGCTTGGTGTAATGCATTGAAGGTATGGAAGAACTCTTCCTGCGTTTTTTCTTTATTAGCAATAAACTGCATATCATCAACAATCAGTACATCGACATTTCTATACCGCTCAGCAAAACCCATTTTCTTAAGCCGCAGACTATCTACAAAATCATTTACAAAAGTCTCAGATGAAATATAGAGGATTCTAGCTTGCGCATTACGAGTAGCCACACTATTGCCAATCGCTTGAATTAAGTGGGTTTTACCAAGACCGACACCACCATAAAGAAAAAGTGGATTGTACTTCGTACCTGGACTATTGGCCACGGCTTGGCAAGCGGTGTAGGCAAGTTCATTGCTCGAACCAACAATAAATGTCTCAAATGTGTAACGTGGATTAAGATTGACATGCGAAGACAATGATTTTGGCTTCTCACTATTTGCAGTTTGGGGTGAGGATGGTGTCATGTCGGTCGTTTCGATTGCCCTTTTTTTACCAGATGACTGGATAGTGCAGGTAATGCGCTTAACTCGCAAACCATTGCGAGCTAAAACTTCACTAATTTGCGAGCTAAACTTAACCTCAAGTTGTTGCTTGACAAAGATATTAGGCACGGCAATAACCACATGCTCATCAGTGTGCTCAATAAGTTCTGTGTTCTTGAACCATGTTATAAAGTTTGCGTGCGAAACACTCAATTCAATCTCACCAAGCACAGTTTGCCAAATGGTGTTTTTCATACCCCGTATTACTACCTCTCACTTATTTCAAAAGCTACCTACAACTATACTGGATGGCGTAACTTTTCCACAAATAGAAAAACTACAACGATATTTTTGTCAATATCCTCACTAGTTATACACAGATAATAGGTACCCCTGTAAATCTGGGGAAAAACCCTTGCAATCTGGGGAAAACTTTGACAAGATGTATAAAGAGTAAATTAGAGACAATACGAATATAGCAGTTATGCTATCGTCGTCTGAAATAAAGGATGTATTGCTATGCCAAAAGGGACCCATCAACCAAAAAAACGTTCACGGGCTAAAGTGCACGGCTTT
Source organism: Candidatus Saccharimonadota bacterium (assembly GCA_029288315.1). Lineage (GTDB taxonomy): Bacteria > Patescibacteriota > Saccharimonadia > Saccharimonadales > EFPC-124 > JARIHL01. Next base: position 13,855 of record JARIHL010000070.1, read on the forward strand.
CGCGCTCGCATGAGAACCAAAGCGGGCCGGCTTGTGCTCAAGGCTCGCCGTCTAAAGGGCAGAGTAAAGCTCAGCGTTTAACGAATTGTAAAAGCCTTAACGCAGCTTGCGCAGGCAAGATGGTTTAATTTTCTATATTGTCAATTACAATTAAGGGTACATGTTAAAGCAAAAATATCGTTTTCATGGCCATGGCAGCCTTCGCTATTTGCACCGCAATGGTAAAACGATTCGGAGCCGTTCTTTGTCGATTCGGTTTACGAGTAATCCGCGCCGTCAGCATAATCGTTGTGCAGTTATCATTACAAGAAAGGTCGTGAAGTCTGCTCCTAAGCGCAATCGAATACGTCGCCGAGTCTATGAGGTGCTGCGGTTAGAATGGGGTCATGTAGCACCTGCACATGACATTTCAATTAATGTGCACGATCCGAACTGCTCTGATATGCCTTATCAAGAATTAAGCGCTTATATTATTGATATATTACGTCGAGCTGGATTGTGGCGCCCGCCGTCAGATTAAAACTTTAGCCCACCAGCATACGAAAGAAAAGGTATAACATAACATACACTTATAATCGATATTTCATGGTATGCTATAAAAAGTTATGAGTTTATTCGATGTTATACTAGTCCAGCCAATTTTTAATGTCTTACTTTTTATTTATGGGATAATCCCGGGACATGATTTTGGCGTCGCACTGATTATTTTCACCATACTTATCCGCGTGGCTATGTGGCCATTGGTTCGCAAGCAGCTGCATCAGACGAAAGTTATGCAAACCTTGCAACCAGAAATCCAAAAATTAAAAAAGCGTACCAAAGGCAACCGTCAACTAGAAGCCCAACTAATGATGGAACTCTATCGTGAGCGGGGTGTGAACCCTTTTAGTTCAATTGGTTTGCTGATTTTGCAACTGCCTATTTTTATTGCACTCTTCGCGGTTATCAAATTGCTCACCGAAAATCATGGAGCTAATAATATTGCTAATTACGCATATGGTTTTGTGGAGCAATTGCCTTATGTGCAGGAAATTATCCATAATGCAGATAAATTCAACCATATGCTTTTTGGCCTCATTGATCTTACGAAAGTGGCGATGGGCCCCGACGGTATTTATGTTCCACTGATTATTATGGCAATCATCGCCGCAGGGCTACAGTTTTGGCAATCTAAACAGTTGTTGCCAAAAGTTAAAGAAGGGCGGCGTCTGCGCGATATACTCAAAGAACAAGCTTCCGGAAAAGAAGTTGATCAGAGTGAAATTAGTGCGTTGATGACGAATCGTATGATCTTTCTGTTTCCGATCCTAACTTTTGTAGTTTCAATTTACTTGGCGGGCGCTTTAACACTCTATCTTCTTGCTACGAGTACGGTAGCAATTATTCAACAAAGCTACGTATTGCGTCAGGACAGTGAAGACATGAGTAAACTAAAAAGTCCTAAAACCAAACAAAAATTAGCAGTAGCTCAAGAAGCTGAAGTGGTAGAGAAACCTCTAGCGTCCAAAAAACCAAGGAGGAAGAAAAAATGAACGACGATACCATAAATCGTGAGCAATCGATTAACTTCGCAAAACGCTACCTCGAGGACTTACTGTCCTTTTTTGGACTTAATACGGCCGTTACCGTGCACTGTGAAGAAGATGTTATTGAACTTGCCGTTCCCTCGACGCACTTAAATGGTTTTTTAATTGGTCAACGCGGTGATACATTACGATCACTGCAATTTTTGTTATCTATGGCTCTTAAGAATAAAAATGCTGAATTAACTCGAGTGAATATCGATGTCGCTAACTACAAACATCATCGTGCCGAGCGGTTAGCTGATCAGGTAAAAGAATGGTGTGAAACTGTGGCACAAACTGGTGAGCCAATGGAACTTCGGCCAATGAACGCTGCTGATCGGCGAGTCGCGCATCGTGTCGTTGGTGACTTCGGTCAGCTTGAAAGCCACTCTGAAGGTGAGGGCCGCGATAGACATTTGATTATTACAGTAAAAAGTGGAATTATATAGTTTTAGTGACAAATTCTGCTATACTTGAATACTATGAACCAACCTATTATTCCTGCAAGTGATAAGATTGATTTGCTTCGCGGTATTGACCATATCGGGATATCAGCTTCATTCGTAGTACATGATGGCCAGGGAAATGTTCTCTTGCAAAAGCGTAGTCAGCGATGTCGTGATGAACAAGGGCGTTGGGATGTGGGCGGTGGCGCAATTGAATTCGGTGAGCCTTTGGAAGATGCAGTGCGCCGGGAAATTAGGGAAGAACTGATGGCCGAGCCACTAGCTATCGATTTTTTAACAGTATACGATGCACATCGTGTGAGTGCTGATGGCCTTCCTACGCATTGGGTAGCGATTATGCACGCTGTTAAAATTGACCCAACAAAAGTGAGCATTGGCGAGCCCCATAAGATAGATGAAATTGGCTGGTTTACGAGTGATACATTGCCAACACCTCTCCATTCGCAGTTTTGGAAAAGCTATGAAGTTGCCCTGAAGAAGGGGATTGTAAAGTAGCTTGACTACTCGTTCGCTGCTGGGGTACATATCCTGCCTCATAGAGGTTCGACTTTTCCAGGAGGAACGAAGCGAGCTGTTTTTGCGAGCGGAGTGTTCTTCTATGAGGCAGGATATGTACCCCAGCAGCGAACGAGGTGGTTTTATTCCAAAATATTTTTATAAACCGCTAAGGTTTGCTGGGCCATATATTTCCATGAGTAGCGTTGAGCCACCAGTTGACCATTGTTGATTAATCTTTGCCGCAACGCATTATCTGTTATTACAGCATCTATTTTATTTTTCATATCTTCAACGCTGAGAGGGTCGAAGTAATGAACCCCATCACCGTAGACCTCTGGCAGGCAAGTGGCATTACTACTAGTGACGGCCGCACCAGAAGCCATAGCTTCCAATCCTGGTAAACCAAACCCCTCCATTAGGGAAGGAAATACATATGTCGCACAATGTTTGTATAACCAAACGAGGTGACCATCTGATACAAAATCGGTAAAAATAATGCCTTTAAAACCATTTCCTTCAGCCCAAATCTTATTGCGTACTAACGGCCGGCCGTTTTTACCCGTTAAACGGCCAACCAATACTAATAATAATTCTGGATGCTTCAGGCGTAATTTTTGATGAGCTTGCATTAAACGACGAATATTCTTATAGTCGCTTTGTTGACCCACATACAGTAAAAACTGTTTATTAACGAGCGGTTGATATACTACTGGCTTGACCGAGCCAATGTCACAACCTTCGTACGTAACCGTTACTTTTTGAGGACTAATCCGTGCGAATTTCACATAAGCCTTTTTGGTAAACTCACTTGGTGTCAGAATGTGCGCTGATGTGTGAGCGATAACGTAAAAGACAAATCGGCCAATCAATTGCTTAAAATGGAAAATAATAAAATCTTTATCGCTGTTGTATGTATTAAGCAAGTTTAAGTCATGTATAGTCGTAACGTGTTTGCCGCGATACAAAATAGGTTGCTGTGGCATACAAAAATGTACTAAATCGGGCTTCAGGCGATTGAGTAATCTTAACAAACCTGCCTGTTCGGCGAGGCTGTAGTTGTCAAAATCAGCCTCAATAACATTAAACTGAGGATTCCGAGGTTGGTAGAAACCAATATCTTTTCGAGGCACCAAAATGAAGTATTCGTTTTTTTTATCAAGCTCTTCAAGGTAATGCACCAGCCGTTCAACATAGCGGCCTGTGCTGGAATTAATAATACGTGCATCGATGGCAATTTTCATATGTTATCAGTATAGTATATGCATATGAGAAGAAAAATCCGCCGTTTATTTGCTGTATCAAAAAAAGCGAGTCGTTTTGCCTATGCCAAACTGAAAAACAGAGACTTTAACAATTTCTATGGTGGTAAATCAGTCAGCCATTTAGCAAAAAAAGCTGTGCTCGTCACCTTTACTGAAGGGCCGCTTGGTTTGCTGCGTCGATCAAAAAACTTTCTTAAATATGCAGGTTTTAGTCTTAACCCTACTGCGGCTATTAATTTCCCTAACGGTCTTAAGGGTTATTTTGCACGCAAAGAGATCAATGATTGGTTTGCTGAGCATGGCAAAAAAGCGCTTATTGTTATCCCGAGTTACAATGATTTTGAAATACTCTCAGATTGTGTGAAGAGCCTGCATGACTATACGCCTCTGAAACAACTTGAGGTTGTCATTGTTGACGATTATTGTCAGCCCGACAACCTTAAAAAACTACGTACCCTTGAGAACGAATATGTGACCATTGTGCCGCGCAAAAAAAATGGCGGCTTCGCCAAAGCCGTTAATACCGGTCTTCGGGTTGCCCAAAAGAAAAAAATGGACGCCATTTTGATGAATAGCGACATTGTTGCAAAACACGGATGGTATGAATCCTTGCAATTTGGAGCTTACAAATATCATAAAGATGTTGGTTTAGTAGGGCCTAAACTTCTCTACCCTGATGGTCGCATTCAAAGCGCTGGGAGTTTTCGCAATCCTCATTCACCAGAATGGTTTGATCATTACTACCGCTTTAAACCTGAAGACTTTGGGCCGGCCAATATTCCACAATATTGCATTGGTGTAACCGGTGCTTGCACCTATATCAAATACAGCGTTATTAAAAAAATAGGCATTTTAGACGAAAAATATCCGTTTGCCTTTGAAGACATGGACTATGCCTTACGGGCATGGAAAGCTGGATTTCGTTCACTCTATTTCCCTGATTCGGTTCTTTATCATATGGAGTCGGCTACTCGTAAAAAGAATCCAACAATGAATGACCGGCAAAAAGGTTCTGTCCGACAATTTTGGAAGACGTGGGGTGATTGGTTTGATAAGCGTAACGTTAAAAACGCCAACGGGCAAATCAGAATTATTTTTGTGCTCCAAACCGTGGGCTTAAGCGGTGGTATTAAGATTACGTTTGAACATGCCAATCGCCTTCATAAATTAGGTTTTGCAACCGAAGTGTGGAGCCTTGATAAAAAACCTGCCTGGAATCCAGAAGTGCCACACCGAGCTTTCGATAACTATGACAAGCTCATCAAAGCCTTGGCTGAGGAAGAGGCTATCAAGGTTGCAACCTGGTGGGAGACGGCTCAGCCTGTTTGGCTGGCCTCTATGCAAAAAGGCATTCCTGTTTACTTTATTCAAGAAATTGAATCGTGGTTTTACCCCAACGATTTGCGCGCCCAACACGCAGTACTAGCTTGCTACAGGTTTGAATTTCGTAATTTGACTACTTCGGTCTATAACGAACAAGAGCTACGACAACTACATCTGCTCAACGATCGCATACCTTGCGGTATTGATACCCGAACTTACCATCCACTGAACATTGAACGCGAAAAAGATGTGCTGCTTGCAGTTGGCCGCACTTTCTTCCAGAAGAATTTCAAATTTACGCTAGCAGCCTGGAAAAAATTAGGAGCAAAGCGGCCACAGATGTGGCTCTTTGGGCAAGAAAAGGATATGCAAAAACTCGACTCCAAGATTACATACTTCTATAAACCAAGTGACGAGAAGCTCAATGAGTTATACAATCAAGCAACTGTTTTTGTGCAAACTTCCTATCACGAAGGCTTTTCATTGCCACCACTTGAAGCCATGGCTAGTGGTTGTCCGGTAATTACAACCGATTCTCATGGCAATCGGGACTACATTGAAGACGGCAAGAACTGTATTGTGGTTGAACAGGATAATATTCTTGCTTTAGAGCAAGCAATCGCACGAGTAGTTGGTGACCTTAAACTACAGCAGAAACTATCCAAGAATGCCCTGAAGACGGCCAAACAATACGACTGGGACAATGTGACTCGCCAACTCGCCGAGTTTTACGCTACCGTGGCCGAAGACTCACAGGCGGCGTACATAAAGAAAACTATGAAAAACTATGAATAGATTGAGCTCTCATTACTACCTCATTAAACAGCTCGTTATCACTGATTTTAAGTTGCGTTATCAAGGTTCGGTGCTTGGGTATATATGGTCACTGGCTCGGCCTTTAATGCTTTTTGGGGTACTGTATGTTGTGTTTGCGCATTTTTTTCAATTTGGTGACGGTATTCCAAACTACCCCACGTATTTGTTGCTAGGATTAGTGCTTTGGACATACTTTATTGAGGCGACCAATATGAGCTTGGGCGCCATTGTGGGCCGCGGCGACCTTATTCGTAAAGTCAGTATTCCTAAATACACTATAGTGCTGAGTGCTTCAATCTCGGCGTTGGTTAACCTGACACTTAACTTGGTTGTGGTAGGTATCTTCATGATGATTACAGGTGTTGACATACGGTGGGAGATTTTGACACTACCATGCTGGATATTTCTGTTATTTATTCTTGCGACCAGCTTAGGCTATATTTTGGCGGCTATGTTTGTGAAATACCGAGACATCTCTCATATTTGGGAGGTTGTCTTGCAAGCTATGTTTTATGCGACCCCTTTTATTTATCCGCTTGCGCTCGTACCAGAGCAATTTCGTAACTGGCTTATGATTAATCCACTGGCTTACGTTGTGCAGGAGGCCCGATATGCGGTTATTACTCCGGCCACTGTCCGTACCGGCGACATTGTAACTTCATGGGTGGCATGGGTACCTATTATTACAATTGCCCTTATTGCGCTCTTTGCATACTGGTATTTTCGTAAAACGGCGCCTTATTTTGCGGAGGATCTTTAAATGGAGAAAAAAGCTAAAAGTTTAATTGTTAGAAATCTACATAAATCATTCCGATTGCCACACGAACGACACTCCAGCTTAAAGCAGGCAGTTTTGAATCTACATAAACGACGTTTTGAAAACTTTCATGTACTCAAAAAGATCGACTTTGAGGTGAATGAAGGCGAGTTTTTCGGTATTGTTGGCCGTAATGGCAGTGGTAAAAGTACATTGCTTAAATTGATTGCTGGTATTTATGTACCATCTTCAGGTAGTATTACCGTTAATGGCCGCCTCACGCCATTCATTGAGCTCGGTGTTGGTTTTAATCAAGAACTGACGGGCCGGGATAACATATTTTTAAACGGTGCTATTTTGGGTCTTTCCACGAAAGAGATAAAACAAAAATACCATGAAATTGTGGCATTTGCTGAACTGGAGCGTTTCATGGATCAAAAATTGAAGAACTATTCGTCAGGCATGCAGGTGCGTTTAGCGTTTTCGGTAGCCATACAGGCCAAAACCGGTATTTTGTTGCTTGACGAAGTTTTGGCAGTGGGCGATTCTAACTTTCAAAAAAAATGTTTCGATGTGTTTAAAGATATCAAAAAACGCGGCCGAACTGTCATACTCGTTACCCATGACATGGGGGCAGTACAAAACTTTTGCGACCGCGCAATGTTGATTGATAGTGGTGAAATAGTGGCAATAGGTAAAAGTGGAAAGGTAGCTCAAGCCTATAATGAGCTAAATCTCGAGCAAAATATTAAAAGTGAGCAAAAAACTAAGAAGCAAAAAAATGCGAAACAGCACGGAGGTAATGAGATAAAAATCGTTTCGTGCGAGAGTACATTACATGGTAGAAAGCAGCGTATATTTAAACCGAATCAAAAAATTGGCCTGCGCGTTATCTATAAAGCCACAGCAACTATTGATAATCCTATTTTTGGCATTACGGTTAAAGATTTAATGGGGCGGCCGTTATTTGCCACCAACTCCAAAGCTAAAAAACAAAAGACGGGCGTTATTAAGCCGGGCCAAACAGTGACTGTTGAATTTGAGATGGATAATATTTTGAGTGACGGCACATACACCGTTTCGCCGGCTGTTGCGAACGAAAGTGCTACCATTTTTTACGATTGGATCGAAGAAATGACTAAATTTGACGTAAGTGGTTGGGACTTTCCCGCTGCTCTTTTGCAGCCAGCGCATGAGTTAACTATAAAGAAGGACTAATGTGATGGAAATTGATGATACGGGTGAACGTCTGATCGCTGAAGGTAATGAACAAACATTGACTTATGGCGAACATCTCTCTCGTTATTCGGCTGTAAAAGGCGTTGTGCAGGGTAAAACAGTGCTCGATATCGCGAGTGGTACTGGCTACGGTACGAAATTAATTGCTCAGTATGCCAAAAAAGTGTACGGTATTGATTATAGTGAAGATGCCATCACCTATTGTAAGGCGCATCATCCATCGACAAATATTGAATACCAGGTTGGTGATGCGCACGACATCCCACTGGCTGACAATGCGGTCGATACAGTGGTAAGCCTTGAGACGATTGAGCACCTTAAATCACCAGAAAAATTTGTGGCTGAAGTAAAACGTGTCATGAATGATGATGGTGTATTTGTAGTGTCGACGCCAAACGACGATGAATTTATTGAAGGTAATGTCTTCCATATTCATGAATTTACTTTGAGAGAACTGAAAAAGCTGCTTGAAAAACATTTTAAGTACATTACTTATTATTATCAGGGTGTATATTATGCTGCCGCCCTATTAGATGAACCAAGCTTCACAAACTCACGAGATTGGGAGGGCATGGTTCACAAAACGTTTGGCCAGCCAATTAATAAGGCGATTTATTTTATTGCCCTGGCCTCCAATAAGCCGTTAACAGATGTTTTAACGCAAAATGTCGTTGTGGCTGATAGTTGGAATGCTAAGGAAGACATACTGCGTGATCGAGCTCGCCAAGAATATCTTCGTCAGCTTGAGGAGCAAATAGAGAATGATGAACAGCGCTTAAGAGACAGTCATAAAGAGAATGAGACCCTACAAGTACGTAATCGAGAAATGCAAACTGAACTTGAGTCAATAAAAGGTTCTCGTGGTTGGAAGCTGCTTGAAAAAGGTTGGCGGATTAAGGGTAAATTGAGGCCAAAGAAACAGCGCTAGTTCCACGCAAGCACTCCTTCTTTCATAGAAGCTCGACCTTCTCGGGAGAAAGGCAGCGAGCTGTTTGCGAGCGGACTGTTCTTCTACGAAAGAAGGAGTGCTTGCGTGGAACTAGCGCTTGACAATATTCGGCTTGGTGTAAATTTGACAGACTAATTTTTGGATTAAATCATTGAGCTTATGGTATAATATTAAAATATGAAAAAATTATCCAGAAACAAAAAAATAGTAATCGTTTTGCTGCTTGGCGTTTTAGTAATTGGGGCAGCTATGGCTTACCCATTACTTCGTCCGTATGCACCGCCTAACCAATCAAATCAAACTAATAATCAATCACCGGAAGAAACTGAAGCTTCTGAAACGCCAGATACATCAAAACCCGAGCAGCCAGAAACCCCTGTCAAAGAGTACGAGCTCATCACTGAAAACGAAAAATATAAAATCCGCCGCGAGCCGGATAGTAATAACTATACAATCACGCTTTACGCGATTATTAATCGGCCAGAACAGCACGATCAATACCATGAACAGTTGCGTGAATATAAACAAGAGGCGCTACAATACCTCCAAAGCAATGGTGTTGACGCTAGTAAATTGGATATAACCTATGATCCAGCAGAAGCGAAGGACTTATAGTGCGATCCTGGTAGGCCTGAAAAGCAGGGTGAAAATGGCCCTTCTTTTGTTCTGTTCGCTCATGATGGCGGTCGGCGTGCTTACTCCTGCCTCCGCCCATCATGCGGCAGATTGCAGTGATGTATTGACACCGCTCAGTAATTTTGTGACAACCGGCGTCAATAACAATAAGTCGTTTTATGAACGCGTTATGAACGAAACTGGTGTGCCGTGGGAACTGCTAGCGGCAATTCATTACCGCGAGACAAGCTTTAGTCATACTAATCCTGGTAATGGCCAGGGCATTTTCCAATTTGTGAATGGGGATGGCGGGCCATATCCACCTGGTGCGGTAAGCGACGAAGAGTTTGTGCGTCAACTCCGTTTTATGGCTACTAAATTACAAGATGATTATGTCTGGCGCGGGAAAATTCCTAGGGAGCGACGCAAGCTACAGCCGAATGAGCAAAATATTGCCATTGTGAAAGATACACTCTTTAGTTATAACGGCCGGGCAGGCGCGTATATCGACCAAGCGAGTCATTTTGGGTACAATCCTAGCCTGCAACCGTATGAAGGCTCGCCCTACGTGATGAACCGGTTTGATTGCCCCCGTGCTCGCATGGGAATTATCACCAGAGATTACAATACAGGGATTGATGGTACCGATACTCGCTACGGCGCTTTTACTATTTTCGCCAGGCTGCGTGGTGATCCTTATTGGAAAAGTTTATGGAACTCAGCCTATGGTGGCTTGGGAGATAGCTTTGTGCTGGCAAAATCAGACAACGAGCAAGATTTACGGCAATGGGTAATTTACGGCAATCTGAAACAACACATTCCGAGCCCGGAAGTACTGACCGCCTGGGGCTTACAAAATCGAACGCCAGCAACGCTTAACTGGGAGGCACTTTCGGCTTTTGCTGATGGCCCGCAACTTGATATCCTCATGCGGGTGAATAATGGTAATGATGTTTATTTAGTTGACGGTGGCAAGCGTTTTCGAATCCAATCGCCAAACATGATGGAGGCCTGGAAGTTGGGCGGTAAAGTTATTAGTAATGTTAGTGGTGGACTGGCTAGTATTTTGGCCGAGGGCGGTTCACTCACCTATTCAGTGAAAAAAGAAGGGAGTTCTGCCCTCTACATGGTTGATGGCTTGAATGGCAGTGGCAATGTAGTACTGCGACAATATGAAGGCCCAAATGTGTACGGCGCATGGGAAGGTGATAATGCGCCTTCAGTTACTATCTCGGCTAACTTGTTCGACACGATGGATAATGCCATCGGCTCATCACTCAATAACTCTAAAATCACTTACGAGGGTAATGAGTATCAAGTAGTGAGCGGGCAGCGCTTATATCTTGGCACTGGCGTGGCGCCGCTTTATCCGGGAGTAGCTCAAGCGGTGACAGCACATACCTTTAATCGGCTCGTGCCAAGCCAGGAAACATCACAATTTTTACGTTCGGCAGGTGATAGCATTGTCTATCTAGTAGATAAGGGCCAAAAACATCCGGTTGGTGAGCCTGCAATGGTTCGAGCCTGGGCGAAAGGCGTCGACCCACCGGTCAATATTGTCAGTGGTGGCTACGCCACCTTAATTCCTACAAGTGATGCAATTACAACCTATTTGGGCGAGTCAGGAAATGGCCAACTCTACATTATGGATGGGCGCAAAATTCCAGTTGAGGCTAATCTGGACGCAGCGTATCGTACTAATACTGTTTACCGAGCGAGTAACGCTTTACTGGCATTGCAAGTTACGGCTGAAAATGCTAAGCCGCTCCTGAAAACCTTTGATGTACCACATATTTACGTCATGGAGAATGGCAATCGCCGCTATATTGGCGACCCGACCGATTTTAACTTATGGTCAGGTGGAAGCAATCAATTTACAGCTGTTTCGTATTATGTCACCGATGCCTTCGCTATGGGCCAGTCCGCTACCGCCTATGTTTCAGATGGAGTAGGTAATAATTATGTAGTGGATGGCAATAATAAGCGGCCGGTCAGTACTGGAGCGGCTGCAAATTGGGGATTTAGCTCACCAACATCGGTTGCGAGCTCAACCCTGGCGCGACTCAATACGGCCACTGCGCTTGGCACTGATAAAGCCAAAGTGGGTAATGTATATTATTTAGTCCAAAGCGGAAGAACATTCGCCACAACTGATCTTAATTTAGCCAATGCTTGGGAGCTGGGCGATGCGCCAGTTGTGCCAGAAGGATTGCTGCATAAAACCCACCAGGAGGTCCTTAAGCGATTTGTCGCCTCAACAGACGGCAATGATAAACGCATTTTTACAGCAGATAGCGGACACCTTTACCACATTACTACCCCAGCCATGGTTTTAGCGCTTGGATATGATGGTAATGGCATGACCAAGCTTTCACCAGGCGCGGTGGCAACTATGGCAAATGGCACAGTGCTCAGTACGCCGATTGTTAAAAATAATAGTAATCAGTTTTTTGTCATTGATAACGGCACAAAACGGTCATTCACTAGTGATGTTACTCGAGATCAATGGACGAATAATGGATCGATTTCTGCGATTACCTTCTCGGATTCTTGGCTCAACATGTTTGGGTTCAGCCCGTCGCTGAGTAAGTCAATTAAGGGCGGTGGCCCGGCGGTTTATCGCGTCAGCGCGGGCCTTAAACAATGGTTACTTTCACAGGCGTCCTATAGCCCCGCTTATGCGCCCTATACACAAACGACTGATCTATTGCTCGATACATTGCCGAGTGGTGAACATATCCCTTAATATATATAGTATGAATACGGTTAGACTACCAAATAAGCGGTTTTACACCTGAAAAACCATATTGGAAAATCATATCCGCATTATTGTTCGCATTGAGTGCCAAGCGCCAGTTGCCATCCGTCGAAACCCAGCCGATGTTGTCGTCACCATCGCCATCCCAGTCTCCACTCACCAGATAACCATTGCTTGATTGCTTGATTCTGTTAGTGCCAGTAATAATCCAGCTATTGTCAGCTGCCCCACTGCTATTAGAGTTTCGGCTAACGAATTGATCAGACGCCACGTAAATGCCGGGTGTATCGGTGCCATCACCATCCCAGTCACCAGGCACGGGCGAAGAAGGGAATTGGCCCCATTGAAAGGTAGTGTCGGCGTTGCCACCGCTGTTTGAGTTACGCAAAAACCACGTGCTATTGCCGCTCACAATGCCAGGTGTGTCTACGCCATCGCCATCCCAGTCTCCACAAACCGGTTTAGATCCAGGAAAGCCATATTGAAAAGTGAGGTCAGCATTCCCGGTAGTATAGCTGGCACGCATGAACCAGGTATTGTTACTTACCACAACAGGCAATTTGACCCCAGCTTGGTTGGGATCCCAGGCGCACATCAGCAGTTCAGCAGGAAAACCATAACCAAAGGTTTTGTCGGCTGGGCCGGCGGTCAGATCATATTTTAGAAACCACGTCGCACCATTGGTGAGTGCGGGTTTGGCTACATTCACCAGGATACACTGCGAAAATTCTGAGGTTTCAGCTGGCGTGCTGCCAATTTTTTTGGTAGCTGTGGCGGTGATGTATTTACCGCCAGGTACTTGAGTTGAAGGCTGGAAACCGAAGGCTACATTGCCATGAACATCAGTTGAATAATCTGCTGAGCCTATAAACTTTTGCCCCTCTCCAAAATTGTTCGGATAGCCTGCATTACAGTTATCACTTTGGAAGAATTCGAACCGAAAGCCAGTATTCGGTGTACCGTTAAAATGTCCGCCTATCTTCGTCACGCTGCCGACATTACGCGCCGAATAGAGATTGGGGAAGTTTTGATGCCGGTTAACGCCACCATCAGTATCATTAGGATCGTTTTGAGTAATATGGTTTTGGCCAAGATCAATGCCAAGTTTGACGTTAAAGCTGGTGTAATTACCTAAGATCGCCGTGTCTACGCCAGAAGCCAACAAAATGCCGTTACCAGCATTACCCAAGCTGTCACCATTACTCATTAAACCTAAATGATTGCCTTCGATACGATTGCCGGTGGTGCCATTGCCAGCGATGATGACGCCATTGTCAGTATTACCAGATATGACGTTTCGAGCGGGAGTTGGTGAGTCGGGATTATTATTGCTGCCACCTATGATATTATTAGCGGCATCAACAATCCCGACGCCATCACCAATATTAGCAAGAACCCCCGTACCGCTTGCATTAGTACCAATGTAGTTGCCCTGGATAGTGTTAGCACCACCGCGCACGCCATCGCCAAAACCACTGATCAATATGCCATTCGCGTTGTTGCCAGATATAAGATTGCAATCTCCCGTGCAGGCTCCGCCCAAGGTCACGCCAGTAGTGCCACCAACGACAGTGCTTTTAGCTGGCTCTAGGCCAGGTGAATAGCCAATGCCAAGGCCCATTTTGGCGTTGGGCACCGCGCTGGTTCCTGCTGAGTTCGTGCCTAAATAATTCCCTTTGACAACGTTGCCGGTTGAAGGTGAGCCAGTAATGAATATCCCCGCACCACCATTACCAGATGAAACATTGCGTCCCGCTGAACTGCCATTGCCAATAGCGTTATCGGGTGAATTATATAGCTCAATGCCAATATTAACGTTGGCGATTGCGCCCGTACCACTAACATTTAATCCGACCACATTGCCGATAATGGTATTGTTTTTGGCGGTGATGGGTCCGGCGGCGTTTTCATTCCAGATGCCAATACCATTGTAGCCGTTGCCAGAAAAGAGGTTGCAATCACCCGTACAGGCTCCGGCGGGAGTTGTGCCGCTGGTGCCACCGATAGTATTATTGGGTGCCAGACTTATCAGAATGCCATCAGCACTATTTGGTATCGCACCAGTTCCAGCAGCGTTGGTGCCGATGTAATTGCCTTTGATGGTGTTGCCAGCAGCAGTTGCACCCACAATATCAATGCCATTACCTGAATTACCCGAGATGATATTTCTATCAGCTGCCGTGCTACCTCCAATAACATTGGTGGCTGAGGTAATACCAATCGCTCCACGTCCACCTGAACCACCATAACCATTACCAAGTGCTGTAGTACCATCGGTGTCGATGCCAATATAATTAGCGGTCAGCGTATTACTACTACCTTCTAGCTTAACGCCATTATTTTGGAAACGCACAATTGACAAGCCTTTAATTGTTGAATTGCTGCCACCACCAGTTATCCAAATGCCCGGCACATCGCCAGCGTTCGTGCCGTTCAGTTTAATCAGTGGTATGCCGGAATAGCCTGGCTGACTGGTGCCGTCGATAGTAACTGGGCTCGTGACGGTATACTGGCCAGTGGCGTTAATCGTTTGTACGCCACTGCCCGAAATGCTAAAGGTAATTGTGTCTGCGCCGCTCGCGGAATTAGCACTGCTCAGTGCCGCTCGGAAAGAGCCTGTACCGGAATCATTAGTATTCGTTACGGTAAAAGTAGCCGCCTTAACATTTTTCGGCGGTAAACTGAATAAACAGAGACAGATGCTCATGCAAAACAACCCAGAGATAAACAGAACACGTGACCAAGTAGAGCTACGGTAAAAGGTGATTATTTCCATAAACCTCCTGCCTCTTGAAAGGGCTTTGCTCCTTCTCGAGACCCCTTTAATTTAATGGCTTTGAGCTTTTATTAACTCTTCAGCGATGGCAGTATTACGCTCTAAAAGATCAATCATTTGCATCCGCTGCCAGATAATAGTGGTACATAATATAGTAATGGCGGCTATTAAAAGAAACGCTGCCACCAGTAACATTGCCCTGTCTTTTTGTTCAAGCGACTCAGTGCGAGATGGTGATTGTTTAGTTTTTGTAGGCATATAATTTCTTTAACCACTAGCGTTTACTATGTCTAATGTATGCCTTTGTTCTGGAAAAATCAATCTAAAAGCCCAAGCAGATATTGGCCATAGCCACTTTTCTTCAGCGGCTCAGCGAGCTCAGCTAATTGCGCATCAGTAATGTAACCTTCTTGCCAAGCAATCTCTTCAATACAGCCAATCTTTTGACCTTGACGCTCCTCTATAATCTGCACAAATTGTGAAGCTTTTAAGACATCATCGAAATTACCTGGGTCAATCCAGGCGGTGCCGCGGTCCATTATACTGACTTTTAGCTTATCTTTTTTAAGATAACCATTATGGAGTTCGGTGATTTCTAATTCACCGCGGGCGCTGGGTTTGGCCTCTTTTGCAATAGCAATAGCATCGTTATCGTAAAAGTAAAGTCCAGGGATACCGTAATTTGATTTCGGCACCTTAGGCTTCTCGACAATAGATAGTACCTTCATATTTTCATCAAATTCAACTACTGCCAAGCGTTCTGGTGTTGGAGTGTGATAGGCATAAATAATCCCACCATCAGGATCGGTGTTTTCTTTGAGCTTACTGCCAAAAGCTGAACCATAGAAGATATTGTCACCTAAAATGAGGCATACTTTGTCATTGCCTATAAAATCTGCTCCAACAACAAATGCGTCGGCCAATCCGCGCGGATAATCCTGCACAACGTATTCAAACCGGCATCCCAGATGCGAACCATCACCCAATAATTGTTTAAATCGCTCTTGGTCACGTGGCGTGGTGATAATCAAAATCTCACGCAGTCCAGCCAACATCAATGTCGACAGTGGATAATACACCATCGGCTTATCATAAATTGGCATCAGTTGTTTACAAATGCCATGTGTTATGGGATATAATCGCGTTCCTGATCCACCTGCTAGAATGATACCTTTCATACGTATTCCTTTACTGATTATTTGTATAAGGATTCATATACATTATTCAGGACTGTCCGTTGCCGTGATGCCGCCGCTGTAGCTTCTAGTTGCTGACGCAACACCTCTTTATCCATGTTGTTGATGTTCTGGCCAAGCTGTTTAATAATTTGGCGCAAGCGTTCTTCATAAGGAGTAACCTGAATGCCTGATGCTTCAAGTTTTTGGATCGCAAGTACGGTATCTACTCGGGTGTTTGGGGTCATTGTATCGAGTTCAGCTTTGCTAATCTTTTCCGGTTCAAGCTCGGGAAGAATAAACTCTTTAATCATCAGTCCAATATTGTACGGCGTGGTCCAACCGCTATTGGCAACATGGAGAATACCAGTAACTTGCTTGTCGATAAGTTGATCGGTCCACTCCATTAGATCTTCAATAACGGTTCCCGAATTAGCGGTATCAATGAATTTTGAGAAGGTAAGCATCTTCACGAGCATATTCTTGTGGTTGACTTGGGCTGAGACTGGTTGCCGAGGACGTAGAATCAGGTATTTGAATTTAGCTGAACGTTCAAAGGTAACCATTTGCTCACTCCAAACTTTGGTCCAGCCGTAATATGAAGAAGGGTTAGGTATAGATTCTTCAGTTTTCGCATCTTTCCCGTCAACGCTACTGAAAATGCAACCACTGGAGAAATGAATGAAGTATATCTTTGCTTCATCACAAGCTTTTGCGACATTACCAGCGCCAAGCACATTTACATTAAACGCTTCAAGGCGATTGTTTCCACACCATTCAAGATTGGTTTTAGCAGCCGTGTTAATAACAACGGAGGGCTGATAATCTTGGATCGCTTTAATAACTTCTTCTTGTTTCGTAACATCGGCTTCCGTAATCTTGATATCGACTTCTTTGGCCTGATAATAGGCAAAATAAAAATGTGCGATTTGCCCATTGCCGAAAATCAATATTTTTTTATTCATTATCTTCTCCTGGTATTATGGTGTATTCAATGTAATCTGCGGACTTCATTATAACCTATGTAGCTTCACGGCCTACTTGTTTGCCAACTTCTCTACAACTTGCTCACCATTAGCTCGATAACTTGCTTCAACTGCTTCTTTTTCTGGTTTCCACCACCATTCGTTTTGAGTATACCAATCGATGGTTTGGCGCAAACCACGTTCCAGGTTGTCGGTGAATTCTGGCTGCCAGCCGAGCTCGCGCCGAAGTTTGGTTGAATCCATCGCATAGCGCATATCATGGCCCGCGCGGTCGGTAACGTGCACGTACCAGTCTTTTGGCTTACCCATTAACTCAAGTATCATTTCAATAACTTGCTTGTTGTTGGTGTGATCATTATCGGCACCAATGATATATGTTTCACCGATTTTACCTTTTTCGAGAATAACATGAACGGCGAAGTTGTGGTCGTCCACATGGATCCAGTCGCGTACGTTTTTACCTTCGCCATACAAACGCGGCTGCTCATCACGCAATATATTGGTGATTTGACGCGGAATAAATTTTTCAATATGTTGGTATGGCCCGTAATTATTGGAGCAGTTAGAGATTGTTGCTTGAATACCAAAGCTGCGCATCCAGGCTCGTACTAGATGATCGGCACTGGCTTTACTGGCTGAGTAAGGGCTCGAAGGATTATATGGTGTCTCTTCGGTAAATCTATTTGGGTCGTCAATTTCGAGATCACCAAACACCTCATCAGTAGAGATATGATGGAGGCGCTTGCCATGCTTGCGGACTGCTTCAAGGATTTGATATGTGCCAATAATATTAGTATTAATAAATGGCCAAGGATTTTTGAGCGAATTATCATTGTGCGACTCTGCGGCATAATGCACTACGATGTCAGCATCGGCTATCAATTTGTCGATCAGTTCGGGATCGCATATATCCCCTGTCACAAACTCGATTTTATCGAGAACAGTTTTTAGATTGTCTGGATTGCCAGCATAAGTAAGTTTATCGACAACCGTAATTTGATAGTTGGGATAGTGATTCAGCGTATAGTGCACAAAGTTCGCCCCGATAAACCCTGCGCCGCCTGTGATGAGTAGCTTGTTCATAGCCACTATTGTATCGCTATTTTGCCAAAACAAGCGTTGTAGTTTATAGAGTGAACTAGCTTGCTTGTTTTTACAACATTAATAAATTTATAGAATATCCAGTTCGCGCAAACGCCTCACCACCGCGACTCCAGATGGAAATTGAAATTTAGCAAAATCCATATCCTCGAATCGCATAAAAACAGCCTCGGCCACATCATCTTCGGGTTTTATGGTAGCACCAGGTTTAATATACGCCCAAAACATGAAAGACAGCACAGGAATCGTCTCGCCCTTGTATTCGTATGGATCAATGTGAGTTAAAACATATTGTGGCGATTCGTAATCATTTGGCGTGAGGCCAAGCTCTTCTTGCATCTCTCGTTTTAAGCCATCTTCCGCAGTTTCTGTGCCATCAACGAAACCGCCGGGATATCAAAGTTGCCGATGCCTGGTTCGAGGCCACGAATAGCGATTAACGCCTCTTTATTATCATTAACAAACACAGCGCTCACAGCAGGGGAAGTATTAGCAAAAATAACATGTTTGTTAGTGCAGGTATATACATGATCATGATGGTTAGTAAGGGGCTGACCGCAACGACGGCAAAAATTCATTTCCATTCATTTATTCTAGCACTTTAAGCAAGATGCAAGTTTGAGTAGGGAGTGTAGGGCAGGGTGAATGCTTTTGAGATAGAAATTAATATAAAAAAACTCTACATAGCCCATGTAGTTTATTGAAATTTATTTTCAACCCTTGGTTTTGTGTTTGACGGAGCTACCAGCCTGAGCCCAGTTTACCCCAGCCCCAGGCTGGCACTCCGTTTCCATCTTGCGGCCTCAGCCTTACTCTCTTATGACCCCTGGCCCTGGTCGCTTGGCAATGTTTCGGGGTTCGGGCACTGGCAGGGCTT
>JARIHL010000072.1 GCA_029288315.1 Candidatus Saccharimonadota bacterium
GGCAGCGTCAGATGTGTATAAGAGACAGGAATATTATAGAAAAACAGCGACCCTACTACCTAAAGATAATCCATTGTACGAAAGCGAAAAGCAGCGCATTGAAGCTAAAATAAAAGCGGCAGGCGGTTAGGTGGAGCGCGGTGTCTAAAAGGTTTTTTATTGCTTTAGGAGTACTGTTGGCTTTTTTTGTTGGATATGGCGTTTCGTCTAAAGCGTGGCCAGGAGTGCCAGATCGCGCAGCGCGTTATGGTTATTTTCAAAATAATTATGATCCAAGTGGCGAAGATGTGCTGCTCGGAGGTATTCACAGTGGCAACGCCACTCAGTTTATCAATGACGTACTGGGGCATCTGCATGGACCGTGCTGTCGCCAACGCACCGGAGCAGAATTTATTATTCATACCATGATCGGTAGCCCAGCAAATGCACGAAACCGGCCACCAACTCAGACACAGATTGACGACTGGATGCGGCGCGTGCGTTTTGCTGAGGTCACCGGGCGGGTAAATTGGAATATTGTTATCAATTATAGTGTAAACAGCTATTTCCAGAATGACTGGAATGATGCAGGATTCTTTTACAATAATGGTGCCTCGGATTCGATCGTATTTTATAATCCAGATGGTAGTATTGCCTATGCGCTGCGTAGAATTTGCGCCAATCCACTTGGCGATACAAATGGCTTACCGCCTGCGCCAGATTTTAGGTTTGATGGCGAAAGTTATATTGACGGAGTTGATCGTGGTAATCCCGCGTCACCTTATGTGACCGGGCGCAAAAATTTATTAGTTCATCCTGGTGATACGGTAAACTTTTTCCATTTCGTCTGGAACTGGGGAACGGGCGGCGGCTGGACGCATTATCACGCATGGCAGCACCCCAGAAACACGACACCCACTCCGAGTGCACAGTGGCAAACAGCGCCAGGCATGCCCAATGCTCCATTTAGATCTAACCCTGGGGATATATTTCTGAATGCCGGCCAGAATGAGCTGGTAAATTGGAATGGCTTTCAGATTCCTGCCAATGCGGCGGTAGGGAGCACTTATTGTCAGCATATTGGCTTCTTTTGGACTGCTTGGGACAAACCATATGCCACCGATAAACTGGATCGGCAGGCTTGTGCTGAAGTAACCTACAAGTATAATCTTATTCCCACGGCTACCGTTGATAGGTCGGTAGCAACGGTAGGCGAACAAGTGGTCTTTAGCTTCCGAGTGCAAAACCAAGGACCAACAGTTTCGCGACCTACCGACTGGGCAACCAACGTACGTACTGTTCCGCCCGGTACCTCGCCATTACCCGCCCAAGATAATGGCCCTATCAGGTTGCCTTTTGATGATTCAAGCGTTCGGACCGGCCAAATCACGTACGGAGCTGGCTTTCATCCGATAGATAATGGTTCGGCCAGTGGTGCTATGATTAAAACGATAACGATCAATGGCCAGCCAGGCGAGAAGGTGTGTGCTTCTGGCGGGTTGGGTAATACCAATGGCATTAGTACAGCTTCACCGAGTATAACAGTACGTTACAGCGCGGAAACATGTGTTGTAATTGCGAAATCACCATATGTACATTTTATGGGTAATGATGCATGGGCGGGTGGTGGTTTTAGCGGTGCTTGTAATAACGCGGCAAAAATTCAGACAGTAGCAAAGACATTAGACGATGGGTCAGTTGCTGGTTCTGCAGTTGAATACGCTGGTTTTGCACAGGGACGCATAGTAAACTTTGGCACAGCAAACAAAGCGCTCGTTGATGCGGCGGGTCCATTTGGTAAAACCCTTACCTTCTCAAACTTTGATTCAAATAATCTTGGTAATTATTCAGTGCCGCCGCTCCGTCACTGTATTAATGATTATGTTGCCAAGTATGACTCGATTCCAGCGACACCCGGTGGTGCATTTGATGTCGCTGCCAGGGGGAGTGGCACATGGCACTACAGTGGTAATATAAGTTTAGGGGGTGCAATGCCTGTCGGGGGCACGCAAATATATTTAGTCGACGGCGATGTAACGGTCACCGGTAATCTCACGTATCCCAGTAATTATAATGGTTTGCAAGAAATTCCCTCCTTGATCGTGATTGCTAAGGGTAATATCACCGTACAATCGGGCGTGACACAAATGGATGGCCTTTTCGTCACTCGTGGCAACTTTACAACCTGTGATCCGCCACCAGGGAATCTGAGTGTCTCAATCTGTAATAATCAGTTAATTGTTAATGGCGCAGTTGTCGCTAATCGTCTGAATCTCCTGCGTACTCATGGTGCTGATGGCACTGACAACACTCAGCGTAAGCGCCCAGCTGAAGTATTTAACTTCAATGCGGAGATGTATTTGCGCAATGGATTAACCGGCAACAATAGTAATATCTTGCGAAGTGTCAATCAAAAAGATTTACCGCCGAGATTTTAGATCTACCTATAACTCAGACTCCAATAGAAAAACCTCTCTCCCCCCATCCGCCCCTAAAATGTTTTTTCTTGGATACAAGAAAAAACATTTTCTAAGGTACCATGTATAACACTTCCCTTGCTCGTTCGTTAGTCAGCTAAAGCTGACTCTCACTCGGCCACAGCAAAGACTGCTCGAACTGCCACAGGCAGTTCTCGCCCTGGCGTGCCACCCCAGGTTTATGGGTTTGAGCTATAAGCAGATCTTCTTTCATCCTCTCTTCTACTCGCATTTGGGAGATATGTTTTAAAAACATATTTCGCCAGTTAGATGGGAGAAGAGGAAAAGAACCAGAATCCTTCTTCTAGCCTCTTTGCTAACGACACGCTTATGCTATAATCAAATTCAGTATGAAACTATTTAGTTCGGTGGGCGACTTCTTCGCATTAGACATCGGCACCACTGCTGTACGTATTGTACAACTTAGCCAAAGCGGTGATGTGTGGGATCTTGTTCGGTATGGCGTTGCTCCAGTTGACATTAAGGTAGCAACCAGTGATGCGCCAGAAGATCAAAAACGCCTTGGAGATGTTATTACTAACCTCGTTTCTCAAATTGGTGTGTCTGAGCGCAATGTCGTACTTGGCATACCTTCTAATAAAATGTTTGCAACGGTCGTCGACCTGCCTGATTTACCGCCACAGGAGTTATCAAGTACTATTAAATATCAAGCCGAACAGTACATTCCTATGGCCATAGATGAAGCTAAAATAGATTGGGCAGTGCTTGGTAAATCCTTACGCGATCCTCAAAAGAATGAAGTGCTCCTTGCTAGCGTTTCTAACAAATTTAGCGAATCACGGCTTGATATGATTGAAGGGTTAGGGCTGAATGTCATTGCTATTGAACCTGATTCCTTAGCACTTGTGCGATCACTCGTGCCGGCGAGCAGTCGGGACGCACATATGATTATTGATTTCGGAGACTTTGCAACTGATATTGTGATGGTGCTCGAACGCGCACCCCGGCTGATCCGTTCAATTCCAGTCGGTAAAGAAACACTTGTCAAAGCCGCTGAACAAAATTTAAACATTGATACCAATCAAGCAAATCAATTTATCCTTAAATTTGGTTTACACCCTGATCGTCTTGAAGGCCAAATCTTGAAGGCACTTGATGCGACCCTGGATCAATTTATGGTTGAAGTTAATAAGTCAGTAAAATTTTTCCAATCGCGCTATCCCAATGTGGCCATCAATTCGATAATTCTTTCTGGATATACACTTTCGGTACCAGCTTTTGGTGAATATATCGCTGGAAAAACTGGTATGCAAACCGTCGCAGGCAGTGCCTGGAGCAATGTGCGTTTTAGCGCTGGGCTGAGAGATACTCTTATGCAAATTGCACCACAATTTGCGGTGGCGGTAGGATTGGCGGAGCGTACCTTATGATTCAATTAAACTTACTCCCTGATGTTAAAAAGGAATATCTTAAATCACAAAAAGCAAAAGCACTCGTTATTAGTAGCTCAATTTTTATTACACTTGGAGCTGTTGGCCTGGTTGTCTTGCTTTTTCTTTACACGGTATTAGTGCAGCAGCTTCAAATTACTTTAACTACTAATGATATCAAGAAAAAAAGCGATGAACTTAATAGCATCCAAGATATAGGTAAATACCTCACTGTTCAAAATCAGTTAAAAGTATTGCCTGAATTGCATGATCAAAAAGGGGTATATTCACGTCTTCTTAACTTTTTGCCGGTCATGAATCCAAGCCCGCCAAATAATGTGCAACTTTCTATTTTGAATGTTGTATCGGCTGATAAATCAGTGTTATTTACAGGTACAACCGCAACGTTTGAGAGTTTGAATGTGTTCGTAGAAACGCTTAATAACGTTCAAGCTTCTTATAAAGAGCCAGGTTCTGATCAAGCTAAAACAGAGAAGATATTTGATAGCGTTGCCGTGCAAAGTAGTAGTCTGGGCCGTGTAAATAATGTGAGTACTGTAACATTTACTATTCGCGCCACCTACAAAGAAGCAGTATTTGATGCCCGTAATACAGATGTTAATGCTTCGGTGCCAACGATCCAAACAACGTCTTCTTTGAATGATAGCCCAAAGCCGCAATTGTTTGATCAGCCACAAGGGGGTCAATAGTATGCCACTGCAAGAACAAAAGTTGACTGGATTAAAAAAACGCCAGCAGATTGAAAGCGCTAATCGTACAATGTTTATATGGGTTGCTGTGGCTGCTGTGGCTATTTCAGTCTGTCTTGTTGCCGGACAATTCCTTATTCAGCGTTTAATGTTTAACCAAAGAGTTATTAATGCTAAAGTAAAAGCCTCCGATACATTATCAGACAATATTAATAACGCTAAAAAGCTAAAAGAAGAAGTTGATTCGCTTGTGGGCAATCAAGACCTCGCCTCTATAAAAACAAAACCCGAAGATCCTAATGTTAAAGTCGTGCTTGATGCGCTGCCAGCTAAATTTGATGCAACTGCCCTCGCTACTTCGCTGCAACAAGCTATTTTAAGCCGCTCGGGAGTAGTGGTAGAAAGTATCATTGTGCCGACCCAACAAGCAGAAGCAACAGGGGAGTCAAAACCTGTGGAACAATCGTTTAGTGTCACCGTATCTGGCTCATATGATAAGATCCGCAATATGGTACTTGACCTTGAACGAACCGTTCGACCCATGAAAATAACAGCCATCAACTTGAACGGCAATGACGCGGCGATGCGTGTGACTATTGAAGGTATAACCTACTATCAACCTGCCAAGACGGCCAATATAAAAGAAGAGGTGGTTAAGTAATGAAAAAGAATGATATTGCGCTCATTGTTCTTATCGTTTCGGTAACACTTGTGTTCACTTACTTCACTGCCCGGGCTCTTATTGGTGAACCGAAAAGTCAATCAGCCAAAGCTGAAGTAGTTGAGCCGATTTCTGCAGAACTTGTTCAACCAACTCCTAAGATTTTTAACAAAGATGCAATTAATCCAACAGTCGACATTGAAATTGGTGCTTCCTCGAATCAGCAACCATTCGTCGGCAATTAGCTTGAGGGAATAACCTTGAGCGTTCTAACCGAAGAAAATCAGCGAAAACTTGAAACCTTTCTTGTAAAGGAGGGTATTGTTAAGGCTGGCCAACTTGAAAAATATCGCAAACAGGCAATCGAACAAAATAAACCGCTTATTGCCCTCTTGCTTGAAGAAAAAGTCGTCAGTAATGAATTGCTCACAAAGGCTATTGCCACTACTTCTGGTGTGCCATATGTTAACTTAACAAATGCTCAAGTAGATCAGGCAGTCCTGGATCTTCTGCCGAAAGAAATAGCTGAACATTTTATGGCAGTGCCGCTTGGTGAGGTTGAGAAGCGTTTGGCGGTAGCTATGCTTGATGCCAATAATGTTCAAGCTGTAGATTACTTAGCTAATAAAATCGGACGTCCGCTCAAAGTTTATATGGCCTCAGAAGAAGGAGTCCGCCATATATTAGAGCAATACCGTACCAATCTAGAAGCGGGCGTTAGTGCAGCGGTTCAAACTGCCCAAGCCGAGGCGACCGGAGAGGGTACGCAAACTGGAAGGCCGGCGAATGCAGCGAGTGATATCAAAACGATTGTTCAAGACTCGCCAATTAGCCGGGCATTAAGCACTATTTTGGAATACGCTGCTCGGGCACGCGCTTCAGATATTCACATTGAACCACTTGAGACGGCTCTTAAGATCCGTTGCCGTATTGATGGCGTTTTGCGCGAAATTATGCGTCTACCTAAATCTATTGAGCCGGCCTTAGTATCGCGTGTTAAAATCCTTTCTAATCTTAAAATTGACGAACATCGCATTCCCCAAGATGGCCAATTTGCGATTCATGTAGCCAGTAAAGACGTTGATCTTCGCATAGCTATTAGTCCGGTTGTGTGGGGCGAGCAAGTAATCATCCGTTTACTTGATAAAACAGGCACCAACTTTCAGCTAGAAGATATGGGATATGCTGGCCGAGCCTTGCGTACTATTCGCAAAGGAATTCGCAAACCGAATGGTATGGTATTGACCAGTGGTCCAACGGGTTCGGGTAAATCAACCTCACTCTATGCGCTTATTCAAGAAATTAAAAGCGATGAAATCAATATTGTTACGCTCGAAGACCCTGTTGAATACAAGATGGAAGGTGTCAATCAGATTCAGGTTAATCCTGAGGTAGGTTTAACATTTGCTACTGGTTTGCGATCTATCTTACGTCAAGATCCTGATGTCGTAATGGTGGGTGAGATTCGTGATAAAGAAACTGCTAATCTAGCAGTCCAGGCTGCCTTGACAGGTCACTTGGTATTTTCAACGTTGCATACTAATTCGGCAGCTGGTGTATTGCCACGACTGCTTGATATGGGAGTGGAGCCCTTTCTGATTGCTTCTACGGTTAACACAGTAATTGGTCAGCGTTTGGTCCGCCGTGTGACTGTCGATCGCGATACCTATCGGTCAAATGAGCTTGAAGCACGAAGTATCCATGATACTATTGGTACACTACTTCCCAAAGAACGCTCTTTGGTTGCACGTATATCGGCTGACCTCGGCTACAAAGACTTGCCCCTAAGTGGTCAAAAAGCTTATACTTTGGTCAAGGGGAAAGATACGCCACAAACACCCGGTGGGTATAAGGGGCGTGTCGGTCTCTACGAGGTCATGGATATGACAGAAGAAATCCAAAGCTTGATCATTAAGCATGCTACAAGTGCCGAGATTCAGCATAAGGCCATAGAGCAGGGAATGATCACTATGCGGCAAGATGGATATCTAAAGGCACTCCAAGGCCTTACGACACTTGATGAGGTAAACCGCGTCGCGGCAAATATGGCTTAAAATAGGTGGATCAACATGGCAACAGCGAAAAATGAATTACGGATTGAAATCTTACTTGAGGAAGTTATCCGCAAGCGCGCTTCTGACCTGCACCTGCAGGTAAGTGTGCCGCCAATGCTTCGTATCGATGGTAAATTAACGCCGATTCCTGGTTATCAGATTCTCAATGAAGAGGATGTTGAAGCGCTTGTTTTCGCTATTCTTGATGAAGAACAAAAACAGATTTTGCTCAAAGATAAAGAATTCGATTTCTCTTTTGCCTTTGGCGACTTAGGGCGCTTTCGTGTCAATGCTTTTCATGAAAGAGGCAATTTAGCCAGTGCCTTGCGCCTTATCCCGAATGAAATCAAAACGACGGCCGAACTCGGTTTGCCGCCGATAGTGAATGGTTTTGCTAATTACCCACGTGGATTAGTGCTGGTAACTGGACCAACCGGTTCCGGCAAATCAACCACACTCGCAGCACTTATTGATCAGATTAATACTGAAAAATCACATCACATTATCACCATTGAAGACCCAATTGAATTTACACACAAATCCAAGAAATCAGTGGTCGTACAACGAGAAGTTCACTACGATACGTATTCGTTCTCAGCAGCCTTGCGCTCTAGCTTGCGTCAAGACCCGGACGTCGTGCTGATTGGTGAAATGCGAGATCTCGAAACAATTTCAGCCGCGATTACCATTGCTGAAACCGGACACCTGGTATTTGCAACACTCCACACAAACTCGGCCGCACAATCGATTGACCGCATGATAGACGTCTTCCCGCCTCATCAACAACCGCAAATTCGAGCTCAACTCTCTAATATTTTAATGGCTATTTGTTCGCAGCGACTTATTCCGGCTATTGGCGGCGGTCGTATGGCTGCGGCCGAGATTTTGGTTGCCACGCCAGCTGTGCGTAATATCATACGCGAAGGTAAGTCACACCAACTTGATGCTGTGATTCAAACTGGTGGGGACAACGGTATGCAATCTATGGACAAAACCCTAGTAAGTTTGGTCCAAGCAGGCACGATTACCTATGATGAAGCAAGGAATTTTGCCGTCGATGTGTCCGAATTTGAACGGATGATGCGAGGCTAGATAATGCTCACTTTCGAATACACCGCTCGAGATACGACAACCAACAAGGTCATTAAATCGACCGTACAAGCTGAGTCAGAACGTTCGGCTGCTAAACTGCTTATGGCACAGGGTATCGTGCCACTCGAAATTACTGAACAATCTGAGAAAGCTAGTTTATTCAATAAATTTACTAATCGAGTTAAAGCTAAGGACCGTATTATTTTTACGCGTCAGCTAGCAACGCTCATTAATGCTGGTTTGCCATTAGCACAAAGCTTACGCACTTTGGCTGCGCAAACAACGAATAAGCGTTTTGCGGCTATCATTAACGACATTATTACAACAATTGAAGGTGGTAGCACACTTTCTGCAGCTTTTTCACGACATCCGGAGGTCTTTAATGACGTCTATATTGCCCTTATAGCCGCAGGTGAGGTTTCAGGTACTCTGGATGAGGCATTAGAGCGCATTGCCAATCAGCAAGAAAAAGATGCAGAGCTTTTAGGTAAAGTGAGAGGGGCTATGATTTATCCTCTCATTGTGCTTGTGGTTATTGTTGGTGTGATTGGATTTATGCTTTTTACTGTAGTACCGCAAATTCAGCGATTATACGAAGATCTTGGTAAAGAGCTGCCGCTGACGACAGCAATTATGGTAGGAACTGCACATTTTGTAGCGCAATTTTGGTGGCTGCTGCTTATTGTGCTTGCTGCTATCATCTACTTTGGGCGCCGCTATATCGAGACCAATAATGGGCGGGAGATGATTGATACTATCAAAATACGAATGCCGATCTTTGGTGGTCTTTTCCGTAAACTGTATATGGCCCGCTTTACTCGGACGGGTCAAACGTTACTGGCTACTGGTGTTCCTATGCTTGAGATGATGCGCATATCGGCTCAAGCCGTCAACAATGTCGTTATTGCCCGGTCAATCATGCGGGCTTCAGAAAAGGTTAAAGGTGGTAAAGCACTTTCTGTTGCTCTTAAAAATGATGACAATATAACACCATTAGTGCCCCAAATGATCAGTGTTGGCGAACAATCGGGTGGCATTGATAAGATGATGGGCAAGGCAGCAACCTATTACGAGAACGAACTGGATACAACGATTCGTTCAATTTCTACGGCTATCGAACCAATTTTAATGGTAATTCTGGCAATGGTTGCTGGTTTTATGGTTGCAGCGGTGCTGCTACCCGTTTATCAGCTGATTGATAGTAACCCTTCTTTATAAAATACTTAGATTGACCCTGTCGACCTGGCTTTTGCAATTTCCAGGGACTCGACGTTTCTTGGAACTTCAAAATTCAGAGTAGGACAGCCTAAAAAGCTTGCCAATTTTGGCAAGCTGCATAATAATCATAACCAGTATCAGCAAAAGCTGTGAAATAAGAAAGGGTGAGGAGAAATGCACATGACAAATACTAAAAAACAAGGCTTCACGCTGATTGAGGTTGTGTTAGTGCTTGCAATCGCCGGACTGATCTTCTTGATCGTTTTCTTGGCATTACCGGCACTACAACGATCACAGCGTGATACACAACGCAAAAACGATGTGAGCCGCTTAATGTCGCAAATTGCGAACTTCCAGTCAAATAATCAAGGAGCACTTCCGACGAGTGGTGTTTGGAACAACTCTTTTAAATCGCAATATATGACGGCAGGTGGCCAGCAATTTGGCGATCCTGAATCAGGTAGCTATACGCTAACACAGGCTGCTTCAGCAAGCACTGCGGCAAACGCTACTACTGGTAATGTAACAATTTATGTTAATGCTCGTTGCGATACTGATCCCTCGGATGGTGTTAGTGCCGGTACAGGTGCTCGCCAGATTGCTGTGGTTATTCCAGTTGAGCAAGGTGGATTTTTCTGCCAGCAAAATTAGCAATCACAAAAACAAAAGTAGTCTGCTTCCAATGCAGGCTACTTTTTTTATTAGGTCCAATCTGTTAGGATAAGGTTTATGATTATGCTTGCATTGGCGCTACTTGGCTTGGCCTTTGGGAGTTTTGTTACTGCATTGACGTGGCGGCTGCATGAGAAAAAAGATTTTGTGACTGGCCGCTCACAATGCGAAAGTTGCGGGCACCAATTATCGGCTTTAGACCTCGCACCATTTTTTAGCTGGCTTTTTTTGCGTGGCCGCTGCCGGTACTGCCACAAGCCAATTAGTCTGCTCAACCCAGTACTGGAATTATCTATGGCAACCCTTTTTGTGGTTTCATATATTTTTTGGCCATTTGAGTTTACGAGTTGGCAAGCAATGGCGTTATTTGGACTATGGCTGCTTTATACTGTCATGCTTGTTGCTCTCATAGTCTACGACTATAAATGGATGCTTTTACCTGATAGGTTGGTTTTTCCGCTGATTAGCTTAGCCTTTATCGATGCAGCCATCAGGTTGAGCTTACAGCCCGACTTTACGCTCATGGCTTATATGCAACATGTTCTACTTGGGGCGATTTCTTTAAGCGGTTTTTACTGGCTGTTACACAAAATATCCAGGGGAAAGTGGGTAGGTTACGGAGATGTTAAACTTGGCCTCTTTATGGGAGTTGTGCTCGGTTGGCAACAAGCGCTGCTTGTCTTGTTTATGGCCAATATTATTGGTCTTCTTGCCGTAATGCCAGGATTGGCCACTGGTAAATTAACTGCCAAAAGCCGCATACCGTTTGGCCCATTCTTGATCGCCGCCTTCTTTATAGCTGGTCTTTTCGGTACGCAACTCATTGATTGGTATGCATCGCTTATTTTACCGAGGTAGTCAGTAACAAGCTTATGCTATAATCTAAACAAATGGGTACGCAAAGCGCCGGCTATACTATTACCGAGGTCACCTTATTTTTGGCCGTCAGTAGCCTTCTTCTGTTGGTTGCTATCGTTGGTACGGGTAATGTTATTACGGCGAGCCGTTTTACTGATAGTAGCCGCTCGCTCCATGCTTATGTTCAAAAACAATACGATAATATTCTTAATGGAGTCAACTCTCGTACTGGTCAAGAGCGCTGTGCGGCTGGAGTGATCGATACAAGCAGCAATCAAGCTGCCGGTACAAGTAATTGCTTATTACTCGGCAAGCTCGTATCTATAAAACCTGGCACGAGTATCGTACAATCGTTTGATATCATTGGTGTTGAACCTTTAAGCCCTGATTATAGTAAAGCTGATGAGCAACTCATTTATGATTTTCGTCCCGTGGTAGTTCGTAATTCAGGTGTAGATACCTATCAGATACCTGTCTCTTATACACATCTGACGCTGCCGACGAATAG
>JARIHL010000073.1 GCA_029288315.1 Candidatus Saccharimonadota bacterium
GAGATGCAGCGTAGTCTCGTGGGCTCGGAGATGTGTATAAGAGACAGGTATTAAGCACACTTCATACTAATGATGCAGCAGGCACCTTACCCCGTTTGCACGAGATGGGAATTGAATCTTTTTTGGTCGCCTCGACTGTTAACGTTATTATCGCCCAACGCTTAGTGCGTAAGATTTGTGACCGCTGCAAGGTTAGTTTTGAACTCACCAACACTACGAAAGGCTGGCAGGGGGAAGAAAAAATTGCTACTCAACTGGCAACCATCAGCCCGGTTATCATCAACAAATACTTAGGTAGTAATAAATCTGTTCGGGTCTATCAGGGAAAAGGTTGCCCTGTCTGTCATAATACCGGCTACCTTGGACGAGTGGGCGCATTTGAAGTTTTAGAAGTTACGCCAAAAATTGAAGAGCTTATTGTGGCAAATGCGGACTCTGAAAAAATTACTCAGCAAGCCCTCAAGGATGGTATGACCACAATGCTTGAAGATGGTATGAATAAGGTGCAGCGGGGCATCACGACTATTGAGGAGGTACTGCGTGCCACAAGGGAATAATGTATGAGTATAATTTTGAGTAATAAAGATAAGCTAGCACTTATATCTAACCTGGCAACCATGCTCTCGGCAGGTATCCCTATTTTGGAAGCGGTTGAAGGCCTGCTCGAAGAAAGTAAAGGTAGCATGCGAAAAGTACTTTTGCTGCTCAAAGACTCGCTTAATGAAGGTAAGCCAATTTCAGAGGCGCTGGCTAAAACACCCCATGTTTTCGACCCAGTGGCACTCAATTTGATACGAGCCGCCGAAGAAGCAGGCACGCTGGAGGAAACGCTCAAAGATCTATCTAAAAACATAAAGCAGCAAATCGCTTTTAATGACCGCCTGAGGAGCAGCCTGACCTATCCACTATTTGTGATGGGTGTTTTTACGCTGGTATTGGTGGTTATCTTAGCCTTTGTAGTGCCGCGCATCGCTAAGGTTTTTGGAAGTTTGCGCGTAGAATTGCCGCCTGCCACGCAGTTTATGATCGCCGCCTCTACTATACTGCTCACTTATTGGCCGTATATCGTAGCGGGCATTATCATTATATGTATACTTCTCGTTATGCTTTATAGAGTTAAAAAACGGGCCTTCATTAACCTGTTGCTCAAGCTACCAGGCTTACGTTCACTCGGCCGACAGATTGACCTCACGCGTTTTACACACAGTATGGGCCAACTACTAAAGGCAGGCATGCCCATAGCCGAGGCTCTTGAGCTTTCAGAACGGACTGTAGTTAAAAAAGAAATTATTGTCAGTGTTCGCAGTACTCGGGAGGGCGTCATAGCCGGAAGATCACTCTCTGAAGGGTTACGCAAACATAAAAAAGTTATTCCAACCCTTATGCTTCGCACTCTTGAAACTGCCGAAAGCAGTGGCAGCCTAGAGACAGCTATGAAAGAGTTATCCGAATATTTTGAAGAACAAGTTGATCGCACGCTCAAAACGGTCACAACGCTTATAGAACCCACTATGTTGGTTGTAGTGGGTTTATTGGTAGGCGGAATGATGATGGCGGTCATCGCGCCGATTTATAGCATGATTACGCAAATTAAAGCCTAGGAGATAAAACTTGCAACCAGAACTTCGCACAACTACCGGCTTTACACTTGTCGAATTGCTTGTTGTCATGGGGTTAGTTGCGATCCTCGGAGGGCTAAGTTTTATTAATCTTGTCCGCCCACAAACCAGTGCCGCACTATCAACTAATGTACAGGGAATTATGACTGATCTGCGCTCTCAACAGCTCAAGGCGATGGCCGGCGACAGTATGAGCGCCTCAGCTGCTCAACCGTATGGTATCTATGTTGAGGCTAATCGGTATACTCTGTTTAAAGGCGCCCCGTATTCGGCCGGCGATACAGATAACTTTGTCGTACCTGCTGAGAACGGTATTACCTTTAGTTCAACTTTTCCATCTGGCCAAGTTATTTTTACTAAAGGTGCCGGTGAAGTGAGTGGTTACAGTGGCAGCGCCAATACCATTACTGTTACTAATACCCTCTCAAACGAATCGAAAATAATAACATTAAATGCGCTCGGCGCAGTGAGCAGCAATTGATGCTGGGTTGGAGGATTAAAGCCACGACAAACATGGGGTGGCACGCGGCGGGGCGGCCCCAAAAATGTTTTTCTGTACTCAGAAAAAATTTTAGGGGCGGACCGCGTGACAGGACCCCAGTCAATACTGGCTTTAATCCTCCAACCCAGCATCAAAAAACAGCAGGTCAAATGCTAGTGGAACTCCTTGTTGCGATTGGTCTCGCTGCCATTATGTTGCCGGCACTTGCTACTGCCCTGGTTGGCGCGCGCGAAGGTCAGGCTCAAGAAAACGAGCGGTTACAAGCTACAGCACTTCTTCGCGAAGCGAGCGAAGCTATTCGATCAGTGCGTGAGAAAGGTTGGACTAACATTGCCACTAATGGCACCTACCACCCAACCATCACTGGCAATACCTGGAGCCTCGCCGCTGGCAGCGAAACTATTGATAATTTTATACGGCACATTGTTATATCAGATGTTCAACGTAATTCCAGTGGAGCAATCATAGACAGTGGAGGTACCGTTGATCCATCGACTAAAAAAATCACCATTACTCTATCGTGGACAACACCCATTACTACTACCATGAGCGAGGAATTGTATTTCTCGCGTCACCAAGCAAATGCTGTGATTGATGATACCACGCAGGCAGATTTTAACACCGGCGCCCACACCAACACTACTGCTACTAATACCAGCGGTGGCGAAATACAGCTGGCTTCTACCCCCGGCAGCGTTAGCTGGACAACGCCTTCCATAGCTGGCTCACTCGATTTAGCGGGCATTGAAGATGTAACCGATGTATTCGTTAGCGGTAACTATGCCTATGTAGCCGACTCAACCATCCTACGCATTATCAATATCTCTAACCCAGCCACCCCAACACTTACTGGCAGCTATACAGCCGCCGGTGCAATTAATGGTATTTCTGTATCAGGCAATTATGCCTATCTAGCTACATCTGCGGACACCGCCGAATTGACAGTAGTAAACATTACCAACCCCGCCACACCTGTGACAGCCGCTAGTTTCAATATTGGTGACGCAGCCAATGCGACAAATGTTTATATTGACGGCACGTATGCGTATGTCGGCAAGGTTAATAGCACCACAACAGGCAGCAATGAATTTAATATTGTCAATATTACTACGCCTACTGCTCCTAGCCTGAGTGGCTCACTGAACTTGAGCAATACGGTTAATGCCATTCACATCTCGGGCAACTATGCTTATTTAGCCACGTCAATTACCACAGCCGAACTTACAATTGTTAATATAACCAGTAAAACAGCACCTGCTCAAGCCGGAATCTATAACACCACGGGCACGGCAATTGCGAATGATGTCTTTGCCGTGGGCACTACCGTTTATATAGCAAAAGCTAATGACGCGAGCGGTGCAGAGTTCTTCATTATTAATGCTGCCACACCCGCTACCCCAACCTTGGTTGGCTCGCATGAAGTCGGCGCCAATATTAATGGCGTAGCCGTATCAGGTACTACTGCATTTCTAGCAACCGCCCTTACCAATGCGCAGTTTAGAGTACTCAACATGACCACCCCTGCCACGCCAACCGTTATCAGTAGTTTTAATATGGCAGCGGTTTCCAATAAAATAGCACTGTCAGGTAATTATGCTTTCCTGGCTTCAGCGCATGACACAAGGGAATTTGCCATTATGCAGGGCACAGTAAGTGCTGGTGGCTACCAAACATCTGGTACCTACACGTCATCAACATTTGATCTTGGTAACAGTGTTGGTTTTAATTACCTCAACTTCACGAGTACTGAACCAGCCAGTACAAATATTCAATTTCAAATTGCCACCAATAACGATAACGCAACTTGGAATTATAATGGCCCCGATGGCACTGCGAGTACTTTTTATACCAGTCCGTCAGCCTTGGCTTTAATTGCAAGTAATACACGGTATCTCCGTTATCGAGCTACATTGACTGGTCCTGGCACTGCAACACCTGTTCTGCAAGATATAACGGTTAATTATTCGCCATGAAACGTACGACACAAACTGGTTTCACACTCGTTGAACTCCTTGTCGTGATGGGTTTGCTCTCTGGCTTTATGATTATTCTGACCGATATTGCAACCGCCTCAGTTGATGTACAAAATGAATCCGCCGCAACGTCATCGGTAGCTCAGGATGGCCGGTATATTTTAGCCCGTTTGAGTTATGATATTACACGCGCCACTTCAGTAACAACACCCGGTAGCCTTGGGGCTACCGCCACAAGCCTCATGCTCGTCATTGGTGGCGTTAATCATACTTATAGCCTGAACGGTACTAACTTACAACTTGCTAGTAGCCTCGGAACATACAATGTCAATGGATCTGAAT
Source organism: Candidatus Saccharimonadota bacterium (assembly GCA_029288315.1). GTDB lineage: Bacteria > Patescibacteriota > Saccharimonadia > Saccharimonadales > EFPC-124 > JARIHL01. The sequence goes on from JARIHL010000073.1 coordinate 4,437, forward strand.
CAACGGTATCAGGATTTAGTGTGCAGCGGCTCGGCAATGTAGGGGGTAAAGATACGCTCCGTATTACCTTTACGGTAACTAGCAAGGCGCGTGACGATCAAGGCCAACGGGCACAAACGTTTACAACCACTGTGGGCAGGCGATGAAAGTACTTAAAGCAGCCAACACTTCCTGCCTGACAGGATCACTCCGCCCGCAAACAGCTCGCTGCGTTCCTCCGGGAAACGTCGAGCCTGTCCAACAAGCAGTGTTGGCTGCCCGCAACCCGCAAGCCGGTCAAGTGCTCGTTGCGCTACTCGCCTTTATGGCAACCGTTATTGCCCTCACTACTATGGCCACAGTGATAACCTTAACGAATGCTTTGGCCACCTCAAAATACGGCAGCGGCCAAGAAGCGCTGAGTACTGCCGAGCTTGGTGTAGAAAATGCCATGATACGGTTACTCAGAGATCCATCATACACAGGAGAGACGCTGACAATCGGCACGAAAACTGCTACAGTAAACGTAAGCGGTTCAGCAACTAAAACAATTACCTCGATTGGAAAAAGCGGCGATTTCCGCCGCACCGTGCAAGTAACCGCCACATACACCAACAATGTTTTTACCATTACTAATTGGAGTGAAACGCCATAGGCTTTTTTACGGCTCAGCCGCATATCATTGTCCAGGTAACTCGAGATAGCGTTTTTTTCTTTTATCGAGACGGCAAAACTCTACAGCTACCTTTGCCTCCAGAAATAGTGCATAATCTTGAAGTAACTGATGAATCCAAGGCAAGTGCTTTATTTGTAGACTTTTTAACGAAGCAGCAAATCAAAAATAAGAATATACTCATTTTACTCAATGACTCAGTATTATTTGAAAAAAACATCCCCTTACTGCCCGGCACAGAGGAAGCTTCACTCAGTGATGAATTTATAAGCAAAGTACCATTTACTACCCAATACCGAGCAATTTTACGCGTTTTACAAGCCGAAAAACAGCTCACTATATATGCCACTAATGCGGCATTATATTACCCATTAGCCATGGCCTGTAAAAATCTAAAAAATAAAGTTATAGCCGTTTCACCGGCCGCAACATTCGGCCTCGGTGCACATAAGAATTATACGAAAGATGAATTAAAGCATCTCTTTAAGGATGTTTCTCTCGCTAGAGAGGCAAATTTTCTCCAAAAGTTTTAAAAATCTCTGTATCTCGCAACACTTCTTAGTCTAGATGGTGCGTGACAGAGGCTTTTCAATAACTTTCTGATTCAGATTTTTTAATGCTTGTGTCTTGGCAGTACTTTGTTATTATAGAAATAAGGTAAAAAGGGTTATGTTTTTATGATCACACAAAAACAAAAAGGCTTCACACTTATCGAACTCCTCGTGGTGATCGGTATTTTAGCGATACTTTTAGCAATTGTGTTAATCGCGCTTAACCCGCAGCAAAACTTTCGGCAAGCTAATAATGTGCAACGGCGATCGAATGTTAATGCTATTCTAAACGCTATTCATCAATCTGCCGCACAAAATAAAGGCGTTTTACCAGCTAGTATTACAAGCACTGCCCAAACAATTGCCTCAACCGGTACAGGTACCGTTAATCTTTGTGCTGATTTAGTGCCTACGTATATCGCAGATTTGCCCCTTGACCCTACGACAGGCACCGAAACGCCTGCCGGTTCGATCTGCAGTGATGCAAGCGCCACATACAATACTGGTTATACCGTGCAGAAAAGTGCTGCTGGTAACCGAATAACAGTTTCTGCACCTGCTGCCGAAAATGGCGAAATAATTTCAGTAACACGTTAAACTTCTAAACCCATCAAACCGAGTCGCATTAGTAGGGGAGTTTAAGGATTCAGATTCTTCAATACATCACGCAGATTAAGGCCCCTTTGCATAACCGGCTTCCACAAATCACCAATATCCTCGAGCCGTTTATGAATAGTTTTAATAGTGAATCGTTTTGGCGTAAGACGGCCGTTAACTTCATCCCAATGTAACGGTGTTGATACTGTTGCGTCAGGAGTTGGCCGTAAAGAATATGGCGCTGCCAGCGTTTGGCCTTCACGATTTTGTAAAAAGTCTAAATAAATTTTATGGCGGCGTTTGGCTGGCATTCGCTCGACGCTAGTAAGTTTTGGCTGGCGCTTATTAATCTCCAGTGCCAAAAGATGAGCAAAGTTTTTAACTTGTTCGTACGTATAGTGAGCTTGCATGGGGATATAAATATGAATACCCGTTTTACCAGAAGTTTTCGGATAGCAAGGAATCTGCCACTCATCGCAGACTTGCTTCACTTCTTTCGCAACCGTAATGACAGCTTTAAAGGTAACACCTTCGGGATCAAGATCAATCACTGCCCAATCAGGCCTATCAAGATGCTGAATACGAGAATTCCATGGATTAATCTCAATCGAACCAAGTTGAACCAGATACAGCAAAGTCTTAAGCTTGCCACCAACCACCCAGTGCAGCTTGGCATTATTTGACTCCGAGAAGATATCAATAGACGGCACCCAGTCCGGCAAATGCTCCATATTTTTTTGGAAAAATGCTTCGCCAGTAATACCATTTGGTTGACGCAGTAACGAAAGCGGCCGGTCTTTTAAATACGGCAAGATATAAGGCGCTATCCGCTCATAATAATCCCGAATATCACCCTTTGTATAATTATATTTAGGGAAAAATATTTTATCTTCATGGGTAAATTGAAGCTGATCGGTTTGTTGGTTGGCCGGCGAGGCTTTTTTTGGTTTTTCGCGGCGAATACTCGCCGGTTTTTTGTCTTCACGAAGCCCTTCAAACTGCGGTTGGCGCATATACCCCTCCTCTGTCCACTCGCTAAAACTCATCTCGCATACGAGCACCGGCTTGACCCAATGTACGGGCGCGTTTGGCTTTGGTGGTGTTGTGAATGGCGATGTTTTTCGCTCAATTTTATCAAGCTTACTCCGTAATGTTTTTCGTTGCTCGTCAGCAATACCGCCACCAGAATGGCCAACATAAACTAACTCATCTTTGTCGTATACACCAACTACTAGCGAACCAAAATGCTTACGGCTGCCGCGCGGTTCAGTAAAACCGCCTATTACTACCTCTTGCCTGAGATGAGTTTTTATTTTCAGCCAATCTTGCCCGCGATCATTCTCGCGGTACGGGCTATCGCCGCGTTTGGCAACCATACCTTCCATATCGCGAGATTGCATTTCCTTAAAGAGCTTAAGGCCATCGGTTTCAAAATCGTCACTAAAACCTAGTATGTCACTTCGTGGCATACTACTTTTGAGTAGTTTTTTGCGTTCCCTCAACGGCATAGTACGAATGTCATATGTATCACACCATAAAATGTCAAAAAGATAATAATGCAGTGTACCATGAGGTGCTTTTTTCCAGTTTTGTAGCCATTCAAAATGCGCTGTGCCGTGCTCATCAACTACGACAATCTCGCCGTCTACAATGACATCATGCTCGAAAGCGCGTAGAGCTTCAACCACTGGCGGATAGCTCTCAACGAAATCATTATCGGCACGTGAATACAGCTCAATATGATCCTTTTTCTTGGTGCCAATGGCTCGATATCCATCCCACTTAATTTCGAATAACCAACCCTCTTTACTAAACGGTTCGTCGATGAGGGTGCTCAGCATGGGGCGCACTCGCCACGGCCAGGCTTTTTTTGGATAGCTTTTTAAGTTTGGCAAGTTGGCACGAGCACCGAGATCATCCACTCGCATATGGCTTTTGGCTGACCGATCCAATCCAGTAACATTGCGAGTCGATGCAAACTCATCACCTTTTTTAATGAGCAACCAAGCATTATCCTCTTTAGCGTGTGGCATTTTAATGAGGGCAAACTCACCTTTTAATTTTGTACCGTGCAAAATAAATGTCAGATGACCCTTTTTTAATTCTGTGCGGAGTGTTTTCTCACTTTCAGTCAGATCTCCTTTGCGCGCTTCGTACCAGCCTTCATCCCAAATAATCACATTGCCAGCACCGTAATTACCTTCAGGGATAACACCTTCAAACTTGCGGTATTCATAAGGATGGTCTTCTGTTTGAATTGCTAAATGATGATCATGCGGGTTGAGGCTTGGGCCTTTTGGCACGGCCCAGCTTTTTAATACTCCATCCAGTTCTAGCCGAAAATCGTAATGCAAGTGTGAAGCATGATGCTCCTGTACTACGAAGGCTAATTTTTTTGGTTTTGACTTCTTTGGCTGGCCTTTTGGTTCAGGTGTCTGTTTAAAATCGCGTTTTTCTAAATAGTTTTTAAGGCCCATGACTATTGTTTAGCGTCACTTTTTAGGCTGGCCTTGAGCGCTGCCATAAGATCGTGAGCTGAAGTATTTTTTGGTGCTGCACGATGTTTTGGCGGTTTTTTGCCTTTAGTTTTAGCCGCTATCATATCCTCAAGCTCTTCAGTATAACTGTCGTGAAAGTCTTCGGGTACAAATGGTTTGGTTTCTTGACGAATGAGTTTTAGTGCGACATCAAGTTCTTTATGGGTTATTTCTTTATCAGATGGAAAGGTAAGATCAGTACCTTCACGTAAGTCTGTTGGAAAGCGCATTTGATTCAGCACTAAGGCGCGACCAACCGGCTTTATAACACCCAAATGCTCACGCTCATGCACAACGTATTTTGTTAAGGCTAATTTATCCGACTCTTCAAGCGCCGCATGCAACAGAGCATACGCCTTCTCACCTCCTTTCACTGGCTCTAGATAATATGGTTTCTCAAAGTAACGGACATCAATCCCACCTTCTTCAACAAATTGTTGGATGTCTAGAGTTTGGGTTTTGTGAGCGTCGATCTTTTCAAGGTCTTTTTTGGTAAGTACCACATAATCGCCCTCGCGATACTCATACCCTTTGACAATCTCATCCCAGGGTACTTCTTTGCCGTCCTTGCGGCAAATCCTGGCATAACGGATAGGCGCATGGTCATCCTTATGAAGCATATCAAGGTCAAGCCCCTGACGCGGATTGACACCGCTATACATCCGCACCGGGATGTTGACTAAACCAAAACTGATTGAACCGGTCCAAATTGGTCTCATACTTCTTATGTTAGCATAATTCCGGATAGGTACTATATTGAGGGCTCATTCACCCTTGCCGGGCAGATAATCACTGAGTGATTGGTTTCATAGGGCTGCGAGTCGACTTCGTAGTGGCCAAATTTTGTTCAAGGCGGTAGACAATACCAAGCCCTAAAAGTGCAATTGCGGCAATTGTAAATATATCGGCAATCACAAAAGTCTGCCAGTTTTGAGCATTGTCATGGAGTGGCCCTGCAATAGCCATCAACAAGAATCCAATACCAAGCAACAGAGGACGTATCCGACCACTCCCTTTGCTTCTAATAGCCCTGTGCAGGAATAACAATGCCGGCGGGATCATCGCCAACCCCGCAAATATGCCGATAGAGATGCCGACAACTGGTACTGCATTAAATTGAGTAATGTGCCGTTCGTAGTCGTATATCGGCTGCGTACCGTAGATCATAGTCGCCGCAGTGAGAATTGTCAGAATAATATTAGCAACAAGGCCGGCCACAATAACTAACCTATCTTTACTAGCAAGTTGTGGAATAATCGTAACAGTCATACGAATAATATGCAGGCAGGCAATGTATAAGAAAATGTGGCCAACTGTATACCCCCAAGCCATCAGCGGCGAAAAAAGTGAAGGTTCAGTATAGAGCCATACATAAGGCAATGTCATCAAGAAAAAGAACAGGCTCATCTGAAAGAAAAATTTGTTTAGTAAACGAACCGGCCGCGATACCGCAATCCTACTTTGCTGTATCCGTTGACCAATAAAAATTCTTGCCATCGACATAACAACAAGTCCAGTTAAGGTCGAAAGGGCAGTCAGTGGAATCTCCATTATTTAGATACTACATCAAGTTGCACTTAAACACTACTTTTTTGTTATCTTATAGCGTAGCGGTTGAGGATGGTTTTAAATAATGAGTGACCTTCGGTATCTTGGAGAAACATTTCTGGATGAAACTGAAAACCAGCGATAGGCAGCGTTGTATGTTCAAAGGCTTCTACGCCATCTTTTGATACGGCGAGCACACGAAAGTCTATTGGCACTTTAGCGACGACAAACCGATGATTCTCATAGACAATCAAAGATTCCTGTGCAAAGATTTTTTGACCAACTTCAGTTGTAGTGATTAATAATGTACCGTGCTCGTAATGACCCATTTCGCGCAGAGCCATACCAAAGCTATGCGCGATAAGCTCAAAGCCTAAGCAAACCCCAATTATTGGCACTCGCGCTCGCCGGATGAGCTCAATTTCCTTAGCATAATATGTATCACCGTTCTGCACAGTGGCATAAAAACCACCCGAAAGCACTACTACATCATATCGCTCAGCCGTCGGAATATGCAAATCTTCTACGCTAACGATAGCCGTGCTGGTGGGGCCACAAAGTTGATGTAGTTGCGAGATATAATGCGTGCCATTATCGATGATCATGCAGTGCTTGGCAAAATTATCGCGCATAAAAAATGTTTCTCGCGTTAATTTATTATTTTCAAAAATCTTGCTTCATATTTAAGCATAAACTATTTAGCGAGAAAATTTATTATGCAGACTCAAACGGAATGAATTCAATAGTACCATCCAGTTCAAGTGGCGGATCAACCGACTCTTCGTGATGTTCCGACTGTAGCATGGCCACTGATTCAAATGCCTCAATGCCTTCTTCGGTCGATAGGGTAACGTGCGGCACACCATAGGTATCAGGCAAACCGTGCGTATCGACTCGCACTGCCTCAACATGATCGTTACGCGCATAGGCCAAAACATGTGCCACTGCCTTTTTGCCAATTAAATAGTTTACTGCTGCCTGATGGGCCTCAAATACTAATGTGACATGATCATAAAATACATTCGGATAACGCGGCGGATACTCTTCTTGCAACTGGCCTTTACTGGCTTCGTCAAGCTTGAGCCATAAGATACCTTGAGGAGACTGTTCTGACTCTGCTTGATTTTTCATAATGATTATTATAACACTATTGAGATTTATGGCGGCTATTCTAGCCTACCTACCTTCTCCTCCAACCGTACTTCCTGATCAAAGATCAGAGAGGCACAACCGGCTGTGTTTGGAAGGAGGAGTGAATGGGTTATATGGAAAAGGGGCCCTCGTGGCCGGTAAGGAATCCCCTTATCCATGCCACGCTGGCCCGCTCTTGATTGATGTGCCCGATTATCTCAGATCGGCTATTTATCTGTATCCTCGGGAATATCTTTTGCTGCGAGGTGATCCATGAATCTGGTGAGTGATTGAGCTACTGGCAGATGACGGACGCGAGCCCAAAGAAATTGAGCAAGGGGCGGCACCCTGTTACCCAGCCATAATAGCATCACCATAAAGGCACCTAACGCCGCCGCACAAACGGTAAAGCAGACGCCCATATACAAGAATGCCTGGATACTTACAAACCATCCCCCTACGGCTGCGAAAACCGATCCACCAAACGTCCCAGCGACAGCAAAGATCATGGCCGTAACTTGCAGCCAATCCTTTGGGCTATGTGGCCAGTCTGCCGGCTTGCGAGCAGCGAAGCCAACAAAGAGCAAACGGGCCATCAGCCAAACGTAGAAACAGCATAAGGCGAGATCAAGCCAAGGGTTTAGAAATGTTAACCCCTTTACGAAGTTAGGCTGGTTATCAACAACCTGGTTGTGAAATTCGCCATCTGGGATCATTAGCTTTACCATCAGGAACAGCAACAGACCAAACGAAGGGCCCATCACGGCCACTTGACGGCGCGCGCTAATTTCTTGCCGACTTGTCATATCTCACCATCTTCGATCAGTCGCAAAAACAAGCGAGACCATCTCGCTTTACTTTATTATACAATGATTATCTATTTATTCAAAGTAAGCCTGCGTCAACCCATTGCTTTCGTTTCCAGAGACTCGACCTTCCCGGGAGGAAGGCAGCGAGCTATTTGCGAGCGGACTGTTTCCCTGGAGGCGGAAACAATGGTTAATGCAGGCTTTTGAAGACATTCATAACAAAGCTATTTTTATTGCGGCTGTGCTTGCTTCGTTCGTTCTGCCGAATCTTTAATAAGATACTTTAGAATGTCTATATCGATATCAGAGAGTCGTTTTATATACAAACACCCGACGCTCGTTTTATGTTTGCCCAGCTTTTCCAACTCTTTTTGGTATGCATCAAAACCGGGTGTGATATAAATTGTTAAACTCTGTTTCCGCGGCGAAAAACCTGTTAGCGGCCAATCACCCTCTTGCGAACTTCTTTGTGATTTATAATGGTAGCTTCCATATCCGATAATACTCGTGCCCCACAGAGCAGGTTTTTCTCCAGTACATTCTTCAAATATTTTTAGTAGTGCAAGGCTATCTTGTTTTTTCGCATCGTCATCAAGTGAGTGTATAAACTCTAGAACGCTTAAATCATTTTTGTGCGTCTTTATTGCGGCCATGTGGAAGATTATAGCATACCCCTGTTATAGTACCTGTACTCGGGTTATAATTGCATCCGTAGCATAGTTTTCGACACTTGGAGGAATCTATGGCGCTATCGTCTCGCCACCAGCAACTGGCCGAGCGTTTTGGGGTAACTAAACCCCCTGAGCAATCGGAGGCGGCTTTCAGTCTATGGCTGGAAAGGCTCAGTCAGCATATAGGTCTCATCAATGAGGCTAAAGGGTTGGGGGTGACTATTCGTTTTGGCATGAAGAGTAAGGAGCTTCGGCAAGCGATCAATGATCGTCTGCGCGCATTGTTAAAAGAGCAAGGTTTCAATCCTAATGCGAAGGTAAGATTCAACCAAAAGATTATCGAGATACGTGAGATCACAGTCAAAAGAGGACGCGATGCGGAACTCATTGTCAAATACTGGATCGTCGAACCCTGGACACGCACTAATAATCGTGGACGCGCAACCTATATCGATGCCAAGACTGTACTTAAGAAGGGCAAATTAGTGTCTTGAGATGCTTCCGTGAAGACGCTATGACGGCAAAGCCAATCTCTGGTTCACGGCCCTCCGAAATTTCGGAGGGCCGCTTTTCTTATAATCGAAGTTAAATATCGCATCATAATCTCTTAATTTCTCCATCCTGACTCTATAGGCTCGACCCTAAAAGGACGCCTGCAGGCGTCCTTTATTAACTAAGTGGGCAACATTCATGCTTTAACAGTGGACGTGACTGCCGTTGTCTTTAAGCAAGTCGTCGCGTACCCATCCTTCATAATTAGTAGTGTGATCACGCAAGTAAGTCCATGTTTTACCATCTTTACCTTTTGCCCAGCAATGATAGTCTACAGTGTGGCTCTTTTGGCCTTGACCACAGATGGTACTATTTGTGCTTGCCAGTTTGCGAATGTTTGTGTAATTTTTTTTAAAATATTTGCCCCACTTTGAATCATCTTTATCTGGTTTTGACGCTCCGCCGCACGTACTGAGCGGACCAACCAGCAGTAACTGTTCGTCAGCACTTGTATCACCAACTTTTGCAGCTTGAGCATTAGCGTGGCCGGCTCCTACAAAGAGCATGGCCATTACCAGCCAGACAGCCGCAACTACTACCGCCCAACGCTTAATAATAGAATCTTTTTTATGATCTTGCAGATACATATACATCATAAGCCCTCCCATATTTGATGCCCACCTCGTTTCTTGTTGCGGCAAGCTTTATACAGCCTATAATGGTCCCTCATTCATTGCAGTCAAAAATTACACAAGGTTATCACCTCTACGAAGCTATACTCCACTATGAGATCATAGCTTTTTCGATTGTTTATCGAGCACCCATTGCACCGAAGGGCTTACCGGTTTGTCTCTGCGGTGGATGCAACCTATCCAACAACAAGGCCGGCGTTTTCCTTCCAGAAGTTCTTCGCATGTTCTTTTGATACGGCGCTTTCTGGTTTCAATTTGTTTGGCATTTTCAACCCAGCAAATAAACTCATTACGTGCGAGCGAAGTAATATCTTCCCATAAAGCAAACACCTTCGAATCAGCAACAAGTGCTTTGCGTAAATCCGCAGGCATTTTGTGAACTGTGCCACCAGAAATTTCTTTCGTAGCCATAAGATTATTGTACTGTGTTTTGATAATAGTTGCTAAACCCACCTCCAACAAAAACCTTAACGGATCTTTTAAATGTTCAATTTTTGAAAAGCTATCAGGATTCGTTAAACATATAACAGATAGAAGGTCAGCAATCTACGAAATTATAGGAGATGATTTTAATCCTGAACAATCTCAGTGATGGCTGATACTGGAATTTTGCGCACCTTTACAGTTTTGTTGCCTTCTATAGCCAACTTCAGCAATCTGTGTAATCCATCCAAAATTAACCACCTACCACGCCACTGCATGATGTCTATGGGATGAGAGGTGTCGGCTTTCATGGTGCGCTCATATTCTTCTTTGTTTTCGTCTTGATGTTCGCATACATCTCTTGGATACAAATCATAGAAACCGCCAGGCTTTGACCAGAATGGAATATCGAAGTGCCAGGTTAGTTCTGTGATTGATATATCTTCCGTGGGCACATTAAGCACCCAGACCTTGCGGACATCCCACCTAAAATCAAAACCAACCTCTTTAATAATAGCTGGCATCTCTGGCTTATTCATAAAGAGAGTATACAAAGAAAACGTTTTATCATAGCGATTGTGGCATCAGGTATGTCAACGTGGACATCCCACTCCATTAGTACAAGCCCATAGCCAAGAGGGTATTACTGAGAACGACAGCGTACGGACAGAAGGGGCTGCGTTGCCGTCAAAAGCAGCCGTCAAGACTTAAATTTAGTGAAATAATTACAACGTTCTTATCTGGAGGGCCATCAGGGACTCGAACCCTGGCCGAGCAGGCTCTGGGAGATGCCGTCCGGGCCGTAGACCGCGTGATGGTAGGGATGGGTGCGGTAGGCCCGGGCCACCCAGCCCATGTGCTGAGCGGCGAAGGCCTCCCGG